>JBAXCK010000047.1:0-21530 GCA_037141465.1 Mycobacteriaceae bacterium | reverse complement strand
ACAGCCACAACGGTGTCGCCTCGGTCGCCATCGACGCGATACTACGGCGAGGGGTCTCGTCAGCCGGATCGCGGATCAGTACCGGCGCGCAACACCTCGGCGAGCGTTGCGGCGCGGCGATCGGTGAAGACGTCCTCCAGCAGGATCGGCGAGCCGTCCGGTCCCGACAGCGGCACCCGCCAGTTCGGATACTCGTCGGTCGTGCCGGGCTGGTTCTGGGTCCGCCGCTCACCCACGGCGTCGGTCAGGGCCAATGCCAGCAGCCGCGAGGGCGTGCGGCACAGGTAGCGGTGCAGTGCCACCGTGAGGGCTTCCTCATCGGCCTCGACACCGAGTACGCCGACGCGCCGCAGTTCGGCCTTCCACGCCTCCTGAACAGCCCGGTGGTCGGCGAGTTCGTCCTCGGCCGGCCTGGTCAGCAGACCCAGCTCGGCGCGCAACCGCACATGCTCGCCGTCGAGGTAACCCGGTGTCGGCGGGAGGTCGTGGGTGGTCACCGAGGACAGACACAGTTCCCGCCAGTGATCGGCGGCGAGCGGCCCACGGCCGCCCTGCTCGACCTCGAACCACAGGATCGAAGTGCCCAGCAGTCCCCGCTCACGCAGGTAGTCACGGGCCCACGGCTCGACTGTGCCCAGATCTTCGCCGACGACCACTGCGCCGGCCCGGTGCGCCTCCAGTGCGACGATCCCGATCATCGCGTCGTGGTTGTAGCGCACGTAGGTGCCCGAGGTCGGGGGAGCGCCGTCGGGAATCCACCACAGCCGGAATAGACCGATGATGTGGTCGATGCGTACTCCGCCGGCGTGCCGCAGTACCGCCTGGATCAGTGTCCGTAACGGTTGGTAGCCGAGTTCCTCCAGACGGTCGGGCCGCCACGGCGGCTGGGACCAGTCCTGACCGAGCTGGTTGAACTCATCCGGCGGAGCGCCGGCGGTGACCCCCAGGGCAAGAACGTCCTGTAGCGCCCAGGAGTCTGCGCCGTTGGGGTGCACTCCGACCGCAAGATCGGCCATGATTCCCAGCCCCATGCCGGCACCGAGCGCCTGGGACTGAGCACGGGCGAGTTGTTCATCGAGTTGCCACTGCAACCAGCGGTGGAAGTCGACCGCGCGGTGATGCTTCGCGGCGAAGTCGGCGACCGCCTGATTCTCCGGATGCTGAAGCTCTGTCGGCCAGTCGCGCCAGTTACCACCGTGCTTCTCGGCGAGGGCACACCACGTCGCGAAGTTGTCCAGGGCGACACCCTCGCGCTCCTTGAAAGAGTCGAACGCGAGTTGGCGGCCGGCGGAACGATCAACGCCGTACACCAGTTTCAGGGCACTGCGCTTGGCCGACCAGATCGCATCACGATCGATGATCGAGGATTTACGAGCACGCGACTGAATCCCGCGCCGCAGTTTCGTGACGCGGCCGCGTTTGGGAAGGAAGGCGAACTCCGGTATCGCCTCGACGCGAAGGTAAAGCGGATTGACGAAACGCCGCGATGTCGGCAGGTAGGGGGAAGGCTCCATGGGGCTGGTCGGCGCCGCGGCGTGAAGCGGGTTGATCAGGACGTATCCGGCGTGATGGCGGGAGCCTGCCCACACCGCGAGTTCGGCGAGGTCGGCGAGATCCCCGAAACCCCACGATCCCTTGGATCGGACGCTGTAGAGCTGGGTGGCCAGACCCCACGCACGTCGGGATCCCATCCGGGCGGGAAGTCCCAGCCACGCCGGGGTGACGATGAGCGCGGTGTCGAACTCCTGACCTCCGGAGCGCAGGTGGAGGCGGTGGTAACCCAGCGGCAGATCGGCGGGGACCATGAAAGTGGCTTCGCCGACCAGTCGATCGCCCATGTCGAACGGGGCGGTGAAGTTATCGGCCTGCCGCACCCCGGTGCGCACGGCACCGTCCTCGAGCCGGATCCACAGGTGTGCCGGTTCGCCGTGGGTGACGTGCACCCAGAACCCCGTCTCAGTACCCGATCGCGCCACGATGGTGGGCGGAAGTGGGCGTGACCAGTGGCGCCTGTCGAGCTCGGCCAGTGATGCCGCACAGTCACCTTCGGTTTCAGCATCGACACCGAGCGCTGCCAGAACTGCGATCACGGTGTCTGGATCGACGGTGAGAAAGTTGCCCGCCCAGTCGTGGTAGGCGCACGCCACGCCCATCCGGTCGGCGAGGGCGGTGAGTGCCGGGTCAGCCATGACCCCCATCCTGCGCCATGGTCAGGTGACCGCGCCGGACAATTCGATGGTGAGAACACCGGCGATGATCAGCGCGATACCCAGCAGCATCAGCGGTGTGAGCCGCTCGGCGAACAACAGCCGGGCCAGCAGCGCCACCAGTGCGACGCCGCATGCCGACCAGACGCCGTAGGCGATGCCGACCGGCATGCCCAGGTGCAGCGCGAGCCACACCAGACTGAACGAGCAGACGTAACCAACGAGCACCGGCGCGATCCATCGGCGTTTGCGGAATCCGTCGGATGCCCGCAACCCCAGGGTGGACAACACCTCCAGCAGGATCCCGCCGAATAGCGCCAGCCAGCTCATTCGGCGGCCACCTGAGCCCCGTGCGATCCGTCCCCTCGCGATCCGAGTTCGACGAGCAGCACGCCGGAGATGATCAGCGCGATCCCGAGAACGACCGGACCGGTGAACGGGTCACCGAAGATGACAGCCGCCATCACCGCGGTGATCGCGGTTCCGAGCGCTCCCCAGATTCCGTAGGCGACACCCACCGGCATGCCGGCCCGCAACACCCCGGTCAGCAGCAAGAACGAGCTCGCGTAGCCGGCCGCCACCAGCAGCAGCCACAGTCGGTCGTCCTGCGATGCGCGCAGCGACAGAGTGGCCGTCACCTCGGTCAGGATTGCGCCCAGCAAAAAGCACCAGGTGCGCAGCGCCGTGGTTCGTCTCATCGCTCAGCAGACTAAACTCTCAGGCGTGCTGCCCCCGCCAATGCGCGATCCGGTGCTGTTCGCGGTGCCGTTCTTCCTCGTCCTACTCATTGTCGAGTGGACCGCGGCGCGCAAGCTAGAACGGCTGGAGCCCGGGCCGGCGAGCGAAGAGTCGCTTGCACGCGGCAGCTACCTGGCTCGGGATGCGTGGGCATCCATCTCGATGGGGTTGGTGTCGGTCTTCACGATGGGGGCCTGGAAGTTCATCGGGTTGCTCGGCTACGCCGCGCTGTACGCCTACGTCGCGCCGTGGCACCTGTCCGCCCGGCACTGGTACACCTGGGTCATCGCCCTGGTCGGTGTTGATCTGTTGTTCTACGCCTATCACCGGCTCGCACACCGAGTTCGCCTGATCTGGGCCACCCACCAGGCCCACCACTCCAGCCGCTACTTCAACTTCGCCACCGCGCTGCGACAGAAGTGGAACAACAGCGGTGAACTGATCATGTGGGCGCCACTGCCTATGCTTGGCGTGCCACCGTGGATGGTGTTCACCAGTTTCTCGATCAGCCTCGTCTACCAGTTCTGGATTCACACCGAGCGGATCGGCCGGTTGCCGCGACCAATCGAGTTCGTCTTCAACACCCCGTCACACCATCGTGTCCACCACGGCACGGACCCGGATTACCTCGATCGCAACTACGGCGGCATCCTCATCATCTGGGACCGGCTGTTCGGCACGTTCGCACCCGAGACCCATCGCCCGCACTACGGCCTGACCAAACCCGTCGACACCTTCAACATCGTCACACTCGAGACCCACGAGTACGTGGCGATCGCCCGCGACGTCCGCTCAGCCACATCCTGGCGAGACCGCCTCGGCTATGTCGTCGGCCCACCGGGATGGGCACCGGCTCCCGCGGGCCACTGATCGCCCGCTTCACCCGCTGACTCTGGCACCATAGGGCCATGGGTCGGCCTCGGACCACCTTCGACCATCCGGTCGACGAGCATCTCATCAGCCGCGCGCTGGCATCGGCCTCTGCGGGGTCGATGTGGTTCGATCCCGCACTGCTCGACAGCCCGCGCGAGTATCCGGCACTGACCGCGCCGCTGAGCTGCGACCTACTCGTCGTCGGCGGTGGATACACCGGGCTGTGGACCGCTCTGCACGCTGCCGAACGGCGGCCGGGGGATCGGGTGGTGCTCATCGAGGCGGAACGTCTCGGCTGGGCGGCATCGGGGCGCAACGGCGGCTTCGTGGAGGCGAGCATCACCCACGGCGCGGCGAACGGGAAGTCCCGCTGGCCCAGAGAGTTCGAGGAACTCGAACGCATGGGAGTTGCCAATCTTGCGGGCATGGCCGCCGACATCGACGCCTACGGGATGAAGGTGGAATGGGAGCCCACCGGAATGCTGACGGTGGCCACCGAGCCTTACCAGGTTCCGTCGCTACAGTGCGCGGCGCAGGCGGGAGAGGGCGAGTTCCTGGCAGCGGACGCTGTTCGTGCACAGGTGGATTCACCTACCTACCGTGCGGGGTTGTTCTCGTCGACATGCGCGATCGTCAACCCGACCCGTCTGGTCACCGAACTCGCCCGAGCGTGCTCCGAACTCGGGGTCGTGATCCACGAGCGCACCGCGGCCCGCGGGATCGATCACGATCGTGGGGGTGTGACGGTTCGAACGGACGCCGGAGCGATTCGCGCAGCCCAGGTTGTGCTGGCCACCAACGTCTTCCCGAGCCTGCTTCGCCGTAACCGGCTCTACACGGTCCCGGTCTATGACTACGTCCTGGGCACCGAACCGCTCACCGATGAGCAATTGGGACGTATCGGCTGGCGCGCGCGCCAGGGCATCGGCGACGCCGGCAATCAATTCCACTATTACCGATTGTCCAGCGACAACCGCATCCTGTGGGGCGGCTACGACGCCGTGTACCACTTCGGCCGTCGGGTCGATCCACGCTATGAAGATCGTCCGGAACTCTTCCGCAAGCTCGCCGCGCATTTCTTCCTGACTTTTCCCCAGCTGGACGATGTTCGTTTCAGCCACCGCTGGGCGGGGCCGATCGACACCAACACCCGGTTCTGCGCGCACTGGGGACTCGCCGGCCGTGGCCGGATCGCCTACGTCAACGGGTTCACCGGCCTTGGCGTGGGCGCATCCCGGTTCGCCGCAGACGTCTGTCTCGACCTGCTCGACGGCCGTGAGACCGAGCGGACCGAACTGGAGATGGTGCGCAAGCGGCCGCTGCCGTTCCCTCCCGAGCCGGTGGCCGGCATCGGCATCCAGGCCACCCGGTGGTCGCTGAACCGCGCCGACCACAACGGTGGCCGACGCAATCTGTTCCTGCGGATCCTCGACAGGTTGGGTCTGGGGTTCGACTCCTGAGGTGAGCCGAAGTTTGCGGGCTGGCTCGGGGGCGGTCAGAAATTTCCAGTAGGCTCGGCCACGCCCGCCCGGTACGAAGGCGGATTAGAGGAGGTAAGCACGGTCGTGGGAGACACACTCAACGCAGGACAGAAGCTCGGTCGGGGCGATTCGCTCACATCGAACAACGGCGCCTACACCCTGACGCTGCAGGAGGACGGGAATCTCGTCCTGGCGGTTCGCGGCAAGGCCGAATGGGCGACCGGCACCGACGGGTCCGGAGCGGACCGCGCCGAGGTCCAAAGCGACGGCAATTTCGTGATCTACGCCGGCGACAAGCCGGTGTGGGACACCAAGACCAAGGGCAAGAAGGACGTCCGGCTGGTCCTGCAGGACGACCGCAACCTGGTGCTCTACGCCGCCGACGGTGCGGCCTGGAACTCGCGCACCGAGACCGACGCCCCGCCGCCGGCGGAGGAGAAGGTCGAGATCGCGCCGGTCGCCAACGAGGTTCCGGCGCCGCGCACCCACACGGTGGCCTCCGGCGACACGCTGTTCAACATCGCCAAGCAGTACCTCGGAGACGGCAACCGCTACATGGAGCTGGCCAAGGCCAACAATATCGCCAACCCCGACCACATCGAGGTGGGCCAGGTCATCACCATCCCCTGAGCTGGGACTATCGCGGATCGGTAACGATTCGACCCGGCCGCCGATACATACCTCGACACGTTCACGCGGCCCTCAAGCGTCCAACGACTCTGAAGGGCCGCCGACCGATCGGGGTGCATGGTGGCCGCTTTGCTGCGATCCGTCGTCCTGGCCGCGGTGGCCGGGGCCGCTGTGACGTCATCGGTGTCACTGGCCCCGGTCGCCGCGGCCGATGGGGTGACCGTCTTTCCCGGCATGGAGATCCGTCAGGACTCCTCGATGTGCACGCTGGGCTACGTCGATCCGGTGGCCCGGGTGGGCTACTCGGCCGGACACTGCCGCGGCACCGGCGTGGTGACCGACCGCAACGGGCGCTTCATCGGTGTGGTGTCCACCGCGCGGGACAACACCCCCGACGGCGCCGTGGTCCGCACCGACCAGGTGATATCGGACTACCAGTCCATCAAGCTGGCCGATGACGTCACGATCAATCCGGTCCTTCCCGGCGGACGCCCCCTCGTCGCCGATCCGGCCGCCACGCTTGCCGCGGGTCAGCCGGTCTGTCACTTCGGCGTTGTGACGGGGGAGAGTTGCGGCACGGTCGAACGCATCAACAACGGCTGGTTCACCATGGACAACGGTGTCGTCAGCCAGAAGGGTGACTCCGGGGGTCCGGTTTACACCCTCGATGGCAGCGGCCGGGCGATCCTGGTCGGACTGTTCAACAGCACCTGGGGCCGGTTGCCCGCAGCGGTCTCCTGGCAGGCCACCGGACAGCAGGTCCGCGAAGACCTGGCGATGGCGGCCACCGTCATCAACGTCGCCGCCGCGCGCGCAAACTAGAACACGTTCTCGCCAGTCCGCGGGGCCGGGGATATCCTTTCGGCCATGAGTGGCCTCGACATCCCCCCGGTGCTCGACGCAGCCGACGTGACCGAATGGTCCGACGACGTCGATGTGGTGGTGATCGGCTTCGGCATCGGCGGCGGCTGCGCCGCCGTCACTGCCGCAGCTCAGGGAGCGCGCGTCCTGGTCCTGGAACGCGCCGCCGTGGCCGGTGGCACCACCGCACTGGCCGGCGGGCACTTCTATCTCGGCGGCGGCACCGCTGTTCAGCAGGCCACCGGGCATGCCGACAGCGCCGAGGAGATGTACAAGTACCTCGTCGCGATGTCGCGTGAGCCCGAGCACGACAAGATCCGCGCCTACTGCGAGGGCAGCGTCGAGCACTTCAACTGGCTCGAAGACCTCGGCGTCCACTTCGAGCGCAGCTACTACCCGGAGAAGGCGGTCATTCAGCCCAACACCGAGGGCCTGATGTTCACCGGCAACGAGAAGGTGTGGCCGTACAAGGACATGGCGGTGCCCGCGCCGCGCGGACACAAGGTCCCCGTTCCCGGCGACACCCAGGGCGCGGCCATGGTGATTGAACTGTTGGTCAAGCGTGCCGCCGAACTGGGCGTGGAGATCCGGTACGAGACGGGTGCGACGAACCTGGTGACCGACGGCGACGCCGTCGTGGGCGTCGCATGGAAACACTTCGGCCGCAGCGGGTTCGCACGCGCCGATGCGGTGGTGATCGCCGCAGGCGGCTTCGTGATGAACACCGAGATGGTGACGCGCTACACACCCAAACTCGCCGAGAAGCCGTTCGTCCTGGGCAACACCTACGACGACGGTCTCGGCATCAGGCTGGGGGTCTCCGCCGGCGGCGACACCAAGCACATGGACCAGGCCTTCATCACCGCGCCGGTCTACCCGCCGGCGGTGCTGCTGACGGGGATCATCGTCAACAACCTCGGGCAACGATTCGTCGCCGAGGACTCCTACCATTCACGCACGTCGGGATATGTGATGGACCAACCTGACAGTGCGGCGTTCCTCATCGTCGACGAGGATCACCTACAGCGACCGGACTTCCCGCTGATCAAATTCATCGACGGCTTCGAGAGCGTCGAGGAGATGGAGTCCGCTCTGGGAATTCCCGAAGGGAATCTGGTGGCCACCCTGAACCGCTACAACGAGTACGCCGCGCGGGGTGAGGATCCGGACTTCCACAAGCAGCCGGAATACCTTGCCGTGCAGGACAAAGGGCCGTGGGCGGCGTTCGATCTGTCACTCGGCAAAGCGATGTACTCCGGATTCACCGTCGGCGGTCTGGCCACCGACGTCGACGGCGAGGTGCTGCGCCCGGACGGCACCGTGATCGCCGGTCTGTTCGCCGCCGGTGCGTCAGCGTCCAACCTCGCCCAGGACGGCAAGGGCTATTCCAGCGGCACCCAGTTGGGTTCGGGTTCCTTCTTCGGACGGCGGGCGGGGGCGAAGGCGGCCGCGCGCGCCAAAGCCGTTTAGATCCCGGCGGGTTCGGCTTCGGGCTGCAGTTCCCAGCGGCCGTCGCCGAGCAGGCGCAGGTGCATCCCGTGATGCTGGCGCACCGTGTCACGGTGGGTCACCGACACCACGATGCTCTCCGGCAGGCGGGTTCGGATCAGGCGGTACAGGCTGTACTCATTGCCCTCGTCGAGCGCGGAGGTCGACTCGTCGAGGAAGATGACCCGGGGCTTGTGCAGAAGCACCCGCGCGAACGCGATCCGCTGCTGCTCACCGGGCGAGAGGGTCTTCGACCAGTCCTGCGTCTCGTTGAGACGCGCGGTCAGGTGGCCAAGGGCGACGTCCTCGAGCGCCGCGACGAGTTCCTCGTCGCTGATGGACGCCTCCGGATCCGGGTAGCTCAGCACTGCCCGCAGATCACCGAGCGGAAGGTAGGGCACCTGGGAGAGGAACATGGCGTCGCCGTCTCCGTCGGGCTGATGCACCGTACCGGTCGCATACGGCCACAACCGGGCGATGCTGCGGAGCAGGGTGGTCCGGCCGCACCCCGAGGGGCCGGTGATGACCAGTGACTCCCCGGGCTCCAGGCGAAGGCTGAGCGGTTCGAGCAATTGCCGGCCCGCTGGATTCCGGATCTCGACATCGCGCAGTTCGATGCTGCCGTCGCCGCTGTGCTCCGCCTCCAGCCGGGGCAGATCCCTGGCCTCCTGGTTGGCCTCGACAAGTCCTTCGAGCCGGATGATGGTGGCGCGGTAGGCCGCGAAGGAGTCATACACCGCCCGGAAGAACGACAGGGAATCATGCACGTTGTTGAATGCAGACGCCGACTGCGTCACATCGCCGAAACTGATCTGCCCCTTGAACAACCGCTGCGCCTGGATGACAAGGGGCAGCGGGTTGATGATCTGGCTGATGGTCTGGTTCCAGCCGAGCAACGCGAGGCTGCGCACCACGAATCGCCGATAGTTGGCGATGATCGCATCAAATCGAGTTCGCAGGACCGACCTCTCGGCGCCCTCACCGCGATAGAAACTGACCGATTCAGCCGCATCGCGCAGGCGCACGAGCGCGTAGCGGAAGGCGGCGTTGGTCAACTCGTTGCGGAAACTGAATCGGATCAGCGGATGGCCGATCCAGAACGCGATGACAGTGGTGGCGAACACGTACACCAGCGCGATCCAGAACAGAGCGTGGTTGATCGTGATCCCGAACAAGGTGAGCGGGCCGGACAGTCCCCACAGGATGGGCGTGAAGGCCACGACCGACACCATGGAGTTGATTCCCCCGAATAGCAGCGTCGTCGTCGTACCGACCGTCGGCGTATTGGTTCCCTGGCCGGTGCAGGTGGTGAAGGCGTCGATGTCGAGCTGGATTCGCTGGTCGGGATTGTCGATCGGGGTGTCGATGAACCGGCCGCGGTAGAAGGCTTCGTCGCCGAGCCAGTCCCCGGTCAACCTCTCGGTCAGCCACACCCGCCAGCGGATGATGAACCGCTGGGTGAGGTAGATGTCGATGATCTGGCGGCTGACGTAGAGCGCAGCGATCAGCGCGAAGGTGACGATGGCCGTCCAGAAACCCCCGACGCCGGAGTCGCGCACCGCGGTGTTGCCCGCGCCGGCGCCTTCGAACGCCGTCTGCAGTGACGAATACAGATCATTGCTGAAGTAACTCAGCAGCACCTCGAGGCGAACGGCGATCAGGGTGGAGAACAACAGGACACCCAGCCAGACCCAGACCACGACCGATTCGCGGCCTGTGAAGTATCCGCCGGTGACACGCCAGAACTGGCGGCCCCAGGCGGTGTATCTGGCGAGCAACACCAGGATCAGCACAGTGACCACCGAGGTGATCAGCCACGCTTTTCCTGTCCAGAGCAGCGAATGCGGGATCTCGTTCGCCCAGTCCAGCGAAGGTTTGAACATCTCCACGCGGGCAAGCTTGTCAGCTAGGTCCTGCCCAGGTCTAGCTCACCGGGCCGCCCGCCTCCGGTGCGGCCGAGGCGCCAGCCGCCTTCGCCGAGCAGCTCCAAATGCCTCTCATGGTGCCGGTCGACGCTGGGCCGGTGACTCACGCTGACCACGATGGTGTTCGGCAACTCGGTACGCATGGCGTCATAGAGCGCGTACTCCAGGCCCTCGTCCAGTGCGGAGGTGGCCTCATCGAGGAACACCGCTCGGGGCCTGGTGAGCAGGACTCGCGCGAAGGCGATGCGCTGCTGCTCGCCCGGCGAGAGCACCTTGGCCCAGTCCTCGACCTCGTTGAGCCGTCCGATCAGGTGTGACAGCGACACCCGACCCAGGACCGCCTGCAGTTGTTCGTCGGGAACCTCACCGGAATGAGCCGGGTAGGACAGCACGGTACGCAGATCGCCGAGCGGCACGTAGGGGAGCTGCGAGAGGAACATCGTCTCGTGACCCTCCACGGGCCGCCGCACCGTGCCCGAGGTGTACGGCCACATCTGAGCGAGACTGCGCAGCAGCGTGGTCTTGCCGGCTCCCGATCGGCCTGTCACCACCAGCGCCTCGCCAGGATCGAGCCGCAGGTCAAGCGGATCCACCAACTGGCCGCCCGACGGTGTGCGGACCTCCACCGCAGTCAGTTCGACCGAGCCGTCGGTGCTGGCCACCGTCTCCAGACTCGGCATGTCGCGTGCGGTCTCGTTGGTCTCGACCAGTCCGTACAGACGGATGATCGCGGCGCGGTAGGCCGCGAACTGGTCATAGGCGTTTCGGAAGAACGACAGCGAGTCGGCGATGTTGCCGAACGCGCTGGAGGACTGGCTGACGTCGCCGAACGTCATCTCGCCGCGGAAGAGCCGTTGCGCCTGCACCGCAAGTGGCAACGGGCTCAGCAGCTGACTCAGGGTCAGGTTCCATCCGGTCAAACCGATGGTCCTTCGGACATAGGCCCGGTAGTTGGCGATGATGTCGGTGAACCGGTTGTGCAGCAAGCCGCGCTCGGCGTTCTCGCCTCGGTAGAAACCGACGGCTTCGGCAGCGTCACGCAGACGGACCAGCGCGTACCGGAAGGCGGCGTTGGTGAGCTCGTTGCGGAAACTCAGCCGGATCAGCGGGCGGCCGATCCAGAACGCGCCGATCGTCGCGAAAAGCACGTAGACGAACGCGATCCAGAACAGCGCGCGGGGCAGCGTGACGCCGAAGAAGGTCAGCGGTCCGGAGAGGTGCCACAGAATCGGCACGAACGACACCACGGTGGAAACCGAGTTCACGGCGCCGAACAACAACGTCGACCCGGTGCCCACCTGCGGCTGATTGGGTAATCCGCCGATGCCGGTGGTGAAGACATCGACATCGAGCTGGATGCGCTGATCCGGGTTGTCGGTGTTGGTGTCGGTGAATCGGGCGCGGTAGTAGGCGCGGTCGGAGAGCCAGTCGCCGGTGAGTTTCGCGGTGAGCCAGGTGCGCCAACGGATGATGAAGCGCTGTGTCAGGTACAGATCGAGCATCACCTGCGTCACGTAGATGGTGGCCAGCACACCGAACACCCCGAGGGAGCCCCAGAAGCCCTTGATCGCCGCACGGCGACCCGAGTCGTCACCCTCCCCGCCGGCGGTGAACGCCATTTGCAGCGACTCCATCAGGTCGTTGCCCTGATAGCTGAGCAGGACGGTGATCCGCACCGAGATCATCACCGAAAGCAGCAGCACGCCCAGCCAGGCCCACACGACCACGGAATCGCGGCCCTTGAAGTAGTCCCGGGTGATCCGCCAGTACTGCCTGCCCCACACGGTGAACCTCGCGATCAGCACGAGCACCAGCAGGGTCACCGCGGCGGTCAGTACCCACGCCCGGGCGATCCACCACAGCGAGGGGCCCAACTCGTGCGCCCAGTCCAGCGACGGCGTGAACGCGTCCACCGAATTCTCCTCCCATCGCCTTCCATCGCCTTAGCGGCCCTGCATCGTTCCCGGCGAAGCTACCCCAGTTACCGGGCCGGTACCGTTGACGCCGTGGCTAAACCCTCGAAGACCGCCGGGCCGGGCCGCCTGAGCCGGGGTTTCTGGCGGATGCTCGGCGCGACCACGGAGAAGGCCAAGAGCCAATCCATGGCGGAGGTCACCGATTCGGCGGAATTCGACGACAAGGCGCGCGGCCTCGACGATGAGCAACTCGCCCAGGCCGCACAGCTGCTGGAACTCGACGACCTGGCCGACTCCGCCGACATCCCGCAGTTCCTGGCGATCGCCCGCGAGGCCGCCGATCGCGCGACCGGCCTGCGGCCCTTCGACGTCCAGTTACTCGGTGCGCTGCGCATGATGGCCGGCGACGTCATCGAGATGGCCACCGGTGAAGGCAAGACGCTGGCGGGTGCGATCGCCGCGGCGGGTTACGCCCTGGGCGGCCGACGGGTCCACGTGGTGACCATCAACGACTATCTCGCCCGCCGCGACGCCGAGTGGATGGGCCCGCTGATCGAGGCGATGGGGTGCAGCGTCGGTTGGGTCACCGCCGAATCCAGCCAGGCCGAACGACGGGCGGCCTACCGGTGCGACGTCACCTACGCGTCGGTCAACGAGATCGGCTTCGACGTGCTGCGCGACCAGCTCGTCACCGATGTCGCCGATCTGGTGTCGCCCAACCCCGATGTAGCCCTGATCGATGAGGCCGACTCTGTCCTGGTCGATGAGGCCCTGGTGCCGCTGGTATTGGCCGGCACCACCCACCGGGAGACGCCGAAACCCGAGATCGTCCGGCTGGTCGGTGAGTTGACGCCCGACGAGGATTACGCCACCGATGCCGACAGCAGAAACGTCCATCTGACCGAAGCCGGCGCGCAGAAGGTGGAGAAGGCGCTCGGCGGGATCGACCTCTACTCCGAGGAGCACGTGGCGACCACGCTCACGGAGGTCAACGTCGCCCTGCACGCCCACGTATTGCTTCAACGCGATGTGCACTACATCGTCCGCGACGGTGCCGTGCAGCTCATCAACGCCTCACGCGGCCGCATCGCGACGCTGCAACGCTGGCCCGACGGACTGCAGGCCGCCGTCGAGGCCAAGGAGGGCATCGAGACCACCGAGACCGGCGAGGTGCTCGATACGATCACCGTGCAGGCGTTGATCAACCGGTATCCCACCGTCTGCGGGATGACCGGTACCGCGCTGGCCGCCGGTGAGCAGCTCCGGCAGTTCTATTCCCTTGGGGTATCACCCATTCCGCCCAACACCCCCAATATCCGCACCGACGAGGCCGACCGGGTCTACATAACCGCCGCGGCGAAGAACGACGGGATCATCGACCACATCATCGAGTTGCACGTCACCGGCCAGCCCATCCTGGTGGGCACCCACGACGTCGCCGAGTCGGAGGACTTGCACTCCAGGCTCGTGCGGCGTGGAGTTCCCGCCGTCGTTCTCAATGCCAAGAACGACGAGGAGGAGGCGCGTGTCATCGCCGAGGCGGGCATGCTCGGCGCAGTGACGGTGTCGACACAGATGGCGGGCCGGGGCACCGACATCCGACTCGGCGGTTCGGACGCCGCCGACGACTCCGCGGAGAAGAACGCCGTCGCCGAACTCGGAGGTCTGCATGTCGTCGGCACCGGGCGGCACAACACCGAGCGGCTGGACAACCAGCTTCGGGGACGCACCGGCCGCCAGGGCGATCCGGGTTCCTCGGTGTTCTTCTCCAGCTGGGAGGACGAAGTCGTCACCTCGCACCTGGAGCTGGGCAAGTTGCCCATGGAGTGCGACGAGACCGGCCGCATCACCAGCCCGAAGGCGGGGGCACTGCTCAGCCACGCGCAGCGCATCGCCGAGGGGCGGATGCTCGACGTACACGCGAACACCTGGCGCTACAACCAGCTGATCGCCCAGCAGCGGGCCATCCTCGTCGAGCGACGCAACATCCTGCTGAGCACACCGGCTGCCCGCGAGGAACTCGAAGAACTCGCCCCGGTGCGCTACGCAGAACTCTCGAAGGAACTCCCCGAGGAGGACATGGAGCGGATCTGCCGCAACATCATGCTGTTCCATCTGGACCGCGGCTGGGCTGACCATCTCGCCTACCTCGCCGACATCCGGGAAAGCATCCACCTGCGCGCGCTTGGCCGGCAGAACCCGCTCGACGAGTTCCACCGGATGGCGGTCGACGCGTTCACCAACCTCGCCGCCGATGCGATCGAAGCCTCCCAGCAGACGTTCGAGACGGCCAATGTTCTCGAGCACGAGCCGGGTCTGGATCTGTCCAAACTCGCACGCCCGACATCGACGTGGACGTACATGGTCCATGACAATCCGCTGCGGGATGACACGCTGTCGGCGTTGAGCCTGCCCGGGATCTTCCGCTAGCGATGCCGATCGACGGCCGACGACGGGTCGCGACGATCCCGAACGTCCTGAGCATGATCCGCCTGGCCCTTGTGCCTGTCTTCGTTTACCTGCTCCTGGTGCGTCATGCCTACGGCCCGGCCGTGGCGATCCTGATGTTCAGCGGAACCTCGGACTGGGCGGACGGCAAGATCGCGCGCCTGGTACCCGGGCAGTCCTCCCGGTTGGGCGAGCTGCTCGATCCGCTGGTGGACCGCATCTACATGGTGGTGGTCCCGGTCGGACTGGCCCTGGCCGGTGTGGTGCCGTGGTGGGTGGTCGCGATCCTGCTCGGCCGCGACCTCGCGCTGGCAGCCACCCTGCCGGTGCTGCGTCGCCGCGGACTGCCGGCGCTGCCGGTCACTTACGTCGGCAAAGCCGCCACCTTCGCGCTGATGTCCGGCTTCCCGCTGATTCTGCTGGGTCAGTGGAATGCGTTGTGGAGCAGGGTGATCGGCGCCTGCGGCTGGGGTTTCCTGATTTGGGGCATCGGCATGTATCTGTGGTCGGCCGTGCTGTATCTGATTCAGGTCCGAATGGTGGCACGCCGCCTGCCGGTACTCGGTTAGATTCAGATGCCCGACGCGCGACGCCCCCACGATGACCCCCCCGACGACCCCCCACGATGACCCGGAGGACCCTGTGAGCGACATCCCCGCCGAACTGCGCTACACCGCTGAGCACGAGTGGGTCCGCCGGACCGCGCCGGACACAGTGCGGGTCGGCATCACCGACTTCGCCCAGTCCGCGCTGGGCGACGTGGTCTTCGTGCAACTGCCGGCCGTGGGTGCCAGCGTGAGCGCAGGTGAGGCCTTCGGCGAGGTCGAGTCGACCAAGTCGGTGTCGGATCTCTACGCACCCATCACGGCCACCGTGGTCGCGGTGAACGGCGAACTCGACGGCAACCCGGCGCTGGTGAACGCCGATCCCTACGGCCAGGGGTGGCTCTTGGAGCTGCAGGCCGACGGCGATACCCTCGATGACGGGGTTGCGGCGCTGCTCGACGCGGACGCCTACGGGGCAATCCTGAGTTGAACGAACCCGAGTTGAACGAGTGAGTCCACCCCGCGTCTGCAGCGGGGTACGGTCGAAGGGACTTCACAAGGAGGAATGGCGCGTTGACGGACAACGATCGGCGATCCGGGGCCGACGAGGCCTCTGACGAGGTCACGGTCGAGACGACCTCGGTTTTTCGCGCCGACTTCCTCAACGATCTCGACGCGCCGCCGGGCGGCGCCGGCGAGACCGCGGTGTCCGGAGTCGAGGGCCTGCCGGTGGGGTCGGCGCTGCTGGTCGTCAAGCGCGGCCCCAATGCCGGTTCACGCTTCCTGCTCGACCAGCCGAGCACATCGGCGGGCCGGCATCCCGACTCCGACATCTTCCTCGACGACGTGACCGTCAGCCGTCGTCACGCCGAGTTCCGGCAGGATTCCGGGGAGTTCCAGGTGGTCGACGTCGGCAGCCTCAACGGCACCTACGTCAACCGCGAACCGGTCGACTCGGCCACGCTGGCAAACGGCGACGAGGTTCAGATCGGCAAGTTCCGGCTGGTGTTCCTCACCGGCCCCCGGCAGTTCGGCGATGGGCGAGCCGGCGACGATGACGGCGCCCGATAGCCCCGGTCTCGCCGGGATGTCGATCGGCGCGGTTCTGGATCTGCTGCGACCGGAATTCCCGGATGTGACCATGTCCAAGATCCGGTTCCTCGAAGCAGAGGGTCTGGTGACTCCCGAGCGCGCCCCCTCGGGGTATCGCCGGTTCAGCGCCTATGACTGCGCGCGGCTTCGCTTCATTCTGACCGCGCAACGCGATCAGTACCTTCCGCTGAAGGTGATCAAGGCCCAACTCGACGCACAACCCGACGGGGAACTCCCGCAGAACGCCGCATACCCGGCGCCGCGACTGGTTCCCGTCGACGAACCGGGTGCGGGGGAAATGCCCGAGCGGGAAATGCCCGAGCGGGAAATGCACGGTGTGCGACTGCGCCGGGAGGACGTCCTGGAGCGCTCGGGTGTCGAGCCGGCACTGCTGACCGCATTGTGCAAGGCGGGTGTCATCACCACCGGCCCCGGCGGTTTCTACGACGAGTACGCACCGGTGATCGCGCAGTGCGCGCAGGCTCTCGGCGAGTACGGGGTCGAACCGCGGCATCTGCGCCCCTTCCGTTCGGCGGCCGACCGGCAGTCCGACCTGATCGCCCAGATCGCCGGTCCGGTGGGCAAGGCGGGTACCACCGGCGCCCGTGACCGCGCCGACGATCTCGCCCGCGAGGTGGCCGCACTGGCGATCACCCTGCACACCTGCCTGATCAAGTCGGCGGTCCGTAACGCTCTGGACCGCTGAGGACTAGACTCCGGAGCATGGCTGAGGTCCGGGTCGTCGGAATCAAGGTTGAGCAACCTGCCAACCAGCCGGTTCTGCTGCTGCGCGAGACCGCCGGCGATCGCTACCTGCCGATCTGGATCGGGCAGACCGAGGCGAACGCGATCATCCTCGAACAGCAGGGCGTCGAGCCGGCCCGCCCGCTGACCCACGATCTGTTTCGCGATGTTCTTGGTGCGCTTGGGCATTCGCTCAAGGAAGTCCGGATCGTGGACCTTCAGGAGGGAACCTTTTACGCGGACCTGATCTTCGAGCGCGATGTGCGCGTGTCGGCGCGCCCGTCGGACTCGGTGGCCATCGCGTTGCGCATGGGGGTGCCGATCTTCGTCGAGGAGACCGTCCTCGACGAAGCGGGCCTGCTGATTCCCGACGAAAGCGACGACGAGTCCGGCGAGGTGCGCGAAGACGAGGTGGAGAAGTTCAAGGAATTCCTCGACAGCGTCTCCCCGGACGACTTCAAAGCCACCTGACCGGCCGCACACATCTGCCGCCCCGGAAGTCACGGAAGCGTCTCATATCGGCCAGAGTCGGCTCGACACGCCACCGCCCTGCACCGCCCGGGGACCTGATGGCGCTCATACTCTAGAAGGCGAAGGCGTATGCTCTAAGAACTCTGGGCAGCGCCGCTGCGGGGTCGGCAGACGGCTCCAACGGCACCGAACGGGAACGGCGAGAGGAAGCACCGTGGGCGACGAGCCACGTCAGGAACAGCTGGATCTCGCTGCACACACCCCCGCACCCACGCCCTCGGTGGCGCCGGTCGCCGCACCGGTTCAGGCCGGCCTGTTCCCCGACGACTCGGTTCCCGATGAACTGGTGGGCTACCGCGGCCCCAGCGCCTGCCAGATCGCCGGCATCACCTACCGGCAGCTCGACTACTGGGCCCGCACCTCGCTGGTGGTGCCGTCCATCCGTGGTGCGGCCGGCTCCGGCAGCCAGCGGCTCTACTCCTTCAAGGACATCCTGGTCCTCAAGATCGTCAAGCGGCTGCTCGACACCGGGATCTCGCTGCACAACATCCGGGTAGCCGTCGATCATCTGCGCCAGCGCGGAGTCGAGGATCTGGCCAACATCACCCTGTTCTCCGACGGGACCACGGTCTATGAGTGCACCTCCGCCGAGGAGGTGGTGGACCTTCTGCAGGGCGGCCAGGGCGTGTTCGGCATCGCGGTCAGCGGCGCCATGCGTGAGCTGACCGGCGCGATCGCCGACTTCCCGGGCGAGCGCGCCGACGGCGGCGAGTCGATCGCGGCGCCCGAGGACGAACTGGCCTCCCGCCGCAAGAGCCGCGACCGCAAGATCGGCTGAACGGCCGCGCCGCTCCCGCCGCCGGGCGGTGGTGGGTCTAGACTCGGAACTGCATCGATCGCGCGCGGGAGAGTTCCGTGGCACGCCAGCCCCGGACGCCGAAGGAGCAACACCTCTCCGTCAACCTCTCAGGCACCCGGACCGCGAGTGATCTCGATGCCTCTGGAAAGCGGCGGCCCACCCGGCCGCCCGCCCATGGGGAAAGGCGTCCCGGCGGTCGCTGAATCTCTCAGGCACTGACGACAGAGGGAGAGGGCGACCACGACGCCGTCTGCCTCGAGTCAGGAGCCTCATGTCCGATCCCGCTTTCGTAAGCCGTCACATCGGTCTCGACCACGACGCACTGGCCCACATGCTGGGTGTCATCGGGGTCGGCTCGCTCGATGAGCTGGCTGCCAAGGCGCTGCCGGCGCCGATCCTCGACGCAGTCGCCGGCCAGGGAATCGCACCAGGGCTCGAGCATCTCCCGGCACCCGTCGGCGAGCATCAGGCACTCGGCGAGCTGCGCGCGCTGGCGGACTCCAACACCACGGCGGTTTCGATGATCGGCCAGGGCTATTACGACACCCTCACCCCGCCGGTGCTGTTGCGCAACATCATGGAGAACCCGGCCTGGTACACCGCCTACACGCCGTATCAGCCGGAGATCAGCCAGGGCCGGCTGGAGGCGCTGCTGAACTTTCAGACCATGGTGTGCGAGCTGACCGGACTCGACATCGCCAATGCCTCGATGCTGGATGAGGCAACAGCGGCCGCCGAGGCCATGACGCTCATGCACCGCGCCGCACGCGGTTCCTCGAACAGGCTGGCCGTCGACTGTGACGTCTTCACCCAGACTGCGGCGGTGCTGGCCACCCGCGCCGAGCCGCTGGGCATCGAGATCGTCACCGCCGATCTGCGCGACGGCCTGCCCGAGGGCGACTTCTTCGGCGTCATCGCCCAGCTGCCCGGCGCCAGCGGCCGGATCACCGACTTCTCGGAACTGATAACCCAGGCACACGACCGGGGAGCGCTGGTAGCCCTCGGCGCCGATCTGCTGGCCGCCACCCTGATCACACCACCGGGCGACATCGGCGCCGACGTCGCATTCGGCAGTGCACAGCGGTTCGGCGTGCCGATGGGGTTCGGCGGGCCGCACGCGGGATATCTCGCGACCCATTCCGCCCATGCCCGTCAACTGCCCGGCCGGCTGGTCGGAGTTTCCCTCGACGCCGACGGGGCACCCGCCTACCGGTTGTCGCTGCAGACCCGCGAACAGCACATCCGCCGCGACAAGGCGACGTCCAACATCTGCACCGCGCAGGTGCTGCTGGCCGTGATGGCCGCCATGTACGCCAGCTATCACGGTGCCGAGGGCCTGACCGCCATCGCCCGCCGCGTGCAGGGACATGCCCGCGATGTCGCAGGCGCCCTGCGTGCTGCGGATGTCGAGGTCATGCACGATCGCTTCTTCGACACGGTGCTGGCGCGGGTCCCCGGCCGGGCTGAGGCGATCCGTGCCGCTGCCAAGGAGCGCGGCATCAACCTCTGGTGCCCCGATCCCGACCACGTGTCGGTGTCCTGTGACGAGGCCACCACCGACGCTCACGTCGCCGCCGTGGCCGAAGCGTTCGGAGCGAGATCCGGGCAGTCGTTCGACGGTCCTGAGATAGCCACCCGCACAACCGGATTCCTGCGCCACCCGGCCTTCACGTCGTATCGGACCGAGACGGCGATGATGCGTTATCTGCGGGCCCTGGCGGACAAGGATCTCGCCCTGGATCGCACCATGATCCCGCTGGGTTCGTGCACCATGAAACTCAACGCCGCCGCGGAGATGGAGGCGGTCACCTGGCCGGAGTTCAGCCGCCAGCACCCGTTCGCGCCGGCGTCCGACACCCCGGGCATGCGGCGGCTGATCGCCGATCTTGAGCAATGGCTGACGGGCATCACCGGTTACGACGCGATCTCGCTGCAACCGAACGCCGGGTCGCAGGGCGAGTACGCGGGACTGCTGGCCATCCGCGACTACCACGCGGCCCGCGGCGAGAGCCACCGCGACGTGTGCCTGATCCCGTCGAGCGCCCACGGCACCAACGCCGCCTCGGCGGCACTGGCCGGCATGCGGGTGATGGTGATCGGCTGCCGCGACAACGGCGACGTCGACCTCGACGAGCTGCGCGCCAAGGTGGCCGAGCATGCCGATTCGCTGGCAGCCCTGATGATCACCTACCCGTCCACCCACGGCGTCTACGAAGACGACATCTCTAAGATCTGCGCGGCGGTGCATGACGCCGGGGGTCAGGTCTACATCGACGGCGCCAACCTCAACGCACTGGTGGGAGTCGCCCGGCCGGGCAAGTTCGGCGGCGACGTCAGCCACCTCAATCTGCACAAGACGTTCTGCATTCCGCACGGCGGTGGCGGTCCGGGGGTCGGGCCGGTGGCGGTGCGTGAGCATCTCGCGCCCTATCTCCCGGGCCATCCGATGGCTCCCGAACTGCCCGGCGGACAGGTGGTTTCGGCGGCACCCTACGGCTCGGCGTCGATCCTGCCGATCACCTGGGCCTACATCCGGATGATGGGCGCGCAGGGCCTTCGCCGGGCGACACTGGCCGCGATCGCATCGGCCAACTACATCGCCCGCCGTCTCGACGAGTACTACCCGGTGCTCTACACCGGCGAGAACGGCATGGTGGCCCACGAATGCATCCTGGATCTGCGACCGATCACCAAGGCCACCGGAGTGACGGTCGACGACGTCGCCAAGCGGCTCGCCGACTACGGCTTCCATGCGCCCACGATGAGTTTTCCGGTGACCGGCACCCTGATGGTCGAACCGACCGAGAGCGAGAGCCTGGCGGAGGTGGACGCGTTCTGCGAGGCGATGATCGCCATCCGCGGCGAGATCGACCGCGTGGGATCAGGCGAGTGGCCCGCCGACGACAACCCGTTGCACAACGCGCCGCACACCGCCGAGTGCCTTCTCGTCGAGCACTGGGACCACCCCTACAGCCGGGAGACCGCCGCCTACCCGCTGGGCAAGGGCCGCCGGCCGAAGGTGTGGCCGACTGTCCGCCGCATCGACGGCGCCTACGGCGACCGCAACCTGGTGTGCTCGTGCCCGCCGATCGAGGCGTTCGCCCACAACTGAGAGATCAGGACAGCATCCGCGAGACGGCGGCGACCAGATCGGGGGAGTCAGACGTCGGCAGTTCGGCGTAGCTGCCGCCCGTCGCCGCCGCGACCGCCTCCCAGGTCGGGCGGTCGGGGTCGCCGGCGAAGCTGATGACG
>JBAXCK010000046.1:0-21614 GCA_037141465.1 Mycobacteriaceae bacterium | reverse complement strand
GCGGCTTCGGGCACTCCGACTTCGTAGTGGTGGCCAACCGGCTGCCCATCGACATGGAGTTGCAGTCCGACGGCAGCATCACCTGGAAGCGCAGCCCCGGCGGTTTGGTCACCGCGCTGGAACCGCTGCTGCGCAAGCAACGCGGCGCGTGGATCGGCTGGCCCGGCGTGGCCGACGGTCCCGATGAGCCGATCATCGAGGACGGCCTGCAGCTCTACCCCGTGCGGCTGAGCGCCGAGGATGTCGCCGAATACTACGAGGGTTTCTCCAATGCCACGCTGTGGCCGCTCTATCACGACGTGATCGTCAAGCCGATCTATCACCGCGAATGGTGGGATCGCTACGTCGACGTCAACCGCCGCTTCGCCGAGGCGACCTCCCGCGCCGCGGCCGAGGGTGCCACGGTGTGGGTTCAGGACTACCAATTGCAGCTGGTTCCGAAGATGCTGCGCAACCTGCGGCCCGATCTGACGATCGGCTTCTTCCAGCACATCCCGTTCCCGCCGGTGGAGTTGTTCATGCAGATTCCGTGGCGGGCAGAGATCATCGACGGGCTGCTGGGCGCCGACCTGGTGGGTTTCCACCTGGCCGGTGGGGCGGAGAATTTTCTCTTCCTCTCCCGTCAGCTCGCCGGAGCCGACGCCTCGCGCGCCTCGGTCGGTGTGCGATCCCGTTTCGGCGAGGTAAAGCTCGACGGGCGCACGATCAAGGTGGGTGCGTTCCCGATCTCCATCGACTCAGCCGAACTCGACCGCCACGCCCGCAGCCGCGAAATCCGTCGGCGCGCCAAACAGATCCGGGCAGAGCTCGGCGACCCCCGCAAGATCATGCTGGGCGTGGACAGGCTGGACTACACCAAGGGCATCGACGTCCGGCTGAGAGCCTTCAGCGAACTGCTCGCCGAAGGCCGGGTCAAAGGCGACGACACCGTCCTCATCCAGCTGGCCACCCCCAGCCGCGAACGGGTGGACTCCTACCGGGTCCTGCGCAACGAGGTCGAACAACAGGTGGGCCATATCAACGGCGAATACGGCGAAGTGGGACATCCGGTCGTGCACTACCTGCACCGGCCAGTTCCGCGCGACGAACTCATCTCCTACTTCGTCGCCGCCGACGTCATGCTGGTCACCCCGCTACGCGACGGTATGAACCTGGTCGCCAAGGAGTACGTCGCCTGCCGCAGTGATCTCGGCGGGGCACTGGTCTTGAGTGAATTCACCGGAGCCGCAGCGGAATTGCGGCAGGCTTATCTGACCAATCCGCACGATCTGGAAGGCGTCAAGGACGCCATCGAGTCGGCACTGAACCAGACCGACGAGGAGGGCCGCCGGCGCATGCGATCCATGCGACGGCAGGTGCTGGCACACGATCTGGACCGCTGGGCGAAGTCTTTCCTCGACGCGTTAGCGGACACCAAGAAGCAGGATTAGGCAGCAGGGCTAGTCCGCGTTCTCCATCGTGATGGACGCGCCGAAATTTCGCTCCGGATCGCGACCCGCGAAGTAGCCGCGCATCGAGTCGCTCAACGCGGCGGGATCCCATGCCGCGCCGGCGGAGCGGAATCGATGCTCGACGGTCGGCGCGGCGACGAGCGTCACGGTCGGTCCGTACACGACGAACACCTGGCCGTTGACGTCCTCGGCGGCGGGGGATGCCAGGAAGCGCACCAGCGTCACGACGTGCTCAGGAGAAAGCGGGTCGATGTCACCGGAGCCGAGTTCCGGGGCGTCACCGAACACATCGGCGGTCATGGCGGTGCGGGCCCGCGGGCAGATCGCGTTGGCGCGCACCCCGTAGCGGCCGAGCGCGCGGGCAGCGGTGAGGGTGAGCGCGGTGATGCCCGCCTTCGCGGCGCCGTAGTTGGCTTGACCGACCGGCCCCATCAGACCGGCCTCCGAGGATGTGTTGATGATGCGGCCGTAGACCTCTGTGCCGCTATCCTTCGCCGCCGCGCGCCAGTAGGTGGCGGCGTTGCGGGTCAACAGGAAGTGACCCCGCAGATGGACCGCGATGACGAGGTCCCAGTCCTCATCGGACATGTTGAACAGCATCCGGTCGCGGGTGATGCCGGCGTTGTTGACCACCACGTGCAGACCGCCGAGTGAGTCCGCGCAGGCCACCATCTCATCGGCGGTCGAGCGCTCACTGACGTCGCCGGGCACCGCGACGGCCTTGGAGCCGGCCGCGGCGATCTCGTCGATCACGTCCGAGCCGTCAAGGGCGGCGGGCATGTCGTTCACCACGACGGTGGCGCCAGAGCGGGCCAGTCCGATCGCCTCGGCGCGGCCCAGTCCGGCCGCGGCACCGGTGACGACGGCAACGCGGCCGCTCAGGTCCAGATCTTCCTCAGGGGCGCTCACCGGGCGAATGCCTCTAGTCTTTGCGGGTCAGGGCGGCGCGGGGGCATTCGGCGATCGCCTGCTCCGCGAGTGCCTCCTGGTCGGCCGGGATCGGGTCCTTGGTGACCATCACGTAGTCGTCGTCGTCGAGTTCGAAAAGGTCCGGCGCGATTCCCACGCAGACGGCATTTCCCTCGCACCGGTCACGGTCCACTACGACGCGCATGGCTCCTCCTTCGTCCCTTCCTGGCACCCTACGACCGGGCACGTCAGCCCCCGGTCACAACCTCTGCTGGATTCAGAGACTAGAACGTGTTACAAAAACAGTAGTCGGCGGGTCGCCGAACAGCCCAACACCAACCGGAGGTCGCAGGCGATGCGGATCAGCTATACCCCGGAACAAGAGGACCTGCGCCGCGAACTGCGCGCGTATTTCGGTCAACTCATGACACCGGAACGTCAGGAAGCGCTGTCGTCGACCGCCGGTGGCGAGATCGGCATCGGAAACATCTACCGCGAGACCGTGGCGCAGATGGGCAAGGACGGCTGGCTCGCCCTGGGTTGGCCGACCGAGTACGGCGGCCAGGCCCGGTCCACGATGGAGCAGTTGATCTTCACCGACGAGGCCGCCATCGCCGGCGCCCCGGTGCCGTTCCTGACGATCAACAGCGTCGCGCCGACGATCATGGCCTACGGCACCGAGGAGCAGAAGAAGTTCTACCTGCCCAAGATCGCTGCCGGCGACATCCACTTCTCCATCGGTTACTCCGAACCGGGCGCAGGAACCGATCTGGCAAACCTGCGGACCTCGGCGGTGCGTGACGGTGAGGACTACGTCATCAACGGCCAGAAGATGTGGACGAGCCTGATCCAGTACGCCGACTACGTCTGGCTCGCGGTCCGCACCAACACCGAGGCCAAGAAGCATCGCGGCATCTCGGTGTTGATCGTGCCGACCGATGTGGAGGGCTTCTCCTGGACCCCCGTGCACACCATGGCAGGGCCCGACACCAGCGCGACCTACTACCAGGACGTCCGGGTGCCCGTCGGCAACCGGGTGGGCGAGGAGAACGGCGGCTGGAAGCTGGTCACCAATCAGCTCAACCACGAGCGTGTGGCACTGGTCTCGGCGCAGCCCATCTTCACCGCGCTGACCCAGGTCCGCGAATGGGCGCAGAACACCAAGGACGGTCGCGGCGCGCGGCTCATCGACTCCGAGTGGGTGCAGTTGAACCTGGCCCGGGTCCACGCCAAGGTCGAGTACCTCAAGCTGATCAACTGGGAGTTGGCGTCGTCGCACGACGAGTCACCCTCGGCGGCGGACGCGTCGGCGGCGAAGGTGTTCGGCACGGAACTGGCCACCGAGGCCTACCGGCTGCTAATGGAGATCCTCGGGCCGTCGGCCACGCTGCGGCCCGACTCGCACGGGGCACTGCTGCGCGGACGGGTGGAACGCATGCACCGCTCGTCGCTGATCCTCACCTTCGGAGGTGGCACCAACGAGGTGCAGCGCGACATCATCGGGATGGCTGCCCTCGGTCTGCCCCGGAACCGCTGAGGGAGGGACTTCATGGATTTCGGCAAAAGCGAAGCAGCTCAGGATCTTTCCGGCCTGGTCGGTACGATCGTCGACTCCATCTGCACGCCTGATCACCAGCGCGCTCTGGACAAACTCGATCAGCGGCTGGACACCACGCTGTGGCGCAAGCTGATCGAAGCCGACATCCTGTCGACGGCCGCACCCGAGGATATCGGCGGCGGCGGGTTCGGGGTGATGGAGCAGACCGCGATCCTGACCGCACTCGGCCGACAGCTGGCCGCGGTGCCGTATCTGGAGTCGGTGGTTCTCGCAGCGGGCGCGCTGGCGCGCTTCGGCTCGCCGGCGTTACGTCAGGAGTGGGCCGCTGCTGCAGTCGACGGACAAAAGGTGCTGACGGTCGCCCTCGACGGTGAACTCGGGCAGGGACCGGTACAGGCCACTGTCTCTGGTTCCGGCTTCCGCCTGACCGGAACACGCACACAGGTGCCCTTCGGTCCGGTGGCCGACGCGTTCCTGGTTCCGGCTGACTCGGATGCGGGCACCAAAGTCTTCCTGGTGTCCGCCCAGGACCCCGGTGTCACGGTGACAGCGCTGGAGACCACCGGACTGAACAGCTCCGGTGAACTCGAACTCGCCGGCGTCGAGGTGGGCGCCGACAGAGTCGTCGGCGATTCCGAGACGCTGGAGTGGCTGCTGACCCACCGCGCGGTGGGATTGACGGCATACCAGCTGGGGGTCCTTGACCGCGCCCTGCAGCTGACCGCCGAGTACGCCCGCACCCGCGAGCAGTTCGATCGCCCGATCGGAAGCTTCCAGGCCGTGGCGCAACGGCTGGCCGATGACTACATCGACATCCAGGGTCTTCGGCTGACGCTGACCCAGGCCGCATGGCGGCTGTCGGAGGACCTGCCTACGGCCAGCGAGGTCGCCACGGCGGCGTTCTGGGCCGCTGAAGCCGGCCATCGGGTGGCGCACACCACAGTCCACGTGCACGGCGGTGTCGGTATCGACATGGACCACCAGGTGCACCGGTACTTCATCACCGCCAAGCAGGTCGAGTTCGCACTCGGCGGGGCCACGGCACAGCTGCGGACCATCGGTCGCGAGCTGGCCGACTCCCCTGCCTAGTGGAACTGCCGACAGTCACCGGTCTGCTGGAGCCGCTGGCCGAGATCGATGACCGCGGTGTGTACGGCGACGACGGCTCCTACGCCTCGTGGCGTCAGCACATCCAGCAGGCGGCCGAGCTGGCAGCACTGCTCGGCTCCCGGCTCGACCCAACCAAGCCACCCCACATCGGAGTACTGCTCGGCAACACCCCGCTGTTCTCCGCTCTGCTCGCCTCGGCGGCACTGAGCGGCACCGTCCTGGTGGGCCTGAACCCCACCCGCCGCGGTGCCGCACTGCACCGAGACATCACCCACGCCGACTGCCAGCTGGTGCTGACCGACTCGTCATCCGGCGACGGACTCGCCGCAGCGGGGACGACCATCCTCGACGTGACCTCGCCGGCGTGGAACGACGAACTCGCCGGGTTCGCCGGCACACCGGTCACCTTCGCCGACACCGCCGCCGAGGATCTGCTGATGCTGATCTTCACCTCCGGCACCAGCGGTGAACCCAAGGCGGTGCGCTGCACGCACGAGAAGGTGGCCGGACCCGGGGTGATGCTGGCCGCGCGTTTCGGTCTGACCTCAACCGACACCTTCTACCTCTCGATGCCGCTCTTTCACTCCAACGCGGTGATGGCCGGCTGGGCTCCCGCGGTTGCCGCACAGGGGTCGATCGCCCTGCGGCGGAAGTTCTCCGCATCGGGCTTCATCGACGACGTCCGGCGATTCAATGCCACCTATGCCAACTACGTCGGCAAGCCGATGTCCTACATCCTCGCCACCCCGCCGCGGTCCGACGACGCCGACAACCCGCTGCGGATCATGTACGGCAACGAGGGGGCACCGCGCGACATCACGCGCTTCGCACAGCGCTTCGCGGTGACGGTCATCGACGGCTTCGGGTCCACCGAAGGTGGTGTGTCGATCGGCCGGACCCCCGACACACCCGAGGGTTCACTGGGTCCGCTGCCACCCGAACTCGACATCGTCGACGTCGACACCGGGCAGTCCTGCCCGCCTGGAGTGGTCGGCGAGCTGGTGAACACGACCGGTACCGGACAGTTCCGCGGCTATTACAAGGATCCTGACGCGGAGGCGGAGCGTCTGGTCGGCGGTGTGTACCGCAGCGGCGATCTGGCCTACCGCGACGACGACGGTTTCGTCTACTTCGCCGGGCGCCTCGGCGACTGGATGCGAGTGGACGGGGAGAACCTCGGCACGGCCCCGATCGAGCGGGTGCTGATGCGCTACCCCGATGTCACCGAGGCGGTGGTGTACGGGATACCCGACCCGACCGTGGGTGACCGGGTGATGGCGGCCCTGGTGCTTCCCGAGGGCAACGACTTCGACCCGGTCGCCTTCCGCGACTTCCTCGCCGCGCAGGATGATCTGGGCCCCAAGCAGTGGCCGTCATTCGTCCGGGTCGCGACGACTCTGCCGCGGACGGAAACGTTCAAGGTGATCAAGCGGATGCTGTCGGCCGAGGCACTCGACTGCGATGATCAGGTGTTCGAAATCGCGCGTTAATCGGCGATCGACGGCATCACGGCCTCGATGAGATGCGGACCGGGCTCACCGAAGGCCCACCGCAGAGCATCGGCGAGCTCCTCAGCGGTGCCGACGCTGCGGGCCGGCACACCCATGCCTTGGGCGATCGCTACGAAATCCATGGTAGGACTGGTCAGGTCGAGCAATGATTCCGCTCTCGGCCCGGTCTTCTGGTCCTGAGCTTGGGCACCGACCCGCTGGAGTTCGATGCGCAGGATGTCGTAGGCCCGGTTGGCGTAGATGACCGTGGTGATGTCGAGGTTCTCGCGGGCATGGGTCCACAGGGCGGAGATGGTGTACATGGCCGATCCGTCGGATTCCAGGCACAGCACCGGCCGATCCGGTGCCGCGATCGCCGCACCGATGGCCACGGGCAGTCCGTAGCCGATGGCGCCGCCGGTGAGCGTCAGCCAGTCGTGCGCCGGTGCGCCCGCGGTCGCACCCGGAAGCATGAAACCGGATGTGTTGGACTCGTCGACGACGATCGCACGCTCGGGCAACAGTGCACCGATGACATCGGCGGACGTCGCAACAGTCAGGGCGCCGCTCGGCAGCGGCGGACGAACCGCCGGCGCGGTGACCGCCACTGTGTGCGGGGCCATCTTGTCCGCCAAGGCGATCAGCGCAGCGGCCGCGCCAACCGGACCGCAGAGTGTGTGCACGGAGCAACCCGCCGGCACCAGATCGCTCGGCTTGCCCGGATACCCGAAGAAGGTAACCGGCGACACCGCTCCGGCCAGGACGAGCCGGCGCGTTCCGTCGAGTTGCGCGGCTGCGGCCTCGCCGAAGTAGGCGATCCGCTCGACGGCCGGGACACCGGCGCCTCGCTCCAGTCGGGCAGGGAACGTCTCGCAGAAGACCTCTGCCCCGCACTTCTGTGCCAGCCGCACCGCCGCACCCAGACCCGGGCCACGTGTGGCGTCACCGCCCACCAGAATCACCGTTGACTCACCCGACAGCAGCGCCTCCTCAACGTCGTCGGTGTCGATCGGATCCGGATCGGCCTGTTGCGCAATGGTTCCCGCCGGTTCGGCACCGTCGGACCACGAGACGTCAGCGGGCAGGATCAGGGTGGCCACCCGGTGTTCGGTGCGCGCGAATCCGATCGCGTCAGCCGCATCAGAGGCGACATCACACGGGTCGGTGCTGCGGCGCACCCAGCCCGACACCGTCCCCGCCACGGAGTCGATGTCGGACTCCAGCGGCGCGTCGTACTTCTTGTGGTAGGTGGCGTGGTCACCGACCACCACGATCATCGGAACTCGGGCGCGCCGGGCGTTGTGCAGGTTCGCCAGACCGTTCCCCAAACCGGGACCGAGATGTAGCAGCACCGCTGCGGGATCCGACGACATCCGCGCGTACCCGTCCGCCGCACCCGTGGCGACCCCTTCGAACAGGGTCAGCACGCCGCGCATCTCCGGTACGGCATCAAGGGCGGCGACGAAGTGCATCTCTGAGGTTCCCGGATTCGCAAAGCAGACACGAACGCCGTTGTCGACGAGGGTGGTGATGAGGGCCTGCGCGCCGTTCATGTCTCAGCCGCGGATGTCGTCGAGTCGCCGGGTGGCCGCATCGAAACCGGACACCAGTTCGGCGACGATGTCGGCGGCGGGGCGGATCTCGTTCATCCGGCCGACGATCTGCCCGACCGGCATCGCGACCACGGTCGGATCCTGCGAGGCACTCATCCGCTGATGCGCCTCGGCGACCAGGACGTTCTGCAAGGGCATCGGCAGGGGATCGGGTGCGGCCTCGGAGTCCCAGGCATCGGTCCACCGGCTCTTGAGCAGCCGGGCGGGCTTACCGGAGTAGATGCGCCGGCGCACGGTGTCACTCGATGTCGCGGCCAGCAGCGCCTCCTGGATCACCGACGGGCCGCCGGATGCTCCCGATCCCAGGTCGTACTCCGCTGCGGTGAGGAAGGCCGAACCCATCCACACCCCGGAGGCGCCGAGGGCGAGTGCCGCAGCCACCTGACGTCCCGTGCCGATCCCGCCGGCTGCCAGAACAGGCGTATCCCCCACGGCATCCACGACTTCGGGCACCAGCACCATGGACGCGATCTCGCCGGTGTGTCCGCCGGCTTCGTAGCCCTGCGCGACGACGATGTCCACACCGTTGTCGGCATGGCGCCGTGCGTGGGCGGCGGTACCCGCCAATGCGGCGACGGGTACATCGGCGGCGTGTGCCTGGTCCAGCACGTCGGCCGGTGGTGAGCCCAGGGCGTTGGCGATCAGGCTGATCCGGTGGCCCAACGCCACGTCGACATGCGATCGGGCGACCGAATGCAGCCAGCCCAGGACGCCTTCGTTGCCGGGCCCGTCCTGTGGCAACGGCGGCACACCGAGGTCGGCGAGGGTTTTGGCGACGAAGTCTCGATGCGCCTGCGGGATGAGCTTGTCGATGTCGACGGTGGTGCCCTCGGTGGGGATTTTGGCGGGCATCACGATGTCGACCCCGTAGGGCTTACCGTCGGTGTTGTCGTCCATCCAGCTGAGCACGGACTCCAGTTCGTCGGCGTGGTTGAACCGAACACAACCGAGCACGCCCATGCCGCCGGCGCGGGTCACGGCGGCGGCGACCTTCTCCGACGGCGTGAAGACGAAGATCGGGTAGTCGATGCCGAAGCGATCACACAGGGCGGTGCGCATCATTTGGGTCCGGCATGCTTGGAGTTGACGTCATCGGCCGGCCGTGCCTCGGTCTGCTCTTTGGCCCACCTGTAGTCCGGTTTGCCGGCCGGAGAGCGTTTGACCTCGTCGACGAGCCATAGGCTGCGCGGCACCTTGTAGCCCGCGATCTCCCTGCGCACGAAGGCGTCCAACTCGGCCAGGGTCGGGTGGGTGCCCTTGCGCGGCGCGACGACGGCTGCCACGTGCTGACCGTAGCGCTCATCGGGAACGCCGACGACCAGGGCGTCGAAGACGTCGGGGTGACCTTTGAGGGCGGCTTCGACCTCCTCGGGGTAGACCTTCTCCCCCCCGGTGTTGATGGACACCGAACCACGGCCCAGCATCGTCACGGTGCCATCGGCTTCGACCGTGGCATAGTCCCCGGGGATTGCGTAACGCACACCGTTGATGGTGCGGAAGGTTTCCGCCGTCTTCTTCTCGTCCTTGTAATAGCCGACCGGGATGTTGCCCTTCTTCGCCAGAATGCCGCGAACACCGGAGCCGGGCTCGACTTCATTTCCGTCGTCGTCGAGGACGACGGTTCTCTTGTCGATGGTGACCCTCGGTCCGCCGGTCTGGTTCTGTCCCTTCGCCACAATGGAACTGCCGCCGAAGCCCGTCTCCGAGGATCCGATCGAGTCTGTGATGATCCGATTGGGCAGCAACTCGAGGAATCGCTCCTTGAGGCTGGGCGAGAAGAGCGCCGCGGTGCTGGACAGCAGAAACAACGCAGAGAGATCATGACCGCCGGTCTCCAGCGCGTCGAGCAGTGGGCGCCCCATCGCATCGCCGGTGAAGAACAACAGGTTCACCTTGTGCTTCTCAACTGTGCGCCAGACTTCTTCGGCGTCGAATTCCGGCGCCAGCACGGAGGTGTGTCCGGAGAACAGTGCCATCCAGGTCGCCGACTGGGTCGCGCCGTGGATCATCGGCGGGATCGCGAATCGCACCATCGGGTCGCCGGCGGTTGCCTGCCTGGCGTGGTCGTACTCGTCGGCAACGAATTCCCCGGTGGCGAAGTCGGTGCCGCCGAGCAGCACGCGGTAGATGTCCTCGTGACGCCACATCACACCTTTGGGGAAGCCGGTGGTGCCGCCGGTGTAGAGCAGATAGATGTCGTCGGCGCTGCGGGGCCCGAAGTCACGCTCCGGTGAGCCCTGCGCGATGGCCTCGTAGAACTCGACGCCACCATAGCGACGATAGTCGGAGTCGCTGCCGTCCTCGACCACCAGAACGGTCTTGACGTTGGGCGTCTCCGGAAGGACATTGGCGACTCGGTCGGCGTACTGCCGCTCATGCACCAGGGCGACCATGTCGGAGTTGTCGAACAGATAACGCAACTCCCCCTCGACGTAGCGGTAGTTGACGTTGACCAAGATGGCCCCGGCTTTGACGATGCCGAGCATCGCGATGACGATCTCGATGCGATTGCGGCAGTACAGCCCGACCTTGTCATCCTTCTTGACGCCGTGGTCGATGAGGTAGTGCGCCAGCCGATTGGCCTTCTCCTCCAATTGCCCGAAGGTGATCTGCTCGTCACCGCAGATGATGGCGACGCGGTCGGGAACGGCGTCGATGGTGTGTTCGGCGAGATCGGCGATGTTGAGGGCCACGAACCCAAATTAGAACGTGTTACATTTTTTCTCAACTGTGGTGATGGAAGGCGGAGAGAGATGGCAGACGCCCTGATCGAGCAGCGCGGGCACATCCTGATCGTGACGATGAACCGCCCGGAGTCACGCAACGCACTCTCCGGCGAGATGCTGTCGATCATGGTGGAGGCCTGGGACCGGGTGGACAACGACCCCGAGGTCCGGGTCTGCATCCTCACCGGCGCCGGCGGTTACTTCTGTGCCGGGATGGACCTCAAGGCCGCGACCGCCAAACCGCCCGGCGATTCGTTCAAAGACGGCAGCTACGACCCCTCCCGCATCGACGGTCTGCTCAAGGGCCGACGGCTGACCAAGCCGCTGATCGCCGCTGTCGAGGGTCCCGCGATCGCCGGCGGCACCGAAATCCTGCAGGGCACCGATATCCGCGTGGCCGGCGAAAGCGCCAAGTTCGGCATCTCCGAGGCCAAGTGGAGCCTGTATCCGATGGGGGGCTCCGCGGTCCGCCTGGTGCGCCAGATCCCGTACACGATCGCCTGCGATCTGCTGCTCACCGGTCGGCACATCACCGCCCGTGAGGCACTCGAGATGGGACTGATCGGCCACGTGGTGCCCGACGGTCAGGCACTGGACAAGGCGCTGGACATCGCCGAGGTCATCTCCAACAACGGTCCGCTGGCGGTCCAGGCAATCCTCCGGTCGATCCGCGAGACCGAGGGTATGCACGAGAACGACGCGTTCAAGATCGACACCAAGATCGGCATCGAGGTGTTCCTGAGCGAGGACGCCAAGGAGGGCCCGCTCGCCTTCAAGGAGAAGCGCACCCCCCAATTCAAGATGCGCTAGGTCAAAACACGCTAGGCCAGAACCCGCTTTGTGGGGGTGAACACCACCGGCATCCTCTCCGGGCCGCTGACGAAGTTCGCCGGCCGCAACGGCAGTGCGGATTCATCGGCCAGCCGCAGGTCGGGCAGACGAATCAGCAGCTTGCGCAGCATGGTGTTCAACTCCAGGCGCGCGAGCTGATTTCCCAGACAGAAGTGCGTCCCGAAACCGAATGCCATGTGGTTGTTCGGATTGCGATCGATGCGGAAGTTCTCCGGGTCGCCGAACACCATCTCGTCGAAGTTCGCCGACTCGAACATCAGCATGATCTTCTCGCCCTTCTTCAGCGAGGCGCCATGGAAGTCGGTGTCGGCCATCAGCATCCGGCACATGTTCTTCACAGGTGCGGTCCAGCGCAGCATCTCCTCGATCGCGCCCGGCACCAACTCACTCTCGCCGACGAGACCGTCCCACTGGTCGGGGTGGCGCAGGAGTTGTTCGGTGCCGCCCGACAGCGTGTGCCGGGTCGTCTCGTCACCGCCGATCAGGATCAGTAGCGTCTCGAAGAGGATCTCGTCGTCACTCATTCGCTGACCGTCGACTTCAGCGTTGGCCAGAATCGAGAACAGGTCGTCGGTGGGTTCGCTGCGCCGCTTGGCTATGGTCTCCATCGCGAACGCCGAGTAGCCGGCAAAGGCATCCATCACCGCCTGCAACGTGGCCTCGTCCGCGGTGGTGCTCAGACCGCAGACCAGATCGTCGGACCATTTCAGCAGAGTGGCCCGATCGGTAGGGACCACCCCGAGCATGTCTCCGATGACCGCCATCGGAAGGGGCGCGGCGATGTCGCGGACGAAGTCGCACTCACCCTGCTCGCAGACCGCGTCGATGAGGGTGTCGCACAGCGTGTCGATTCCGGCCACCTTGTCCATCACCCGCTTGCGGGTGAAACCGGCATTGACCAGTTTGCGCCGCAGCAGGTGGTCGGGGTCGTCCATATCGATCATGTACGGCATCGCGGGGTTGTCAGGCCGGATCCCGCCGGTGGAGGAGAACAACTCCGGGTTGCGTTCCGCCTCGATCACAGCCTGGTAGGTCGCGGCGGCGGCCAGGCCGTTGCGATCGCGGAACACCGGCTCGTTGGCCCGCATCCACGCATAGGCCGCGCGGGCGCCGCCATCGGCGAAGAAATTGCCGTCGGTCAGGTCGACGTCGGGTTTTCCGGTCATCAGCTAACCTCCCACATCGCAGTCATTGCGGTTTACAGTGATTCCATGTCCGCGGCTCAGCACACTATCGCCGGAACCGTACTCACCATGCCGGTACGGATCCGCAAGGCTGACGTCCACACCGCGATGTTCTCGGTGGACGCCGACGCGGCGCAGACACTGATCGACTACAGCGGCCTGCAAGTGTGCCGGTTCCGGCCTGGCCGGGCGGTGGTCACGCTGATGCTGGCCCGCTACATGGACGGCGACCTCGGCCGCTACAACGAATTCGGCACCTGCGTCATGGTGAACAAGCCGGGGTCGGCCGCGGCCGGTCTGCGCGCCCTCGGCGATGCCGCCGCATTCATCCACCACCTGCCGGTCGATCAGTCCTTCACTCTGGAGGCTGGGCGCACCATCTGGGGCTTCCCCAAGATCATGGCCGACTTCACCGTCCGCGATGCCAAGCCGTTCGGATTCGACGTCTCCGAGGGCGGCGCGCTGATCGCGAGCATGGAGTTCGGAACCGGTCTGCCGATTCCGTCGCTGCGCACACGTCCACAGACCCTGACGACCTACAGCTGCGCCGACGGGGTGACCCGCGAGATTCCGTGGGAGATGACGAACACACACGTGCGCTTCCGGCCGGGCGGGGCGACTCTTCGTCTGGGTGAGCATCCCTACGCCAAAGAGCTTGCCGCCCTTGGCCTGCCTAAGCGGCCGATGATGTCGGGTTCGGTCGGCCATGTGCAGATGACGTTCGGTGACGGGACCGTCCTGCACTGAGCTCACAGCAGCGCGGCCAGCTCTCGAAGTTGCTCACCGCTGCGCGGGCTGACGACCATCATCGTCACCCCTGCGGCCTCCCAGACCGCGATCTGCTTGCGGACGTAGTCGACGTCGCCCACGATGGCGGCGTCGTCGACCAGTTCGTCGGGGATCACCTTGGCGGCCTCATCCTTGCGCCCGGAGCGGAACAACTTCGTGACGTCGTCGACCACGTCGGAGTAGCCCATCCGTCGGTAGACCTCGGCATGGAAGTTGGTGTCCTCCGAACCCATACCGCCCATGTAGAGGGCGACATAGGGCTTCATCATCTCCATGGTGGCGGGGCGATCGTCGGTGACCACCACCTGCGCGGTGGCACAGATCTCGAAATCGGCGCGGCTTCGGCGAGCGCCCGGACGGGCGAAGCCCTCGTCGAGCCATTCGTTGTACATGTCAGCCAGCCGCGGCGAGTAGAAGATCGGCAGCCAGCCATCACAGATCTCAGCGGCCATCGCGATGTTCTTGGGCCCCTCCGCGCCGAGCATGATCGGGATGTCTGCGCGTAGCGGGTGCACGATCGGCTTGAGCGTCTTGCCCAGACCGGTGGTGCCCTCACCGGTCAGCGGCAGCGGGTAGTGCGGGCCGGCGCTGGAGACCGGGCCCTGACGGGCCCACACCTGCCGGACGATGTCGATGTACTCGCGGGTTCGGGCCAGCGGCTTGGGAAAGCGCTGCCCGTACCAGCCTTCGACCACCTGCGGCCCGGAGACGCCGAGGCCCAGGATGTGCCGGCCGCCGGATAGATGGTCCAGCGTCAGCGAGGCCATCGCGCATGCCGTGGGTGTGCGCGCGGAGAGCTGCACCACCGAGGTGCCCAGCCGCAGCCTGGTGGTCTCCCGGCCCCACCACGCCAGCGGCGTGAAGGCGTCGGATCCCCACGCCTCGGCAGTGAACACCGTGTCGAAGTCGGCTTTCTCGGCAGCGGCGACCAACTCGGCGTGGTTCGTCGGGGGCTGTGCGCCCCAGTAACCGAGTTGCAGACCGAGCTTCATGCGCTGTCCTCTTTTCCGTCCTGATCGTCCCTGATCCGTCCTTGCGACGATTCTTAGAACCTGTTCTACTCGATGCCGTGAGCGTCAGCCAGAGCATCTCTGCCTTGATAGATTCCCATGAACCGCCTCTTTCCGCCCCACTCGGGCTGTCCTTCGACTACACCCGTTCGGTCGGACCGACGCTGGGTGCCTTCTTCACCGCGCTGCGCAGCCGCCGCATCGTGGGTGTCCGGGGCTCTGACGGGCGGGTGCACGTCCCGGTGGTCGAGTACGACCCGGTCACCTACGCCAGGCTGACCGAGATCGTGCCGGTGGCCAGCGTAGGAACGGTGCTGTCATGGAGCCGCCAGCCCGAACCACTGGAGGGCCAGCCCCTGGACCGGCCGTTCAGTTGGGCGCTGATCAAACTCGACGGCGCCGACACGGCACTGCTGCACGCGGTCGACGGTGAGGTCAAGACCGGTGACCGCGTACACGCCCACTGGGTCGCCGAGCCGGCGGGTGCGATCACCGATATCGCCTGCTTCCTGCCCGGCGACGAACCCGAGAAGGTCTCCAAGGTGGCCGACGACCGGGATCCGGTGACCATGCTGACCTCGCCAAGCAGCCTCGCCGTCCAGCACACGGCATCGCGACCGGAGAGCATCTTCCTGCGGGCACTCAAGGAGGGCACTTTGCTCGGTGCCCGCGCCGGGGCAAACGGCAAGGTCTACTTCCCGCCGAGAGAGGCCGACCCCGAAACCGGTAAGGCACTCGACCATTTCGTCGAACTCCCCGACAAGGGCACCATCACCACGTTCGCCATCATCAACATCCCGTTCGCCGGCCAGAAGATCAAACCGCCGTACGTCGCCGCCTACATCCTGCTCGACGGTGCCGACATCCCGTTTTTGCATCTGGTCACCGACGTCGACGCCGCCGATGTCCGGATGGGCATGCGGGTTCAGGCGGTCTGGAAGCCTCGCGAGGAGCGGGACTTCGGTATCGACACCATCGACTATTTCCGGCCGAGTGGCGAACCGGACGCCGACTTCGACACCTTCAAGCAACACCTCTAAAAGGACATCCACCGATGAGTAGAGACGTCGCCGTCGTCGGCTTCGCGCACGCACCCCACGTCCGGCGCACTGACGGCACCACCAACGGTGTCGAAATGCTGATGCCCTGTTTCGCAGAGGTGTACGAGGATCTCGGCATCAACCAGATGGACATCGGGTTCTGGTGCTCCGGTTCCTCCGATTACCTCGCCGGGCGTGCTTTTTCGTTCCTGAACGCCATCGACTCGATCGGAGCCGTGCCGCCGATCAACGAGTCGCACGTCGAGATGGACGCCGCCTGGGCCCTGTACGAGGCCTACATCAAGGTGCTCACCGGACAGGTCGACACCGCACTGGTGTACGGGTTCGGCAAGTCCAGTGCGGGCACCCTGCGCCGCGTGCTGGCATTGCAAACCGACCCCTACACCGTCGCCCCCCTGATGCCCGATGCGGTGTCACTGGCCGGCCTGCAGGCTCGCATGGGACTCGACTCGGGCAAGTGGACCCAGGAGCAGATGGCGCAGGTGGCACTGGATTCCTTCGCGGCGGCGGCGCGCACCGATTCGGAGGAGCCGGCCAAGAGCGTCGACGAACTGCTGAGCCGGCCGTTCTTCGCCGACCCCCTGCACCGGCACGACATCGCACCCATCACCGACGGAGCTTCGGTGATCGTGATCGCCGCGGGAGACCGCGCGCGCGAGTTGCGCGAACGGCCGGCCTGGATCACCGGTTTCGAGCACCGCATCGAAACCCCGGTGATCGGAGCGCGGGACCTGACGGCCTCACCCTCGACGGCCGCCTCGGCCGCGACGGCGACCGGCGGCGACGCCGGCTCGATCGAGGTGGCCGAGATCTACGCTCCGTTCTCCCACCAGCAGCTGATCCTCACCGAGGCGATCGGGCTGAAGCCGAACACCCGGATCAATCCGTCCGGCGGCGCACTGGCCGCCAATCCGATGTTCTCCACCGGCCTGGAGCGGGTCGGATTCGCCGCCCGGCACATCTTCGACGGATCAGCGCAGCGTGTGCTCGCCCACGCCACACAAGGACCTGTGCTGCAACAGAACCTGGTTGCGGTGCTCGAGGGGAGGGACGCCTGATGGGTGGCAAGCACCTGGCGGCCGTGCTGGGCACGGGACAGACCAAGTACGTCGCCAAGCGCACCGACGTCTCGATGAACGGACTCATTCGCGAGGCGATCGACAAGGCGCTCGCCGACAGCGGGTCGACGTTCGACGATATCGACGCCGTGGTGGTCGGCAAAGCACCGGACTTCTTCGAGGGTGTGATGATGCCGGAGCTGTTCATGGCCGATGCCATAGGCGCGACCGGCAAGCCGCTTATCCGAGTGCACACCGCGGGGTCGGTCGGAGGGTCCACCGGGGTGGTGGCCGCCAGCCTGGTGCAATCAGGCAGGTACCGCCGGGTGCTCGCGGTGGCGTGGGAGAAGCAATCGGAGTCCAATGCCATGTGGGCGCTGTCGATTCCGGTCCCGTTCACCAAGCCGGTCGGCGCCGGCGCGGGCGGGTACTTCGCACCGCACATCCGCGCCTACATGCGTCGCTCCGGTGCTCCTGCGCACATCGGGGCGATGGTGGCGGTCAAGGACAGGCTCAACGGCGCCAAGAACCCGCTGGCCCATCTGCACCAGCCGGACATCACGTTGGAGCGCGTGATGGCATCCCAGATGCTGTGGGACCCGATCCGCTTCGATGAGACCTGCCCGTCGTCGGACGGCGCAGCCGCGATCGTCATCGGTGACGAGCAGATCGCCGATAAGAGGGTGGCCGAGGGCAATCCGGTCGCGTGGGTGCACGCCACGGCGTTGCGCACCGAGCCCATCGCCTATTCCGGCCGCGACCAGGTCAACCCCAGAGCCGGCCGCGACGCTGCCGCCGCGCTGTGGCGCGACGCCGGCATCACCAGTCCGATCGACGAGATCGACGTCGCCGAGATCTACGTGCCGTTCTCCTGGTTCGAGCCGATGTGGCTGGAGAACCTCGGGTTCGCACCGGAGGGCGAGGGCTGGAAGCTCACCGAAGCGGGCGAGACCGCGATCGGCGGCCGCATTCCGGTTAATCCATCCGGCGGGGTCCTGTCGTCCAATCCGATCGGCGCCTCCGGCATGATCCGCTTCGCCGAGGCGGCGATCCAAGTGATGGGTAAAGCGGGGGCGCATCAGGTCGCCGGCGCCAAGAAGGCACTGGGCCACGCCTACGGCGGCGGGTCGCAGTATTATTCGATGTGGGTCGTCGGTTCGGAAAAGCCGACCCGATCCTGAGTTCAGGAGAGGGAACCGAGCGATTCCGGGGATGCACCAGTGACCGTTAAACTCATTTCCCCCAGCCTCATCCAACAACACCGAGCCGTCGGGTCGACCTTCGGAGAGCGGCCCTCGAAGGCATACAGCGGCATCCGTCAGAATTACCGCAGCAACCGCGGCGCACAGCCTAGAGTCCTCACATGGGGTCCGCCCGTCGCCGCTACGCCTGGCTGGGCGCCGGCACCCTGGCTCTCGGTTTCGGCGCTGCACTCATCGGCGGTGCCGGGACGGCGCATGCCGATGCGGCGTCGGGTTCAGGCACCGTCGATGTCGGCCCGCGCAGCAGTCCGTCAGCGCGTAGCCATACGGCGACGGCGGCCAGAACCGCGACCCGGGCGCGCGATGCCCGCCCGCCGTCGATAGCGGTCACTGCAGAGCAGGCGATCAGGCCGCTGAGGTCCGCGACCGCCGAGGCGGTGAGCATTGCGGGCCGGTCTAAGTCGAGTGCGCCGCCGGCTGCGGCGACTAGCGGCCAGACCGCATCTCGCGGTGCATCGGCGACGGCCGTCGGCGTCAACCCGATCGCCACGTTGCTGTTCAACCAGACGCCGACCCTGAATCCGGTGAACACAAGCCGTTCCCCGGAAGGTGTTGTTAGTGGTCAACTCAACGCCGACGATCCAGACAGTGCCCCGCTGAGCTACACCATCGTCACCGGACCAGCCCACGGCAGCGTTTCGTTCGACGCCGCCGGCAAGTACACGTACAGTCCTGACCCCTCGATGGTGACGGCCGGCTACACCGACACCTTCACCGTGAGCGTGAGCGACGCCGACAGCGGGTTTCACATTCACGGCCTGTCCGGACTTCTCAACATGCTGACGTTCGGTCTTCTTGGAGAGAGTGGTCACACGGCCGTCCGCACGGTGACGGTGCCCGCCAACACCTACAGCGCCGGCAGCGGGCTCCCCCCGAGGCTGCAATGGAACGCTAACTTCGGCTACTGCGGCGAGACGTCTTTCATCAGCGCCGGCCTCAATTACGGCCAATACATATCGCAGTACGACGCACGCGCCATCGCGAGCAACAATGCCGGCCAGAGCCTGGAAAGCTCGCAACTCCTGCTGGGAGTCAACGACGTCGCCGCAGCCGAGGCGATGCACCTCACCGCGGTCGCCAAACAGGCAACTACCGTGTCGTTCCTCACCTGGGTTAAGTCGAATGTGATTGCCGGCTACCCCGTGGTGATCGGCGTGTTCATGAACCAGTCCCGGTTCTACGGAACGGCGAATCCGAATGCCGGGGACGGCGAATACGACCACATCGTCACGGTCACCGGCATCAGCTCGAACCACCCCTTGACCGGCCCGGCGACGTACTACGCCGACGACGTCCTGACGTTCAATGACAACGGACTGTGGACCGGAACGCCTAACGGTCAGCCGCAGAACGTGTTCAATCTCGCGTTCGGCACGTTCGCGGCAACACGCCAGCAGGCCAACGCAGAGACCGCGCCGGTGTACTCGCTGAAGAACGGCATCGACTACGGAATTGCGATCACCGGCATCATCGATCTGAGCCGGGAGACTGTGCCGGTGCGACTGACCACGAGCGTGAACGCCGAATCCCCCGCGATCGTCAACGGCTCCAACACCCGGCCGGCCGCCACGCCTGTGACGCTCTCGATCACCGTGTCGAACCTGAAGCCCGGCACCACCTACACCCTCTACCGCTACGCCAGTATGGCGGCGGTGCCCGATTCCAACATCAACGCCAACGCAGCCAATGCCACCCAGACGTGGACCATCACCATCCCGTCCGGGTCGACCTACACGATGACCCAGACCATCATGTCCGATGAGGTCGCCGTCTACCGCGCGGTCGAGGCTGGGGCTCCATAACGCCGTGGAGCACGGCGACACCGTCAGCCGACCCGCCACCGGCATTGCGCACCTGCACGGCCAAACTGTAACGTGTTCTAGTTAGAGACACGATTATGGAGGCGCGAAATGACCGACGTTCGCGAGATCGACACGGGGACACTGCCCGACCGTTACGCGCGAGGATGGCACTGCCTCGGCACGGTCGCGAGTTTCTCCGACGGCCAGCCGCACCCCATTCACGCATTCGGCACCAAGCTGGTGGTCTTCGTGGATTCAACCGATGAGCTGCACGTGCTCGACGCCTACTGCCGGCACATGGGCGGTGATCTCTCCCAGGGCACCATCAAGGGAGACGAGGTGGCCTGCCCCTTCCACGACTGGCGGTGGGGCGGAGACGGCCGTTGCAAGCTGGTGCCCTACGCCAAACGCACGCCGAAGCTGGCGAAGACCCGCTCCTGGCACACCGATGTGCGCGGTGGCCTGCTGTTTGTGTGGCACGACCATGAGGGCAACCCCCCGCAGCCCGAAGTCCGGATCCCCGAAATCCCGGAGTGGTCGGGTGGCGAGTGGACGGATTGGAACTGGAACACGATGCTCATCGAGGGTTCCAACTGCCGCGAGATCATCGACAACGTCACCGACATGGCGCACTTCTACTACATCCACTTCGGGTTGCCCACCTACTTCAAGAACGTCTTCGAGGGTCACATCGCCACGCAATACCTGCACAACGTAGGTCGGCCCGACGTCGGCGGCATGGGTACGGCGTATGGGCATTCCGAATTAGACTCCGAGGCAAGCTATTTCGGGCCGTCGTTCATGATCAACTGGCTCCACTCGACCTACGGCGACTTCAAGTCCGAGTCGATCCTGATCAACTGCCACTACCCCGTCAGTCAGGATTCGTTCATGCTGCAGTGGGGCGTCATCGTGCAGAAGCCTCAGGGACTCGACGACGCGACCTCTAACTACCTCGCGAAGAAGTTCACCGAGGGCGTCAGCGTGGGCTTCCTGCAGGACGTGGAGATCTGGAAGCACAAGACCCGCATCGAGAATCCTTTGCTCGTCGAGGAGGACGGCGCGGTGTATCAGATGCGCCGCTGGTACCAGCAGTTCTACGTCGACGTCGCCGACATCACCCCGGACATGACCGACCGGTTCGAGATGGAGGTCGACACCACCAAGGCCAACGAGAAGTGGAACGTCGAGGTCGAGGAGAACCTGCGCCGGCAGGCGGCGGAGGCCACCCAGGCATGACACCGGAGCGCCCGGATATCGACGAACTGGCGCGCTCGATGCTGCTTCTGCACGGGCTGCACGACGACGATCACGACGACGACAATCCAGCCCGTGACGACGACGACCCCACCTCCTGGGCGAAGGCCCCGGATTTCGCCAACGACCCGCCGCGCGCGGCCGCGGTGCACGAGGCCACCCGCCGCGACCGCGAGCGCTATCTCACCTCCGGCCTGGCCGAGGTCGACTGCCGGTTCTGCCACGCCTCGGTCAAGGTGAAGAAACTGGGTGCGCCGTACACCGCCGTGCAATGGAGCACCGCGGCGGCGGGGCGCTGCGCCTACTTCGCCGAGGTCCGCGCCGAGGGTGGCAGCAGCGCCCGGGTCCCGTCCTGTCCCCGGCTCTCGGACTCGATCCGCCATGCGGTCGCCGAAGGTTGCCTGGAGGAGTACTCCAGCGCGCCGGCGCCCGGCGACGGCTGATGACGATGCGGGACGAAGTCCCGAGGAGGAATCAGCCCA
>JBAXCK010000045.1:0-22460 GCA_037141465.1 Mycobacteriaceae bacterium | reverse complement strand
ACCACCACAACCTGCCCGCGCTGCACGTCGAGATCGATGTCGCGAAGCACATGCAGGGCGCCGAAGTGCTTGTTGACCTTCCTGATCGAGATCATGGGTGTCGCGATCACCGGTGTCGCCCCACCGCCCGCCATGCGTGCAGACCCTACAGCGGTTTCCCAGGCTTCGGCATACCTCCGTAGCATGTCCAGGGTGACTTCGGTGCTGGCCCACGACGGCGAGGCGGGCAATGTGCCGGACCCCTCGGCAGCGCGCACCTACCAGATCCGCACCTACGGGTGTCAGATGAACGTCCACGACTCCGAACGGCTGGCCGGACTGCTGGAAGCGGCGGGCTATCGCCGCGCTCCTGCCGGTGGCGACGCCGACGTGGTGGTGTTCAACACGTGCGCTGTCCGGGAGAACGCCGACAACAAGTTGTACGGCAACCTCAGTCATCTGGCTCCCCGCAAACAGTCCGATCCCGAAATGCAGATCGCGGTGGGCGGGTGCCTGGCACAGAAGGACCGGGAGGCCGTGCTGCGCCGGGCACCCTGGGTCGACGTGGTGTTCGGCACGCACAACATCGGCTCGCTCCCGGTGCTGCTGGAACGGGCGCGGCACAACCGCGTCGCCCAGGTCGAGATCGCCGAGTCCCTCGAGGTGTTTCCATCGGAGTTGCCCGCGTCCCGCGACTCGGCCTACTCCGCCTGGGTCTCCATCTCGGTCGGCTGCAACAACACCTGCACGTTCTGCATCGTTCCGTCGTTGCGCGGCCGTGAGGTGGACCGTCGGCCCGCCGACGTCCTCGCCGAGATCGGATCGCTGGTGGACCAGGGCGTGCTCGAGATCACCCTGCTGGGCCAGAACGTCAACGCCTACGGCGTCTCGTTCGGCGATGCCGCCGCCCGCGACCGCAGCGCATTCGCCGCACTGCTGCGGGCCTGCGGCGAGATCGACGGGCTCGAGCGGGTTCGCTTCACCTCACCACACCCGGCGGAGTTCACCGACGACGTGATCGAGGCAATGGCGCAGACGCCGAACATCTGCCCTGCCCTGCACATGCCCCTGCAGTCGGGCTCCGACCGCGTGCTGCGCGCCATGCGCCGCTCCTACCGCGCGGAGAGGTATCTCGGTATTCTGCAGCGGGTCCGCGAGGTCATGCCGCACGCGGCGATCACCACCGACATCATCGTCGGATTCCCCGGGGAGACCGAAGAGGACTTCGCCGAGACCCTGGAGGTGGTCCGGCAGGCCCGCTTCGCCGCGGCCTTCACCTTCCAGTACTCGCCCCGCCCCGGCACGCCGGCCGCCGGCATGGACGGCCAAGTTCCCAAACACGTCGTCACCGAGCGCTACGGGCGGCTGATCGAACTTCAGGAAGCCATCTCCCTGGAACAGAACCGAGCGCTGGTCGGCAGCGTCGTGGAGATACTCGCCGCCTCGGGCGAGGGCCGCAAGGACTCCGCGACGGCGCGCATGTCCGGACGTGCCCGAGACGGCCGCCTGGTGCACTTCACCCCCGGTGCGGACGCGATGGTGCGCCCCGGTGACGTCGTCACGACCACCGTCACCGCGGCCGCGCCCCACCATCTCATCGCCGACGCGCCGCTGATCGCCCACCGGCGCACCCGTGCGGGCGACGCTCACGCCGCCGGTAAGCGGCCCACAACCGGCACCCCCGTGGTCCTGGGCCTGCCCGACATCGGCCGGCCGGCCCCGGCGCCCGCCACGACAGGATGCACACGATGAGCACACCGGACCAGGGCGAATTCGAGGCCTACAAGGCCGACCTCGAAGCCGCCGAGCGGCGGGTCGCCGGTGAGATCGACCCGGGACTGCGCGCCGTGGTGGTCGCGGTCCTGGTGTTCGTACTGCTGGTGTCCTTCCTTCTTCCGCACACCGGCGCGGCCCGCGGGATCGACGTGCTGATCGGCGACGACACCGCGATCGGCGTCGGGATCGCGCTGCCGTCCCGCATCTTCTGCTGGCTGACGCTGGTGTTCGGGGTCGGATTCTCGATGCTGGCCCTGCTGACCCGACGCTGGACGCTGGCCTGGATCGCGCTGGCGGGGTCGGCGCTGGGCAGCGCCATCGGACTGCTGGCCGTGTGGTCCCGGCAGACTGCCCTGCACGGCCACCCCGGACCGGGCATCGGACTGATCATCGGCTGGCTGGCACTGCTGCTGCTGGCCTTCCACTGGGCGCGGGTGGTGTGGACCCGAAACGCCGTGCAGTACGCCGCCGAGGCGCAACGCCGCCGAGAGGCCGCCGAACGGCAGTCCCGGTCACTGCTCGACGAACTGGATCGCCCGGACCCGCAGTGACGGACGCCGTGCGGGTTCGGTTACCGCCGGTTCTCCACGGCTTCGGCCGCCGCTGAGGCCCACTCCCGCCAGGTAGCCGCATTCACGCGCGCCTCCTGTGCCTCTTTGTCACGGCCGGCCGCAGCGGCCTTCTCCGCTTGCCGCTCGAACTGCTCGGCGCGAACGCGGAACTGTTCGGCGCGCGCCACCGCCTCGGGATCCACCCGCCCGGCTTCGGCGGCCTCGCGCACCTTCTTCTCCACCGCCCGCAGTCGCCGCTCGAGCTCGGGCCCCCGCTCGCGTGAGGCCTTCCCGATCGCATCCCATCTCATGGCGATCGCACGCAGGGCCGCGCGCGCGGCGTCGACGTTCTCAGTGTCGATCTGCTCGGCCTCGGCGAGCAGTTTCTCCTTGGCGTCGGTGTTCGCAGCGAATTCGGCGTCGCGTTCGGCGCTGACAGCGTTACGGGCGTCGAAAAAAGTGTCCTGGGCGGTTTTGAACCGGTGCCACAGCGCATCGTCGACGTCTTTAGCCGCTCTGCCGGCGGCCTTCCACTCGTTGAGCATCTCCCGGAAGCGCGCCGCCGTGGTCGCCCATTCGGTGGATCCGGACAACTCCTCGGCCAGCACGCACAGCTTCTCCTTGGCCTCGCGGGCACCGGCTCGCTCACGATCCAACTCGGCGAAGTGCGCCCCGCGGCGCCGGTTGAACGCGTCCCGCGCGGCCGAATAGCGCTTCCACAAAGCGTCATCGGTCTTGCGGTCGACGCCGGTGATCGTCCGCCACTCCTCGAGAATCGCGCGCATCCGGTCGCCGGCACTCTTCCACTGGGTGGCATTGGCGGCGATCTCCTCCGCCTCCAGCGCCAGTGCCTCCTTGTGGGCGGCCCGCTCGGCACGGTGCTCGTCGCGGCGGGCGCGCTCGGCCGCTGCAGCCTCCTCGGCGTGGTCGGTGATCGCCGCGAGCCGAGCCGCCAGGGCGTCGACGTCACCGAGAACCGCTGCGGTGGAGAGGGTTTCAGCCAGGGCCGTCGCTGCTGCGCGAACCTTGCGAGCATCCGCCGTTCCGGAGGCCAAGCGGGTCTCCATCAGCGTGACTTCGGTGGCGAGGTCATCGAAGCGACGACCGAAGTGTGCAAATGCCGCATCGGGCTCCCCGGCCTGCCACGAGCCGATCACCCGCTCGCCCGAAGAGGTGATCAGGTACACGGTGCCGTCGTAGTCGACCCGGCCGAAGCGTCGCGGATCACTGACCGGGATCACCGCCACCGGGTGCGGTGCGGCATGCGCCCGCGGCGCAGGCCGGGGGCCGGGACGCGGAATCGGCCGTACGGGTGCGCCGCCGCCACCGTGCTGGGGCTCGCCGTCTTCCTCGCCGGTCGTCATCGCTGGGCCTCCCTGCCCTTCACGCGGCGTTTGCCGCGCACCTGCCGCGCAAAGCGGCTCCACTACTGCACCCGAGACACATCCGAGCGTATTGAACCAGTTCGGCTGCGTAAACGTGCCGAATTCGCGCCGGGGGCTAGCGTGGGGACGTGCTCACAGCGATCGCGTTGACGCCGTCGGCGCCGGTGCTGGTGCCCGAACTCGCCGGTGGCGCATCGCAGGAAGTGGCGCAGATCCGCGACGGTGCCCTGCGTGCCGCGAGGATGCTGCCCGACCGGTGGATCGCCGTCGGGGTGGGCGACGACGACGCGGTCATCGGTCCCGGGGTCGCAGGCTCGTTCGCCGGTTACGGGTTCGACGTGCCGGTGGCGCTGGGTCCCGACGTCACTGAGGCCGCCCGCGTGCTGCCGCTGTGCGCGCTGTTTGCGGGATGGTTGCGCGGTCAGGTCAACCCGCGCGCCAGCGTGCAGGTGCGGGTGCTGGCCGCCTCGACGCCGGACACCGCCGCCACCGAGCGCGGTCGCGAGTTGCGCGAGGAGATCGATCGGGCCGGCGAGCCGATCGGTGTGCTGGTCGTCGCCGACGGTGCCCTCACACTGACGCCGGCCGCACCCGGCGGCTACGACGCCGACGCCGCAGAGGTTCAGCGCCGGCTCGACGAGGCGTTGGGCAGCGCTGATGTCTCGGCGTTGCGAAACGTCTCCGACACCGTCTCCGGGCGGGCCGCCTACCAGATGCTCGCCGGACTCGCCGGCGGAACACACTGGTCTGCCGCCGAATTCGCCCGCGACGGCCAGTACGGTGTCGGCTACTTCGCCGGTGTGTGGACGCCGGCGTGATCCGGCCGATCGCGATCGTCGGCCCCACCGGGACCGGCAAGTCGCAGCTGGCGCTGGAGGTGGCCGAACGCCTCGGCGGCGAGATCGTCAACGCCGACGCCATGCAGCAGTACCGCGGCATGGACATCGGCACCGCGAAACTGCCACCTGCCCAACGGCGTGGCATCCCGCACCATCGGCTGGACGTTCTCGAGGTCACCGAGACCGCCACCGTGGCCGGATATCAGCGGGCGGCGGTGTGCGACATCGAGGACATCGCATCGCGGGGTGCGGTGCCGGTCATCGTGGGAGGCTCGATGATGTACGTCCAGTCACTGATCGATGACTGGGCCTTCCCGGCCACCGATGCCGCGGTCCGTACCCGATGGGAACAGCGGCTCGCCGAGTTGGGTGCGGCGGCGCTGCACGCCGAGTTGGCCCGGCGCGACGCCGATGCGGCGGCCTCGATCCTGCCCAGTGACGGTCGAAGAATCGTGCGGGCACTCGAGGTCGTGGAGGTGACGGGGCGGCCGTTCGCCGCATCCGCCCCCGTCATCGGCGCGCCGCGGTGGGACACCGTGATGGTCGGTCTGGACTGGGAGACATCCAGACTCGACGAGCGTCTGCACGCCCGCACCGAGGCGATGATTGAGGCCGGACTCACCGGTGAGGTCGAGGCGCTGATCCGGCGCGGTCTACGCGGCGGTGTCACGGCATCGCGCGCACTGGGGTATTCGCAGCTGCTCGACGCGCTCGACCGGGGCGGCGGTCCGCAGGAGATCGAGCGGGCCGCGCAGGAGACCTTCATCGGCACCCGGCGCTACGTGCGCCGGCAGCGCTCCTGGTTCCGCCGTGATCATCGCATCCGATGGCTCGACGGAGCGGGGTCCGGCCTCGCTGACGCGGTGATGGCCGCTTACCGCCACGTATCCTCAACACCGTGATGTTCGCCAAGGGGCACGGCACGCAGAACGACTTCGTTCTGTTGCCTGACCTGGCTGCGCGGCTGGACCTCGCGCCGTCAGCGGTCGCCGCACTGTGCGATCGCCGCCGCGGGCTTGGCGCCGACGGGGTGCTGCGGGTCACCAGGGCGACGGCGGCTCGCGACGCCGGGGTGCTGAGCCGGCTCCCGGAGGGCGTCGACGGCGACGACTGGTACATGGACTACCGCAACGCCGACGGATCGGTTGCCGAGATGTGCGGCAACGGGGTCCGGGTGTTCGCCCACTATCTCAAGGCCGCCGGACTCGAGCAGCGCGACAGCTTCGTCGTCGCCTCGCCTGCCGGTCCGCGTCCGGTGGTGGTGCACCGCGCCGACGACGTCAGCGCCGACGTGACGGTGGAGATGGGGAAGGTGAACCGGCTCGGGACCGGCAGCGCCACCATCGGCGGGCGCGTGGTGACCGGAATGGCGGTCGACGTCGGCAATCCGCACCTCGCCTGCGTCGACCCCACTCTCACCGAGCGCGCGCTTGCCGATCTCGACGTCGCCGCCCCGGTGGGGTTCGACCGTGAGCAGTTCCCCTCGGGGGTCAACGTCGAGATCCTGACCGCACCGGCGGATGGGACGGTCTCGATGCGGGTGCACGAGCGCGGTGTCGGAGAGACCCGCTCCTGTGGAACCGGGACGGTGGCCGCCGCGGTCGCCGCACTCGCCCATCTCGGCGCCACGACCGGCACGATGAGGATCCGGGTGCCCGGCGGTGACATCGACGTCGAGATCGCCGAGACCACCAGCCATCTGCGCGGTCCCTCGGTACTCGTCGCCCGCGGCGAGATCGCCGAGGCGTGGTGGGCCGCCCAGCACGGCGAAGACAGTTCATGACCACTCCTGACAAGCCGCTCAGTCACGAGGATCAACCGAGTGCGGGCGAACTCGCGCTGCAGGACCGCGCCGCTCTTCGCCGTGTCGCCGGGTTGTCCACGGAGTTGGCCGATGTCTCCGAGGTCGAGTACCGGCAGCTGCGGCTCGAGCGGGTGGTGCTCGTCGGCGTCTGGACCGAGGGCAGCGCCGCCGACGCCGACGCCAGCCTCGCCGAACTCGCCGCGCTGGCGCAGACCGCCGGTTCGGAGGTGCTCGAGGGCATAATCCAGCGCCGCGACAAACCCGACCCGGCCACCTACATCGGCTCCGGCAAAGCGGCCGAACTGCGGCAGATCGTCGTCGCGACGGGTGCGGACACCGTCATCTGCGACGGCGAGTTGAGCCCCGCTCAGCTGACCGCGCTGGAGCGTGTGGTGAAGGTGAAGGTCATCGACCGAACCGCGCTGATCCTCGACATCTTCGCCCAGCACGCCACCAGCCGGGAGGGCAAAGCCCAGGTCTCACTGGCTCAGATGGAGTACATGCTGCCGCGGCTGCGCGGCTGGGGTGAGTCGATGTCGCGCCAGGCCGGCGGGCGCGCCGGCGGCAGCGGCGGTGGTGTGGGCCTGCGTGGTCCGGGGGAGACCAAGATCGAGACCGACCGGCGCCGCATCCGCGAGCGGATGTCGCGGTTGCGGCGGGAGATCAAGGATATGAAGCGTGTGCGAGACACGCAGCGCAGTCGTCGTCTGCACAGCGACGTGCCGTCCATCGCGATCGTCGGCTACACCAACGCCGGCAAGTCGAGCGTTCTCAACGCCCTGACCGGTGCGGGTGTCCTGGTTCAGAACGCGTTGTTCGCCACCCTGGAGCCGACTACGCGGCGCGGCGAGTTCGACGACGACCGGCCCTTCGTCATCACCGACACCGTCGGATTCGTCCGGCACCTGCCGACTCAGCTCATCGAGGCGTTCCGCTCCACACTCGAAGAGGTAGTCGACGCCGACCTGCTCCTGCACGTCGTCGACGGCTCGGATACCAACCCGATGGCGCAGATCGACGCGGTGCACGCGGTGATACGTGAGGTCCAGGCCGACCACCACCGCGCTCCGGCACCGGAGTTGCTGATCGTCAACAAGATCGACGCCGCCGATGAACTCACCCTCGCGCAACTGCGTCGTGTGCTGCCGGGTGCACTGTTCGTCTCCGCCCACACCGGCGAGGGCATCGACCGGCTCCGGGCTCGGCTGGGCGAGTTGGTCGAGCCTCGTGAAGTCACCGTGGATGTGACGATCCCCTACGGTCGTGGCGACCTGGTGGCACGGTTGCACAGCGACGGCCACGTCGACGCCACCGAGCACACCGAGGACGGCACCCGCGTGAAGGCCCGCGTGCCCGCCGCACTCGCCGCGCGCCTTCGGGACTTCTCGAGCCGTTAGATCCGCACGGCGGCCACTCCGGGGTGACGGCCATCACAGACCGCAGCGCCGGATCGCGGTGGTCAACCAACCGCCCGGTTGGTTATTCTCGGGGCAGAGCCGTCACTCGATCACTCAGCGCCATTCCAGGAGGACCCGTCATGGCCAATGCCGTCAAGTACACCCGCACGATCTTCGAACCCGAGCACGAGTTGTTCCGGGAGTCCTTCCGCGCGTTCCTCGACAAGCACGTGAAGCCGTACCACGACCAGTGGGAGAAGGACAAGATCGTCGACCGCGGTGTGTGGCTCGAGGCCGGTAAGCAGGGCTTCCTGGGCATGGCGGTGCCCGAGGAGTACGGCGGCGGCGGCGACTCGGACTTCCGCTACAACACCATCGTCGTCGAGGAGACCGTCGCCGGCCGCTACAGCGGTCTGGGCTTCGCGCTGCACAACGACGTCGTGGCGCCCTATCTGCTGGATCAGACCAACGACGAGCAGAAGGCACGCTGGCTGCCGCAGTTCTGCACCGGCGAGATGATCACGGCCATCGCGATGACCGAACCCGGCACCGGCAGTGACCTGCAGGGCATCAAAACGCGGGCGGTGCGCGAGGGCGACCACTACGTTCTCAACGGGTCCAAGACCTTCATCACCAACGGCATCAACGCCGACCTGGTGATCGTGGTGGCGCAGACCAATCCCGAGAAGGGCGCGCAGGGCTTCTCGCTGCTGGGTGTCGAGCGTGGAATGCCCGGATTCGAGCGCGGCCGCCACCTGGACAAGGTGGGCCTGGACGCCCAGGACACCGCCGAGTTGTCGTTCACCGACGTGAAGGTGCCGGTGGAGAACCTGATCGGCGAGGAGGGCATGGGGTTCATCTACCTCATGCAGAACCTGCCCCAGGAACGCCTGTCCATCGCGATCATGGCGGCCGCGGCAATGGAGGCGGTCCTCGAGGAGACCATTAACTACGTGAAGGAACGTAAGGCATTCGGCAAACCGATCGGCTCATTCCAGAACAGCCGTTTCCTGCTTGCTGAATTGGCCACCGAGGCCACCGCGGTGCGAATCATGACCGACGAATTCATCCGGCTGCACCTCGAGGAAAAACTGACCGCCGATCAGGCCGCGATGGCCAAATGGTGGACCACCGAGGCGCAGGTCAAGCTGATCGACCGCTGCCTGCAGTTACACGGAGGCTACGGCTACATGCGTGAATACAACGTTGCCCGGGCCTTTCTCGACGCCCGGGTGCAGACCATCTACGGCGGCACGACCGAGATCATGAAGGAGATCATCGGCCGCAGCCTGGGCGTCTGATCGGCGGAGAAAACGGACACATAAGTCCGGTTTCGGTTCAATTCGGATTTCGTCTCGATTAGGAATCCAGCCCTCAGTCTCGCCGCGTGTCGTGGTTAGCTGTCGCGGGATCAGCAGTCATATTTGACGTGGCAGTTTCACTGAAATGAACGCGGGAGACAACGCATGACGCCGCTTGGACATGCTCGGCCGGCACAGAGGCCCGCGCCGAGGGCGATGGGGCGTTTCGTCCTGGCGGCGGTGGCCACCGCCGCTACGGCAATTCTGGTGGTTCCCACTGCTCTGGCCTCACCGGAAAGCGATGCGGCCGACGCGATCAACAACGCGTGGAACGCCGCCGGCGGCTCCGGCTCGCCGGTGGGCAGTCAGGATGGCGAGGTCTACTCGGTCGGCACCGGCTACGGCCAGAAGTTCACCGACGGCAAGATCTTCTTCACTCCCGACGCCGGCGCGCATCTGATCTACGGTGCGATCCTCGACAAGTACGAGTCCCTCGGCGGGCCCGGCGACAGCGACCTCGGCTTCCCGAACATCAATGTGGTGGTCGGTCTCGTGAGTCCGGACAGCCGTGTGAGCACCTTCGACGCCAGTGACAAGCCCGCCATCTTCTGGACGCCCGACTCCGGCGCCTGGGCCGTTCGCGGCGCGATCAACGCCGCCTGGGACAAGCTCGGCGGATCGGCGGGCACCCTGGGGGTGCCGGTGGAGGACGAGCGCTACGACGGCGACGTCGTGAGTCAGAAGTTCACCGGCGGTGAGATCTCCTGGAACCGTGCCACCAACACCTTCACCACCGATCCGGCCGGGCTGGCCGACTCGCTGGCCGGGCTCGAGGTGCCCCTGGATCCGACCACGCTGATCAACCTGGCCTGGCGCTCCACCGGCGGACTGGGCGGGCCGCTCGGTGCACGTCAGGGTGAGCAGGCCACCATCGGCGACAACGGCGCAGCCCAGGGCTACGCCGGCGGCAAGATCTTCTACTCGCCGCAGACCGGCGCCCACGCCGTGACCGGGGCGATTCTCTCGAAGTACGAGTCCGCCGGCGGCGCGACCGGTGATCTCGGCTACCCCGTCGGCGCAGAGACCGAGGGCGGGGTGCCCAACAGCCGGATCAACGTCTTCAGCGCCCCCGACAAGCCGATCATCTTCTGGACCCCGGACAGCGGTGGGGTCATCGTGCGCGGCGCGGTCAACGCCGCCTGGGACAAACTCGGCGGCGCGACCGGCACACTCGGAATCCCCACCGAGGATCAAACCGTCAACGGCGACATCGTCACCCAGAAGTTCAGCGGCGGCGAGGTCTCGTTCAACCAGGCGACCAAGGAGTTCAGCACCAAACCCGCCGAACTCGCGGCCGATCTCAAGGGCCTGGAGTTGCCCGATGCGGTCGCCCAGACTCCGGCCGGCTCGGGATCGACGTCCGGATCGCCGAAGGCGTCGTGGCACTGGTGGTGGCTGGCGATCATTGTGCCGCTGCTCGCGGTGCTCGGCCTGCTCGTGGCGCGCGCCGCGCGCCGCGGCGGCGAGGACGGGACGGGCAGCGAGTCCGCCTACAGCTTCGACGGCGATGAGGATGCCATCGACACCGCACCGACGCGTATCCCCACCGAGGCCGAACTTGCCGGCTTCTCCTCCGCCGATGACGACTGGACCCGACGTTCGGGATCAGGACGACACTCCGCCGATACCGCCGACGGGCCCGCACCGTGGCAGGTCGATCTCGATGAGCTGCCTCCGCCTCGGCGACGCCATGCCGTCGACGATGACCTGTGGGATTCCGAACCCCGATTCGATTGGGGCGCACCGGAATCCGGTGAGGATATCCAAGAAGTCATCATCGAGACCCAGACCGTGACGCAGACCTTTGAGGTCGGCGACTCCGGCGAGGCGGGCGACGGGGGAGAGCCGTGGCGCCCCGCTATCCACCTGCCGCTGGCCGACCCCTATCAGCCGCCCGAGGGCTACCACATCAAGGCCAACACCCATTCCGGGCTGTACTACACACCCGAGTCGGAGTTGTACGACAACACCGTCCCGGAGGTGTGGTTCGCCAGCGAGGACGTGGCACAGGCCAACGGCTTCATCAGGGCGCCGGAATAAACAGGGCGCCGGAGTAAGTCGGCCGCTTGGCGCTAAATCTTGCGGATCACCGTGACGATCTTGCCGAGGATGGCCGCGTCGTTGCCGGGGATCGGATCGAACGCGGGGTTGTGCGGCATCAGCCACACCTGGCCGCCGGTGCGTTTGAAGGTCTTCACCGTGGCCTCCCCGTCGATCATGGCCGCGACGATGTCGCCGTTGTCGGCGACGCTCTGCTGACGGACGACCACCCAGTCGCCGTCGCAGATCGCCGCGTCGATCATCGATTCGCCGACCACCCTCAGCAGGAACAGCGAGCCTTCGCCGACGAGCTCCTTGGGTAGCGGAAAGACGTCCTCGACGGCCTCCTCGGCGAGGATCGGGCCACCCGCGGCGATCCGGCCGAGGACCGGCACGAACGTCGGCTCGGGCAGGACGTCACTGCCGGCCACGTCGGTGGTCACCGCTGTGGCGACGTCCTCGGACCCGCGGACGTCGACCGCCCGCGGACGGTTGGGGTCACGCCGCAGATAGCCCTTGCGCTCCAGGGTGCGCAGTTGATGGGCGACCGATGAGGTCGAGGTCAGGCCCACGGCGTCGCCGATCTCCCGGATGCTGGGCGGATAGCCCCGGCTGGTGACCGAGGCCCGGATCACCTCGAGGATCGTGCGCTGACGTTCGGTCAGCCCGGATCCGACCCGCTGAGACGTGCTTGCCGTGGCTGACGTGGGTTTTTCCGTGCCAGAACGCTCTTTCATGGCGCTGAATGTAGCCCGGATCCAGGCGAATATCAAACATGTGTTCGAGCGTGTCGCGGTACCGGCGCCGGGACGGGGGAGAAGTCGGGCGGATGTGTCGGTGGCCGCATTTACCGTGAGACACGCTCGATCAGATGTTCGGACATTCGAACATGTGGTCGAGTAATATTCGAACACAGAAGCGAACGATCGCTCACGAGGGAGGAGCCGCCATGACGGTGATCGACGATCGACGGTTGGCCGGAGGGGTCCACCGGGATCCGCGACAGGACTCACCGACGGCCGGGAAGCCGGTGACCCGGCGGCCGCGGGCGATGCGGCCCGGCCCGGCCCGTCCTGCGACGGCGCCGCTGCACTATCGCGGTCACGCGGTGGCGGTGTCCCGGGCGCCGCATGCGCGCCGGCCGGTGTCCGCGCGGGTGACGGTGGCCCTGGCCGGACTCACGGCCCTGATCACACTGTGGCTGGGAACGCTGGCGCAGTTCAGCGGTGAGCGGGGAACCGCCGTCGCCGTCCCGGAGCGGCTGGCCGTCGTGCAGGTGCAGGCCGGGGAGACGTTGCAGCAGATCGCCCGCCGGGTGGCGCCCGACGCGCCGTCGGGTCAGGTCGTCGACCGCATCCGCGATCTCAACAAGCTCGACTCGGCGTCGGTCGACGCCGGGCAGACGCTGATCGCCCCCCTCGCCTGAGCCGCCCGCAGCCCTGACGCAGGTGGGGGGTAGGGCAGGGCCGCAGGTAGGCTCCATGTCGTCCGCGGCGTCACTTCACGGCGGGAGGCAGCAGGCGCTCATGCACTGTCCGTTCTGCCGTCATCCGGATTCCCGCGTGGTCGACTCCCGCGAGACCGATGAGGGGCAGGCGATCCGTCGCCGGCGCTCATGCCCGGAATGCGGCCGGCGATTCACCACCGTCGAGACCGCCGTCCTGGCCGTCGTCAAGCGCAGTGGGGTCACCGAGCCGTTCAGCCGGGAGAAGGTCATCAGCGGTGTGCGTCGCGCCTGTCAGGGCCGCCAGGTCGACGACGACGCGCTGAATCTGCTGGCTCAGCAGGTGGAGGACACCATCCGCGCGGCGGGTTCCCCGGAGGTGCCGAGCAACGAGGTGGGTCTGGCAATCCTCGGGCCGCTGCGCGAACTCGACGAGGTCGCCTACCTGCGGTTCGCCTCGGTCTACCGGTCGTTCAGTTCGGCGGAGGATTTCGAGCGCGAGATCGAGGCACTGCGCGCGCACCGCGACGTCGGCTAGATCGGTCGCACGCCGTCATCGACAACGCGGCCGGACACGGTCACCCAGCCCGCGGGATCCCACGTCGTGCGGATCTGCGATCCGCGCCCCTGGGTGATCCTCAGATGGCGGCTGAGGTGGTCGGTCATCCGTACGGCTGCCGAACCGGTGGCTTCGTCTTCGGGCACGCCGAGTTCGTTGGCGAACATCCGTGCGCGGATGTGGCCGCTGTCCCGGTCCTGCCAGGCCCACAGGTAGTGGTAGGCCTCGTCGGCGTAATCAGCCGGATCGGCGGCCAGGACGTCGGCCACCGATGCCATGTCGTGGACGGTGAACTGCGGCGACCACTCCGCACGAGCGCGCACGGAGGTCATCTCGCCGTCGCGGCCGACCTGCACGATTCCCGCGGGCACAACGAGAGTACGAACCGGCACGCCCCGCCGGTGCAGCCACCAGCCCGCGCCCACGGTGGGGTGGCCGGCGAACGGAAGCTCAAGGGCCGGAGTGAAGATGTGGGCATGCGCGGTCGTCGATCCGGGAGCGGGAAGGTCGATGAAAATCGTTTCGCTGTAACCCAATTCGGTCGCCAGCTGCTGGCGCTCGCCGGCCGGAACAGCAGCGGCGTCAACGACCCCCAGCGGATTGCCGTAACGGCCGTCGGCGTCGGTGAACACCCGCAGGACCGCGACGTCGACTCCCATGGCAGGGTTCAGCTGTCGCCGTCGGGGCTCGGCCCGTCCTTGAAGTCCTCGGCGTGCTGGGCGAGGAAGCGTTCGAACTCCGCTCCGAGTTCCTCACCGCTGGGCAGGTCCTCGTCGCGGGCCAGCAGTGAGCGGTTCTCCTGCGCGGCGACGAATGCGTCGTACTGCTGCTCCAGCGCCGAGACCACCTGGGCGACCTCAGCGGAGGCCTCGACCTGTTCGTTGATCCTGGTGCGGACCGTTGCCGCGGCTTCGCCGAGAGCGCGCAGCGGGAAAGCCAGTTCCGCCGTCCTGGACACCTGCTCGAGCAGCGCCTCGGCTGCCGCCGGATAGTCGGTCTGGGCAAGGTAGTGCGGTACGTGCACGGTGAAGCCGACCGCGTCGTGGCCGTGCTGCGCCATCCGGTACTCCAGCAGATTCGACACGCTGCTGGGGACCGCGACCTCACCGACCCAGGGCTGATGGTCGGCGATGAGTTCCCGGTTGTTGGAGTGGGCGGTCATGGTCACTGGACGGGTGTGCGGAACCGCCATCGGGATCGAGCCCAGCCCGATCGTCTGACGCACGCCGAGGCGTTCTGCGAGCAGGCGCACCGCGGTGACGAACTGCTCCCACTTGAGGTCGGGCTCCATCCCGGCGAGCAGCAGGAAGGGCGTCCCGACGCTGTCGCGCAGCGCATAGAGGTTGAGCTTGGGATCGTCATAGTCGGTGAACCGGTCGGTCTTGAACGTCATCATCGGCCGGCGCGAGCGGTAATCGAGCAGATCGTCGATGGCGAACGATGCGACGAGTTCGGTGTCCATGGCACTGGTGAGATGGTCGGCGGCCAGCCGGATCGCATGGCCGGCGTCGGAGAAGCCCTCCAGGGCATGGATGAGCACCGGCCCGCGACCGTCGCTGGACGACAGATGCGGCGCCGGGAACTCGAGTTCGTAGATCCGCTCGGGTTGCTGGTCGTCAGCCATGTGGTGTGCCTCCTCGTACGCATTCACAACGCGCTGGGGGTGGCGCTTCGTTCCCGCCGCAGGTTATCGCAGTTCGACGAGGACTTTCCACAGCTGTGACTTGCTCCACAACCCTCGTCGCCGCGGCCCCGGCGCGACGGCGTTCTGACGGCGGCCCTTGTCAGCGTGGGCGCATGAGAAAGCACCGACCCGACGTCCATTTCAGAAGCCCCGGCGCCCTGATCGCCGCACTGCCCGCCGTTCTCGGCTTCGTCCCCGAGAAGTCCCTGGTGCTGGTGTCCATCGAGGATGCGCTGATGGGCGCGGTCATGCGCGCCGACCTCACCGCGGAACTCGCCGCGAACACCGGCCATCTCGCGGGGGTCGCAGCGTCCTCGGGGGCGGACACGGTGATCGCGGTGATCGTCGACGCCGACGGTGCCCTGTGCCCGATGTGCACCGACGATCACCGCGAGCTGTGCGATGCGCTTCGCTCAGGCCTGCAGGCACATGGCATCGATCTGGAGGCATGTCACGTCGTGGACCGGGTCGAGGCCGGCGGCCTCTGGCACTGCATCGACGACTGCGGGGCCAGGGGCACGGTGGAGGACCCGGGCGCCTCGCCGCTGGCCGCTGCCGCGGTGCTCGAGGGCCGCCGGCTCTATGCGCGAAGGTCGGATCTGCAGGCGGTCATCGCCCCTGCCGACTGCGCACGCTCACGCGCCCTGGTGGCGCTGATCGACGCCGAGGCCGCACGCCGGGCGGAGTCCTGGCGGGCCGATCCGGACGCATGCGGACGGTGCGACGTCGTGCGGGTGATCCGAATGGCCGCCGAGGTGTCCGAGGGCGCAGAGCCGGCCGACGACGATATCGCCGCCGTGGCCGCCGCGCTGACCGACGTCGCGGTGCGCGACACCATGTACGCACTGGCGATCGGCACCGGCGCCACGCAGGCCGAGAATCTGTGGTCGGTCCTGTCGCGGCTCCTTCCCGAGCCGCACCGGGCGGAAGCCCTTGTCCTGCTGGCATTCTCGGCCTATGCACGGGGTGACGGGCCACTTGCGGGCATCTCGCTGGAGGCAGCTCTGCGTGTCGACCCCGACCATCGCATGGCGGGCATGCTCGACACCGCCCTGCAATCCGGCATGCGCCCGGAGCAGATCCGCGAACTGGCAGCCACGGGCTACCGGCTGGCCAGCCGGCTCGGCGTCGTGCTTCCGCCGCGGCGCGCGTTCGGCAGGCCCGCCTAGACCTTCTCGCGAGACCTTCTCGCTAGACCTTGCTAGACCTTCTCCACCTTGACCGCGTGGGCCATCTCGTGGGGCAGTTCGACGTTCTGGTGTCCGCTGACCACGATGGTGACCTCACCGTCGTGGCTGGTCTCCACGAGCACCCGGGCATTGGGAACGACGCCGGCTTCCTTGAGCCTGCCGATCAGGGCGGCATCGCCCTGTACATGCTCGGTCAGTTGGCGCACCACCACCGCCACCGAAGCTCCGGGCGGCAGTTCGGTCAACCGCACCAGCGGCGTGCCGTCACCGTGGTCGGGGGTCACATCCTCGAGGCCCAGATGGGCCAGGCCAGGAATCGGATTGCCGAAGGGGGAGACGGTGGGGTTGTCGAGCACCTGGACCAGGCGCCGCTCGACGTCTTCGCTCATCACGTGCTCCCAGCGGCACGCCTCGGCGTGCACGTCCTCCCATGGCAGGCCGATGATGTCCACCAGGAGGCGTTCGGCCAGCCGGTGCTTGCGCATGACCGAGATCGCCAGTGTGCGTCCCTTGTCGGTGAGTTCGAGGTGGCGGTCCCCGGCGACTCGCAACAGTCCGTCGCGTTCCATCCTGGCGACCGTCTGGCTCACCGTTGGCCCACTCTGCTCCAGCCGCTCGGCGATCCGTGCGCGCAGCGGGACGACTCCCTCCTCCTCGAGGTCATAAATGGTGCGCAGGTACATCTCGGTGGTGTCGACCAGATCGTTCATGAGGGCACCCTTCGTCGCACCGCGAGTCTACTTCTCCCGCTGGGGGGTGCCCCTGCAGCGATGTGCCCGCCGGACCAGCCGGCGGGCACATCAGTGAAGGAGGTCGGTCAGCTCGCGTAGGAGCGCAGGCGGTCTGCCCGCTCGCCCTGGCGGAGCTTGGTCATCACTTCGCGTTCGATCTGGCGCACCCGCTCCCGGGACAGGCCGAAGAGCTTGCCGATCTGGTCGAGTGTCCGTGGCTGACCGTCATCGAGACCGAACCGCAGGCGGATCACCTGCTGCTCGCGTTCGTCCAGGGTTGCCAGCACGTGGCGGATGTCGGTGTGCAGCAGTTCGGCGATCACCGCGTTCTCCGCCGACATCGCCTCGGCGTCCTCGATGAAGTCGCCCAGGGGGGCCTCCTCGTCGCTGCCGACGGGCATGTCCAGGCTTACCGGGTCGCGGCTGTGGGCGAGCAGATCGGAGATCTTCTCGGCCGGGATACCCGACTCCTCGGCCAGTTCCTCGTCGGTGGCTTCCCGTCCCAGGACCTGGTGCATCTCCCGCTTGATCCGGGACAGCTTGTTGACCTGTTCCACCAGGTGCACAGGCAGCCGGATGGTGCGGCTCTGGTCCGCCATGCCGCGGGTGATGGCCTGGCGGATCCACCAGGTGGCGTAGGTCGAGAACTTGAAGCCCTTGGTGTAGTCGAACTTCTCCATGGCCCGGATCAGACCGAGGTTGCCCTCCTGGATCAGGTCGAGCAGTGGCATGCCGCGCCCGGTGTAGCGCTTTGCCAGCGAGACGACCAGGCGCAGGTTAGCCTCGAGCAGGTGCTGACGGGCCGCGTGCCCGCCGCGGGCCACGATCTCCAGGTTGCGCCGGCGGGTGTCGCTGAGCCGCTTACGGGTGTCCAGGAGGTGCTGCGCGTAGAGGCCCGCCTCGATGCGCTTGGCCAGTTCCACCTCATCCTCGGCGGTGAGCAGAGCTGTCTTGCCGATTCCGTTCAGGTACACGCGAACAAGGTCCGCGGCTGGACTTTGGGCATCCAGATCACTGTCGACACCGCTTATGGTGAAGCTTGCCATGGTGGCCTCCCTGTCGGGTCCAACGTGTCTCCAACGTGTCACGGGCTCAACGCCTGGACAGATCGGAGAGTTCCCGCAGGGTCCTGATCTCACACCCGTTGACGTGCGCGAATGCGCCGACGATTTAAGAATGTACTGAGAAAGGGGAGCCGGGCGCGCTAGATGTGATGCTCGTCGGCGGCCTGTGGAGCCTGTGTTTGTGCGCCGCGGGGGGGCCGAGGCGGCGCCGCCTCCAGCGCCTGACGCTCCGCCGTCGGGAACAGGGCGGTGCGACTCGGGGCGTCGGGGAATCGGCGCGGTTCCTCGGCCCGGCGCGGCGGCCGGTCATTGGCGATCAGCACCGCCATCCACGGCAGCGGGATCGAGGCCGCAAGGATGGCCAGCGACAACAGGCCGTTATGCCAGATGCCGTAGGCGATGGCCGCGCCCAGGAATGCCGGGATTCGCCAGGACATCAGCTTCAGGTACTTGCGGACCCGCGCGCGGTGTTGCTCCTCGTAGGAGTGCGCGGCGCGGGTGATCAGCACAGGCCGGCCTTCGTCATCGAAACCCAGGTCCTGCTCCATAACGTCACTGTCCCACATACCCCGCACCCCGAACGAGGCGGTTTTCCTTACGGCAGTCTGACCCGTGGGAGACACGGTGGCGGGGGAGGCACAATGGTGGGCATGGAAACCCAGACGATCGAGCGCACCGACAGCGACGAGCAGGTCGACGACGGTTCCGACTCCGACCGCCCCAAGTTCTTCCACTACGTCAAGAAGGACAAGATCGCCGAGAGTGCGGTCATGGGCACCCACGTGGTGGCGCTGTGCGGCGAGGTCTTCCCGGTGACGCGCTCGGCCAAGCCCGGTTCGCCGGTGTGCCCGGATTGCAAGCGGATCTACCAGTCCCTCAAGAAGGGCTGACGGCGGTCTCATCGCGCCGCACCTTCGCCCAGAGTTGGGACAGGTGCGGTTCGGGGGCCGGCCATTCCTCCTCGATGGCGGCGTTGAGTTCGGCGCCGATCATGATGGCGAAGCCGAGGAAGAACGCGAAGAGCAGGAAAGCGATCGGAGAGGCCAGCGCTCCGTAGGTGTAGCCCGTTTGAGTGATGTATCGCAGATACACGCGCAGTGCGGCGGTTGCCACCAGGAAGAAGGCGGTCGCCAGTATCGCGCCCCACACCAGGCGGTGCGTGGGCAGCGGCTTGGGCAGCGAGACCCGGTAGAGCACCGTCACCACGATCACCAACACGATCACCAACATCGGGTAGTAGCCGTAGCGCAGCGCGTTCTGCCAGTCCGGCGGTATGTACTCGGCGATCTTGCGCGGGCCCAGCGCCAGCAGCGGTGCCGAGGCGATGACGATCAGCAGACCGACGACGTAAACGCCGAGTGCGAAGAACCGTTGGCGCACCGGGTGACGCAGTGGTGTCTGATCGTGGGCCTCCACCACCGAATCGACGAATGCCGACACCGCCGACGAGCCGGCCCACAGGCTGATCAGGAAACCCAGTGAGACCACTTCACCGCGTGCGCCCTGCACGATGTCGGACACCGTCGGTTCGATGATCTCGGTGACGATGGAGTTCGAGAACAGGTTGGCCGATGTGCTGATGATCTGGCTCTGGATGGCCGGCAACGCGTCGGGCCCGAACAGCGGCGCAACGTAGGCGAGGCTGCCGAGCAGGCCGAGCAGAAGCGGCGGAAGGGACAGCACCGACCAGAAGCCCGCCTGAGCGGACTCCGAGAAGATCGAATCGTCCCAACTCTTGGACAGGGTGCGCTTGGCGATCCGCCAGGCGTGATGACGGGTGGGTGCGGCAGGTTGGGCGGACATCGCACCGGGACCGGGGTCAGTCCTCCTCGGAGCTGACTTCCAGCACGGCCGACAACTCGATGAGCTTGGCCTGGTGCTCGTTCGCGTGATGGCGGCAGAACAGCAATTCGGCGCCCGAGGGAAGTTTGGCCCGCACGTGCGCCGCCGCTCCGCAGCGGTCGCAGCGATCAGCCCGGGTCAGTTCGGGACTGGTCAGCGTTGCGTTCATGGGCTCCTCCGTAAGGTGCTCAGCGCCTCGGCGGATGCCCCGCCGGCGGCGTGTGTCTACTGTCTCAGACGTTTCGGCTTGAGGGCTTGTTCCCCGCCCGTACCGATGTGTCGTGTCTCACGCCCCCCGTCTGTCCGGATCCCTCCCGCCGGGTCCGGCCCCGGCGCGGTTCATGCAGTCTGGGGGTGTGTACGCCGAATCGCAACCGCTGGTCCATCTCTGCGGGTACGCCGACTGGCAGCAGGCGCTGGCTACCGGCGAGTTGCGGCCAGCGTCGCTGCTCGACGCCGGGTTCGTCCACCTGTCTGATCCGGAGCAGGCCCACCTGCCCGCCAACCGGCTCTTCACCGGCCGCACCGACCTGGTGGCGCTGTTCCTCGACCCCGGCCGGCTGGGAGCACCGGTGCGATGGGAACCGGGTCTGGCGAGTGATCCGCCCGGCATGTTGTTTCCGCATCTCTACGGTGCGGTTCCGGTGCCGGCTGTGATCGGTGTCCGCCGCTATCTGCCCGACGCCGCGGGCCGGTTCGGACCGCTCATCCACAGCGGTGGCGAGGAAATGTATTCGGGCGAGACGCGGGACTGTTAACTTCCCCCCGGTGGCCGGGTGATGCGACCGCCGTGGGGCGCCCCCCATCCCACGGCGCAGTACCGCAGCGCCCGGTCACCCCCTGGGGAAGGCGGGTCGGGTGAGTGATGAGTAAGAAGTCACCGAAGCTCGACGTCGCCGATATCGCTGACGTGCCGCTGCGGGAGGTCTCCGGGCTTGCGATACAGGGCAGCAGGCTTCTCGCCGTCGGAGACCGCGATCCCGTGGTGTTCGCCGCGGAGCTCGGTCCCTGGCCCCTGCAGTGGCACGGCATCGATCTCGCCGCGCTGGATCTGCCCGAGGGTGGTTCGCAGTTCGAGGCCATCGAGTCGACCGGCGAGCACACGGTGCTCGTTCTTCAGGAGCAGCCCGCTCGGGTGCTGCACCTGGAACTCAACGGGCCGTCGGTGATCGGCATGTCGGAACTCGTTGTTCCCGAAGGCCATCCGCTGCGCGAAGCATGGCTCGGAGACCGATCCTCGCGAGGCGAGTCGCTGCTGGCGCTCCCGGACGGTCGTCTGCTGGTCATCAAGGAGAAGGATCCGCCGGCTATTCTCGAGTTCGGCCCCATCGGGGAGCCGAGCCTTGAGGTTGTCAGGACCTGGTGGCTGGGGGAGGACACCGTCGCCGCGTTGCCCGACATCAGCGACGTCACCCGCGGTCCCGACGGCCGGCTCTACGTGCTCTCCGATCAGGGCAGCGCCATCGGCCGATTGCCGGCGACGCTGCCTGCCGACACAGACTCGGTCGACGTCGAGGCGGTGTGGCGGATCGCCGGGAAGCCGGCGAAGGCGGAGGGACTGGTGATCCTTGCCGATGGCACGCCGCTGGTGGCACTCGACACGAAATCGCCGCGGAAGAATCTGCTGCGCCTTGAGCCGTTGCCGCCGGCCGGCTAGTCCAGATAGTCGCGCAACACCTGCGAACGGCTCGGGTGGCGAAGCTTCGACATGGTCTTGGACTCGATTTGGCGGATGCGCTCGCGGGTCACTCCGTACACCTGGCCGATCTCGTCGAGCGTGCGCGGCTGGCCGTCGGTGAGTCCGAAGCGCAGTCGCACCACGCCCGCTTCACGTTCGGACAGCGTCTCGAGCACCGACTGCAACTGGTCCTGCAGGAGCGTGAAGCTCACCGCGTCGACTGCCACCACCGCCTCGGAGTCCTCGATGAAGTCACCGAGCTGGCTGTCGCCCTCGTCGCCGATGGTCTGATCCAGTGAGATCGGCTCGCGTGCGTACTGCTGGATCTCCAGCACCTTCTCCGGCGTGATGTCCATCTCCTTGGCGAGCTCCTCGGGAGTGGCCTCCCGGCCCAGATCCTGAAGAAGCTCGCGCTGGATGCGTCCCAGCTTGTTGATCACCTCGACCATGTGCACCGGGATGCGGATGGTGCGCGCCTGATCGGCCATGGCCCGGGTGATGGCCTGGCGTATCCACCATGTGGCGTAGGTGGAGAACTTGTAGCCCTTGGTGTAGTCGAACTTCTCCACCGCACGGATCAGGCCGAGATTGCCCTCCTGGATGAGGTCCAGGAAGGCCATGCCGCGACCGGTGTAACGCTTGGCCAACGACACCACCAGACGCAGATTCGCCTCGAGCAGATGATTTTTCGCACGTTCGCCGTCGCGGCAGATCCACAGCATGTCGCGGCGCTGCTGGACGGGGAGCTTCTTGCCGCCCTCGGTCATCTCGGCGACTTTCTGGGTGGCGTAGAGGCCGGCTTCGATGCGCTTGGCCAGCTCCACTTCTTCCTCGGCGTTGAGCAGCGCCACTTTGCCGATCTGTTTGAGGTAGGCGCGCACCGAGTCCGCCGATGCGGTGAGCTCGGCGTCCTTGCGCGCCTGACGCAGTGCCTCGGACTCCTCCTCATCCCAGACGAAGTCGCCGGAAGCCTTGTCCTTGTCGGACGGCTCGGCGATGTCCTCCTCGTCGGAGACTTCGACCTCGACGACGACCGCGGCGTCGGGTTCTAGATCCTCGAGTTCTAAAACAGGCTCGGCGACCTCGATCTCATCGAGCAGTACGGCCGCATCCTTCTTGCCCCGGGCCTTGGCGGG
>JBAXCK010000044.1:0-22692 GCA_037141465.1 Mycobacteriaceae bacterium | reverse complement strand
TCGAAGTGATTGGTGCTTCGGTCACGGCGACGGTGGCGGTAGCGGGATCCGCGGGCGTAGCCAATCCCAGGCCGGTAAGGATTTGGGCGAGGCCGGCGATGAGGTCGCTCACAGGGTGGATGTGCCACGGGTTGGCCGCGCTGGTGTCGCTGACCCCGACGCTGAAGGAGTCGGTGCCGCCGGAATGGGAGGTGGCCAGGTCGGGAGTGTAGGTGTAAGTGCCATCGTCGGCGATGGCCAGCGTTCCGTGCGCCGGTGCGCTGGTGATGGTGTAGGTCAACACATCGCCGTCGATGTCGGCTCCACCGAGGTTGCCGGTGATCACCCCGGTGGTGAGGTCTTCGCTGTATGCGGTGGGGTTCAGCGTCGGGGCGGAATTGAAGAAGGTGTAATGCAGCCGACGTACCGCGGTCCACAGCCCGGCGATCAGATCCGGTACCGGCGAGTCGGGGATCGGGAGGCTGGGGACCGGGACCGATGAACCCAACCCGCTCCACGACAAAGTGTCCGCGATGATCGAACGCCACGTGACTTGCGCGGGTCGATAGTTGCCCGGGGCCGTGGCTTCGACGGGGATGCCAGGGGTGCTGTCGGCAGGCGCGGCGGACGGCGCCGGTGACGTATTCACGGCGACGGTGTGGGAAACGGGCGACCTGGACACGATGGGTGATGGGACGGCAAAGGCCCCCGAAGAAGTCGCGCTAGCCGGGGTGACGATCGCAGCGGCGGCGGTCGGCCGGCTGCGGCCGGTGCGGACCGCCGCCTCGGGCCCCCCGACAGTGCGCGCAGCACCATTGACCGCTCGGGCGCGGGTTTCGGTGATGGTTGGGGCTCTCACCCCGTTACGTGCGACCGCCGAACGCCTCGGCGCCGCAGCCCGACCGGATCTCACAGTCGTATCCGCCTGACCCGCCGGCGCCGAATCAACATCAGAACTGTCGGCGGCAGCGACACCGACGGCTTGCGGAGCTGCCAGCGACATTCCAACGACGAACGCTGCTACCCCAAGCCGCCCACGACAACAAGAGAATGACATCCCCGACTCCGTTCCGAATCGCCAATTGACTAGTAAACGCTGGGAAGGCTTCTGATTTCGATGTTGAAGATTGCCCAATCATTGTTGATTTCAACGCCATACCGCTTTCGGTAGGCCTCCGAAACCGAAGCTGTCCAACTACGGTCTTTCAGGCGCCTCACGGTCACTTGAATGTCGTTTTTGTCATAGCCGTCCCCAACAAAGTTCACGACCTTACCCTCGTTGAAATAGTAATCGCCCTTTGACTTCCCGGCGGCAGAGAAGTTGACGTAGGGTTTGCTGCCCCAAAAAAATGGGTCGTATAGCAATAACTCCGCAGCGTATGTGTAGGCGACCGGCTGAGGTAAATTCTCCGGCTTATATGTGTTGAGATTGATGCCGTAGAATTTCATGCTTGCGTTGTTGATCCTGTAGGGCATCCAATCGTTCGGCAGCAGGATCGCATACGACGTAATGTCTTGAAACCTTTCGCGGTAGTCCATGTCGTAACTCGCCTCCACCACGATAGGCTGACCAGTCAGGTTCGTGATGATTCCCTTTACTCCGTCGTCGTTCCATTTGTAGCCGTTTTTGCCGGCAAAGACTGCTCCGCTAGTGCCCCGAAGCACGGGCCCGAGGCGCGACTGCTCCCCGGAACGAATGTTTACCGTCTGGACGTCGTACCAGCGGTAGTATTCGCTGTCGAAATTCGGCGCGGGCTCTGTCGGCGGGTTATAGGTCCCAACACTTGAGTCGTAGGTCCCCACACTCGGGTCGTAGGTACCGACACTTGGGTCGTAGGTCCCGACGCTCGGGTCGTAGGTCCCCACACTCGAGTCGAACCCGCTCACAAACGGGTTGGGCCCGCTTGGAAGCAATGTGCGCCGCACCAACAGCAACGCTCCCCCGAGGAAGTCACGAACCGGGCCTCCCGGCAACGTAGCCAGCCAGGTGGACGCGGAGTCAAAAAAATTGTGCAGCGAATCCAAGATGTTTCCGGAGACGGACTCCACGACATACTGCACATCCTCAGGGACGGTGACCGAATCCCCGGGCGTGCCGGCGGCGACCTCACTTTGCAAACGTGAGGCCACCCCGGAAACATCGGCCCCGGCGACCGCCGCCGACGCAGCAGCAGCCGCCGGCACCGCGGCGACACCGACGCTCACAGCGGCCGCAGAAAGACGACTATCCCCCACACCAGAGGCGCCGCCCACAACCGCCGCAGCCCCGCCACCGGCTACCCGCGCCCCCGAGGTCGATCCCGATTGCATCCGGGAGGGCGAAGCTGCTGCCGACTTCACCGACGCCGACGCGCGCCCCAACCGCGTGGGAGCCACCGCCGCGGGTGTCGGAGTCCCCAACGAGACGGAATCCGGCGCCACCCCACCCCGGCGCGCACCGTTGACCGCCGACAGACGCGGCGGCACCGCACGACCGACCCTGACAGGTGAGCCCGGCGCATCCTCCGACACCGAGGCCGCACCCCCATCGGCATCCGCACTATCGGCCGCCGCCACACCGACAGCCTGCGGGCCGGCCAGCGAAAGCCCCACCACGAAAGCCGCTGCACCCACCCGAACACCACGACCCAAGACCGACATGACCAGCGCTTCCCTTTTTCGAAACCCGACCCAGAACTGGGGAAATCTTAAGCCGGATGATCCCTAAATGTCCATCACACCGGATCAATCGTCCGGTTCGGCCGCTCAGGGGCGCACCAGGTCCGCCCGCAACACCTCAAGAAAATGGCCCCAGCCCTTATAGACAGCCGTCTCGGAGTCGATCGTGTCTAATGCGACCTGCAGCGCTTCTCGCCGGTGCGGGTTGCCTTCCAAGATGGCGGAGAGTCGATCGACGTAGGTGCGGATCGTGAAGATGACGGCACCGGAGTGCGGCAGCCGGCGCAGGGTCTGCCGCTCGACCCTGAACCAGAGATCGTCGATCGACGTGACACCTGAATCCGCCCGGCGTTCCGCCGGATCTGTCAGCGAAAGCTCGTCGGTGTCCAGCACCGACCAGTTGAGCCGCCAGACCGGCTTGCCCGGCGTGAGCCGATCGAAGAAGAGGTTCACCGGGCGGGCCAGTTTCGAGTCGTAGAGCGGGATGGGGGCATGGATCGCATCCATCGAGGTCCCGATCTTGCTCGCCAGACTCCATCGACTCGGAAAGCAGACGCAGGCCGACGTCAGGATCCACTCGTCGCCCGTCTTCTCCAGGACGCACAGATCTTCCTGCACGATCGAGGCGGCTCGCACCACCGGATCGGGATCATCGGCGACGATCCCGGTGACGCGATCGGCGAGCGCGTCATCACGTGCCTCGACGAGCCGCGGATGGAATGCCGCGAGGTTGCCCTTCACTTCGTCCCATAGTTCGTGCCCAGCCTCCGATGCCGACGCACTCGTGCCGACGACGACGCTTCGCTTCTCTGCCAGCAGTGCGGCCTTGCGGAGAAGATCTTTGGATCGCCACTGGTCCACCTCGAGCCACGCCGAGAGGTCGAGGGCGCGCAGGCCCATCGTCCAGCGCCACGATTTCCCCGTCGGCGGAAAGTATGGACGTGGGTCGGCGCGTGATGGATCCACGCCGCCTATTGTCACCCCGGTCACGCTGCACCGGGTAGGTCGGTGAAGGATTGCTTTCCTACCCCACCCCATTCCTGCCCACTCCTGCGGAGAAGGACACCCCGTGAGTCGATGGCTCGTGACGAATCTCCCGTCGTGGGTGCTGCTGATCGGGCTGATCGTCCTGATCTCCGGCGGTGGGGTCGCGATCCAGCGGTACCTGCGGCGGCGCTACCCCGCACTGACTCGAGACGAACACAACGACGTCACCAAGTTCACCTACGGCTTCATCGGGTTCGTGTACGCCTTCTTCATCGGCTTCGTGGTCTCCTCGATGTGGGGCCAGATCAACACCGCCGACGGCAACGCCCACGCCGAGGGTGCGGCGGCACTGCAACTGGCCAGGGACTCCACGGTTTTCGACGCGCCGGACACCGACCGCGTCAGGCAAGCGCTGTCGGCCTATGCGAACGCCGCCGTGACCGAGTGGCCCCGCGCCGGCGCCACGCATTCAGCTGAGGCCGACACCGCGCTCGCGAACCTCTACACGGCCCTGCAGCAGGTCCAGCCGAAGACCGACGTACAGAAGACTTTCCTGTCGACCTCGTTCTCCAATCTCGACAAGACCAGTCAGGCCCGCTCGGTGCGACTACTCACCGCCCGCGACGACACCGGACCCCCATGGCCGCTGTGGGCGGTCATCTTCCTGACCAGTGGGCTGGTACTGGGGACCGTGATCGTCTACGGCGGCGAGAAGTCCGCGCTGCACTACCCGATGGTGGCCATCGTCGGCGTCATCGTGGCGACCAACCTCTTCCTCGTTCTGCAGCTGTCGCACCCCTACCTCGGCGAGATCTCGACACCGTCGGACTCGCTTCAAGAGGTGGCGGCCGCCACCCGCTAGCCTGGCTGGCATGGCTGACCTGGTTCTCTACGACGTCCGCGATCGCGTCGCGGTGATCACGGTCAACGACCCGGATCGGCGCAATGCGGTCACCGATGCCATGTCGGGGCAACTGCGCGACGCCGTCGCTGCAGCCGAGTCCGACTCCGGTGTCCATGCCGTCGTCGTCACCGGAGCCGGCAAGGCCTTCTGCGCGGGCGCCGACCTATCCGCCCTGGGTGCCGCGGCGCGCGACGGACTCGAGCGGATCTACGCCGGATTCATGGCCGTCGGCCGGTGCACGCTGCCGACGGTGGCCGCGGTCAACGGTGCGGCGGTGGGTGCAGGCATGAACCTGGCGCTGGCCGCCGACGTCCGTATCGCGGGTCCGGCGGCGATGTTCGATCCGCGCTTCCAGAAACTGGGCATCCACCCCGGCGGCGGCGCGACCTGGATGTTGCAGCGCGCGGTGGGCCCGCAGGTGGCACGGGCCGCATTGCTCTTCGGCATGAGGTTCGACGCCGAGGCGGCGGTCCGATACGGACTGGCACTGAAAGTTGCCGAGGATCCCCTGGCCGCGGCGCTGGAACTCGCGGCCGGACCCGCGGCCGCGCCGCGCGAGGTGGTGCTGGCGACCAAGGCCTCGATGCGCGCCACCGCCATCCCGGGTTTCGTCGACAGCGAGCACCATGAGGCGGCCAAGGACATCGAACTCGGACCGCAGGCGACCTCCATCGAGTCGCCGGAGTTCAGGGCGCGACTGCAGGCCGCACAGCGGCGCTGATCAGGCGGCGGTGGGCGTGCCGGGTACCGGGGGCGCCTGCGAGGTGTACGTGGCCCCGGTGGGCGTGGTGAATTGCGCTGTGTGTCTTCCGTTTTCGGTGATACCCGCGCGGACCGACCAGCCTGCCTCTTCTTTGACGTAGTTACACGCCTCACACAGGCCGAGACCGTTGTCCGCGGTGGTCGGACCGCCGCGACGGTGCGGTACCGCATGGTCGGTGTGCCGAACCGGAGCGTCGCAGTACGGCGTGCGGCAACGCTGATCGCGAAGGGCGATGAGCGTCGCCAGGCCAGCCGGGAAGATCCGCGCACGGGACTCCATCGCCGTCACCGCGCCGGAGACCGGCGCGGCATACAGGCGACGCAGCGCCGCCCGCGCGTGTCCATCCGCCACGGCGTCGCAGATCAACTGCTGCGCCACCGGCGAGGGCACCGGTCCATACCCGGCGACGATCGCCGGCGAACTGTCGACGCCGAACAGCGCCTGATCGGAGATGACCACGGTGACCGCAACATCGGCGGGCTGATCCGCGGGCCGCCCGGTCACCCGTTCCACGAGCGTGTCGGCCATCACCTGACCCCGTGACCGCCCGTCGGGGCACACGTCGGCCTGCCGTTTGAGCGCGGCGTAGACAGAGACCCCCTGCGCCACCGGAAGCAGTGCGGTGAGGTAGGTCATGGTGTCCGGCGCCGGGCGAATGGTGACGGTGCGGTCCGACTGCGCCCTGGCGGCCCGGTCGACGACGGCATGCGGATCCAGCCGGTAGGCGATCGCCTTCGCCGCGGCGCTCAGCGCGGCATCGCCCATACCCGTCAACCTCGACGGGTCCGCGCACAGTTCGGCGTCCAGCCGCGTGCGGTCTTCGCGATCCAGACAGGCCGACTCCCGGACCAGAATGGTCGCCCGCCACTCCGAGAGAACACCGGCTTCCAGGGCGGCCAGGGTGTGCGGCATCTCGTGGACGAGGGCCTTGGCGAAGCCGAGATGCCGGGCACCGCGCACCGGTGATTCGCCGCGCGCAAGGGCGACCTCTGCCGCAAGACCGCGACCGCGCCGGGCCGCCGGCAGGCCGGCTGCGGCCTCGGACTCCCGCCGGGCGACCTCAAGGGCCACCGTCAACCGGGCCTGCCGCGCCGCCGCCGCGGCCTTCAGTCGTTCGAGTGCGGCGATGCCGTCGATCAGGGCCGACTCGGACCCGGCGGATCCCGCATCCGGAAGAGTATCGAACATACGTGCGATTTTAGGGATCGGGTCCGACAAGAACGCTGTTCACCTAAAGTCCGTGGCTATGGCAGGTGTCGGTGTGGGCAGGGTCGGGGGGCTGGCCTTCGCCCTGGGCGTCGGCGCGGCGATCGCCAACGGTTGCGCGGTCGCCTCGGCGGATACCGGCGCGCCGGACCGCTCTCCGACTCCGCACGCGGCGGCCGCCACGCCCTCGGCACGGTCGACGACGGCCCGCAGCACGATCTTCGCCCGCAAACCCACGCTCGCCTATAACGCGGCGACCAACGTCCAGAACCCCGCCGGCGCCATCAGCGGAGCGCTGAACCCGACCGCGCCGGCCGGCTACGGCTTGACCTACACCGTGGAAAACGGACCCAAGAAGGGCGCCGTATCCATCGGGTCCGACGGCACATTCGACTACACACCCAGCAGCGCGTTCGCCACGCTCGGCGGCACCGACACCTTCACCGTCGGCGCCGACGACCAGCCCGACAACCCGTGGCATCTGCACGGCCTGTCCACATTCTTCGCGCCGGACGCCGGACACACCGCCACCGCGCAGGTGACGGTCCTGGAGAACCCCGGCCCGCCGATCCCGGCGAGCGTGCTGGCCACGCCCGAGCAACTCGCCGCCGAGCAGCGCGCCACCACCCTGGCCAACTCACCGGTCGCACAGCTGGCCAAGCTGGTGCTCAAGGCCGGCTGGATACTCGCCGCGAACCGCAATTACGCACTGGTGGGCGGGCCGGATGCCGAGAACATGGCGCGCCTGGACCAGGCGGCCACCGAGTACGCCACCCAGGCCGCCCTTGAGGTTCAGCTTCTCGACTCCGCCAACCCGATCGTGATCCAGCAGGTGGCACCGCCGCACGACTGGTATCAGCAGAGCTTCGCGGGGTCGCGGATCTGGTACGACAACCCCGACACCATCTACCGCTTCATCGGGGTCAACAGCGCGTCGTCGTATGTGATCACCGGGCGCTTCGATCCCGCCGCACAGCTGCCTGCCGACACCAACTTCAGCGTGCTCACCGGACTGGGCGGAACCACGGCGTCGAACCTCAACGGTCGCGATCTGGTCATTAATCCCGACGGCACCTTCACGATCACCGCCAGCTCTGCGCCGGCTGCGCCCGGAGAGACCAACCACCTGCAGCTGGCGCCGGGCACCACATTGATCACAACCCGAAACACCCTGTCGGACTGGACATCTCAGCAGCCCATGAGTCTGGCGGTGCAGCGCGTCACCGGGCCGCCACCGAGTCTGTTCAGTCAGATCGGGGGCTTCGCGTTCCCGGGGATCGGCCCGCTGGTGGCCGGCAGCCCGTTGCTGACGTCACTGGTGTCGCTGATTCCGCCGCTGCCCGGCGGCCTGCTGGTGCAGCAGATCGAGACCGCCGCCATCATGCTGCTGTTGGGCATCAGCGGTGAGAACAAGTACATGGGGGTGGCCACCACCGACCCGGCCACCGGCCAGCTTCGCGCGCCGAACACGCTGTCGAGCCCGGACCGCAACGCCGAGTTCCTCGCCACCCAGTTGCAGAGCGCCGGGTACTTCCAGCTGAACGACAACCAGGCGCTGGTGGTCACCATCAACCCGGGCAACGCGCGCTACTTCAACGTGCCCATCACCGACGACTGGACCATCACCGGTAATTACTGGAACGAACCATCGAGCCTCAACAACGCGCAGGCCGTCGCCAACCCCGACGGCACCTACACGCTGGTGATCTCACCCACCGATGCCGGCGTGGCGAACTGGATCTCGACCGGCGGACTCAATCAGGGCACCATCTCGATCCGGTTCCAGGATTTCGACGCCGCCAACCCGAACGCACCCACGGTGAGCGCCCAGGTTGTGCCCCTCTCCGAGATCGCCGGTGGCTTCACCCCTGACCAGCGCGCCTACCAGCTTGCTCAGCGCCAACTCGGCTACTACCGGCGCTACGCGCCATACCCGCAGGCCTGAGAACTCAGCTCAGCCCGATCTCACGGGCGATGAGCATCAGCTGGACTTCGGTTGTGCCCTCACCGATTTCGAGGATCTTGCTGTCCCGGTAGTGCCTGGCGACGGGGTACTCGTTCATGAATCCGTAGCCGCCATGAATCTGGGTGGCGTCGCGGGCGTTGTCCATGGCGGCCTCCCCGGCCACGAGTTTGGCGATCGCCGCCTGTTTCTTGAACGGCTTGCCGGCCAGCATCAGCGCCGCCGCGTCGTAGTAGGCGGTGCGGGCGGCGTGCGCACGTGCCTCCATCCGGGCGATCTTGAACTCGACGGCCTGATAGCGCGCGATCGGCTTGCCGAACGCGGCACGTTCCCGCGCGTACTTGACCGACTCGTCGACACAGCCCTGCGCGGCGCCGGTCGCCAGTGCGGCGATGGCGATGCGTCCCTCGTCGAGGATCTGAAGGAAGTTGGCATACCCGCGCCCGCGTTCGCCGAGCAGGTTCTCCTCCGGCACCCGAACGTCGTCGAAACTCAGCGGATGGGTGTCGGATGCGTTCCAGCCGACCTTGTCGTAGGCCGGCTCCGCGGTGAACCCGGCGGTGGGCACCGGCACCAGGATCGACGAGATCTCGCGACGGTCGCCGTCGGTGCCGGTGACCGCGGTGACGGTGACGAGTCTGGTGATCTCGGTGCCGGAGTTGGTGATGAACGCCTTGGTGCCGTTGATGACCCAGTGACCGTCGTCGCGACGGGCGGTGGTCTTGGTGGCGCCCGCATCGGTGCCGCCGCCTGCTTCGGTCAGCCCGAAGGCGCCCAGTGCCTGCCCGCTGGTCAGCGAAGGAAGCCAGTGCTGCTTCTGCGCTTCGGTGCCGAAGCGGTAGACCGGCATGGCGCCCAGTGAGACACCGGCCTCCAGGGTGATCGCCACACTCTGATCCACCTTGCCGAGTTCTTCCAGCGCCAGACACAACGCGAAGTAGTCGCCGCCCATGCCGCCGTACTCCTCGGGAAACGGCAGACCGAACAGGCCCATGTCCGCCATCCCTGCGACGATCTCGTAGGGGAAGGAGTGCTCGGCATCGTGCTTGGCCGAGACCGGGGCGACGACCTCGCGGGCGAAGTCGCGCACTGTCTTGGAAAGCTGTGCGTACTCGTCCGGAAGCGCTCCGGTGGAGAGAAACTCGCTCATTGGTCCGCCCCTTCTTCGCCTGTGATGATCCGCGCGAGCGGCTGCCCCACCGCGACCTGCTCCCCCACGCCGACGAGCAAATCGACGACGCCGTCCACCGGCGCGCGCAGGGAATGCTCCATCTTCATGGCTTCGACGGCGACGACGACCGTGCCCACCGTCACTCTATCGCCACTGCGGGCGCTGACCGCGATCACCGAGCCGGGCATCGGACTGAGCAGTTCGGCGTCGCCGCTGTGCTCGGAGTCCGGCCGCACCGGTTCCTCATGAACCTCGGTCAGCATCACCGTGCCCAGATCGCCGGCCAGCCAGATCTGCCGGCCGGCATCGGCCGCGAGGAACTCACAGTGCACACCGTCGAGGGTGATCGAGAGGCGACCGTCGTCGAAGGACGCCGTCAGCCGGTGCTGCTCGCCGTCCTCGACGCACACCTGCGCCTGCTGCGGTGTGCCGACGATGCGGACATGATCGGTGCGCGCACCGCAACTGAGACGAACCGCCCATCCCGCGTGGTCGCCCAACCGCCACCCCGACGGGACGTCCCACAGATCCGCCGGTCCGGCGGGGCGCCGCTGCAGCCACCGGTAAACGGCGGCGGCGATGAACGCCTCGTCGTCGACGTCAGGAGGGATGTAGCGAAGTTCCTCGAGCAGTCCGGTGTCCAGCCGTCCGGCGGTGACGTCGTCGTCGGCCAGCACGAACCGCAGGAAGTCGATATTGGTGCCCACGCCCAGCACCGCCGTGTGCGCCAGGGCGCGATCCAACTCGCGCAGCGCCTCGGCGCGGTCGGCGCCGTGGGCGATCACCTTGGCCAGCATCGGGTCGTAGTGGCTTCCGATCGTCATGCCCGCGGCCACACCGGAGTCGATGCGAACGCCGGATCCCGTCGGCTCACCGACGGCGAGCACCGGGCCGCCCGTGGGCAGGAATCCGGCCGCCGGGTCCTCGGCGTACACCCGCGCTTCGATGGCGTGCCCACGCAGGGCGATGTCGTGTTGCGAGTGCTTGAGAGGTTCGCCCGCGGCGATGCGCACCTGCCATTCGACCAGATCCCATCCGGTCACCATCTCGGTGACCGGATGTTCGACCTGCAGCCGGGTGTTCATCTCCATGAAGAAGAATTCATCGGGTCGATCCGATGACACGATGAACTCGACGGTGCCGGCCCCGACGTAATCCACACTGCGCGCGGTGTCGCAGGCCGCAGCGCCGATCCGGGCCCGGGTACCGGGGTCGAGCAACGGTGAGGGCGCCTCCTCGATCACCTTCTGGTGGCGGCGCTGCAGACTGCATTCCCGTTCGCCCAGATGCAGTACGGTTCCGTGATTGTCGGCCAGCACCTGGACCTCGATGTGCCTGGGCCGCAGGACGAAACGCTCCAAGAACAAGGTGTCGTCGCCGAAGGCCGCACCGGCTTCCCGGCGGGAGGCCGCAATCGCCGCGGGCAGTTGGGTCGGGTCATCGACTCGCCGCATGCCCTTGCCGCCGCCGCCGGCCGAGGGCTTCACCAGTACCGGGAAGCCGATCTCGGCGGCGGCCGAGACCAGTTCGGCATCGGACAACCCGGGTCGGGCGATACCCGGGACCACCGGGACCCCGAATGCAGACACCGTGGCCTTGGCGGCGATCTTGTCACCCATCGTGGCAATGGCATGGGCGGGCGGACCGATGAAGACGACACCGGCGCGCTGCAGTGCGGCGGCGAAATCGGCGTTCTCCGAGAGGAAACCGTATCCGGGGTGAACGGCCTGGGCGCCGGTGCGCAGTGCGGCGTCGACGACGGCGTCGATGTCGAGGTAACTCTCCCGGGCCGGCGGCGGACCGATCCGCACGGCGAGATCCGCCTCGGCGACGTGTCGGGAACCGGCGTCGGCGTCGCTGTAGACCGCCACCGAGCGGATACCCATCGTGCGCAGGGTGCGGATCACCCGCACCGCGATCTCGCCGCGATTGGCGACCAGGACGGTGGAGAACAGGCGTTCGGTCATCGTCACATCCGGAAGACGCCGTAGGAGACCGGTTCCAGCGGCGCGTTGGCGGTGATGGAAAGGGCAAGGCCCAGAATTGTTCTGGTGTCCGCCGGGTCGATGACGCCGTCGTCCCAGAGTCGCGCGGTGGAGTAGTAGGGGTTGCCCTGCTGCTCGTACTGTTCCCGGATCGGGGCCTTGAACTTCTCTTCCTCCTCAGGCGTCATCTCGCCGCGCACCGTGGCGAGCACCGAGGCGGCCTGCTCGCCCCCCATGACGGAGATACGGGCGTTCGGCCACATCCACAGGAATCGCGGCGAGTAGGCGCGTCCGCACATCGAGTAGTTGCCCGCACCGTAGGACCCGCCGATGACGACGGTCAGCTTGGGCACCCGCGCGCACGCGACCGCGGTGACCATCTTGGCGCCGTGCTTGGCGATGCCGGCGGCCTCGTAGTCGCGGCCGACCATGAAGCCGCTGATGTTCTGCAGGAACACCAGCGGGATCGTGCGCTTGTCGCACAGCTGGATGAAGTGGGCGCCCTTGAGCGCCGATTCGCCGAACAGCACGCCGTTGTTGGCGACGATGCCGACCGGGTGGCCGTGGATGCGGGCGAACCCGGTGACCAGGGTTGCGCCGTAGTCGGCCTTGAACTCGGAGCACTCCCCGCCGTCGACGAGTCGGGTGATGACCTCGTGGACGTCGTAGGGGATTCGCGGGTCGACCGGGACGACGTCGTAGAGCTCGCGCTGATCGGCGATGGCGTCGATCGTGGCGCGGACGTCCCACGGTGCGGGCGGACGGGGCCCGAGGGTCGCGACGATCGAGCGGACGATGCGCAGCGCGTCGCGGTCGTCACGGGCCAGGTGGTCGACGACACCGGAGGTCTTGGCGTGCAGATCGCCGCCGCCGAGTTCCTCGGCGGTAACCTCTTCCCCGGTCGCCGCCTTCACCAGCGGCGGGCCACCCAGGAAGATGGTGCCCTGGTTGCGCACGATCACGGTCTCGTCGCTCATGGCCGGTACATACGCCCCGCCGGCGGTGCAGGAGCCGAGCACCGCGGCGATCTGCGGGACGCCCGCCGCGCTGAGGTTGGCCTGGTTGTAGAAGATGCGGCCGAAATGGTCGCGGTCGGGGAAAACCTCGTCCTGGCGGGGCAGGAACGCGCCGCCGGAGTCCACCAGGTAGATGCACGGCAGCCGGTTCTGCGCGGCGATCTCCTGGGCGCGCAGATGCTTCTTGACCGTCACCGGGTAGTAGGTGCCGCCTTTGACCGTCGCGTCGTTGGCCACCACCATGCATTCGCGGCCGGACACTCGGCCGATTCCGGTGATGATCCCCGCACCGGGACACTCGTCGTCGTACATGCCGTCGGCGGCCAGGGGTGCGATCTCCAGCAGCGGACTACCCGCATCCAGCAGTGCGTCGACGCGATCGCGCGGCAGCAGCTTGCCGCGTTCGACGTGGCGGTCCCGGGCGCGCTGCGGACCGCCGAGCGCGGCCGCCGCCAGCTTGGAGCGCAACCGTGCGACCAGTTCGCCGTGCGCGTCGCGGTCGGCCTGCGGTGATCCCACGGGCGTTGAAACTACCCGTCGCGCCTGAGACGAATGAAGCCCACCGAACCTCGGGTAGCCTGCTCTGCGTGAGGTGGGTATGAGCGATCCCGCGGGCTATCAGCCCGACCCGGCCTACTCCGGCCAGTACCCGAGCAATCCGGGATTCGGGGGCACTCAATACCCCGGCTACGGCGCGCCGATGACACCGCCCACCGAGCAGATTCCCCCGTACTGGCAGCCCGGCATGGGCTATCCGCCCAATCAGCCGCCACCTGCCCCACCGCCGCCGCGCTCGCCGCGCTGGCTGTGGATCGCCGCCGCAGCGGCCGTGGTCGTGGTGGCCGGACTCGTCTTCGTCCTGGTGAGCGTCAGCAGTTCGTCGAAGAGATCGACGACGGTGGCGCCGCTGCCGTCCTCGACGTCGGCCGCCGGTACGCCGCGACTGCCTGCGCCCACGCGCGCGCCGACGAGTCGCGTGCCGATTCCTGCACCGTTCCCGTCACCGACCGCCCCGCAGGAACCGGGTATTCCCGGCGGGGAGACAACCGATCCCGGCGTCACCGAGACGGTGGTCTATACCGTCACCGGCGAGGGCCGGGCGATCAACATCACCTACGTCGACTCCGGCGGGGTGATGCAGACCGAGTTCAACGTGGCGCTGCCGTGGAGCAAGGAAGTCAGCCTCACCGCGCCGGCGAAGAACTCCGCCAGTGTCGCGGTGGTGAACGTGGGCCGCGACGTCACGTGCAGTGTGACGGTCAACGGCGCGCAGGTGCGCCAGCGCACGGGTCAGGGCCTGACCATCTGCACCGGCATCGCCTAGGCGCGCACGGGATGCCGCGGCACACGCACACCGAGCATCCCGGCCAGGCCTGCTGCGAGAACCAGGCAGATTCCCGCTAGTCCCGCCCGGTCGGTGCCGAAGAGGTCGACGAAGGTGAAGAACATCCACGGCGCGAGGAAGGCCACCGCCCGGCCGGTGGTCGTGTAGAGACCGAAGGCCACTCCCTCCTTGCCCTCACCGGTCATCCGCAGCAGCAGTGTGCGCGAGGCCGACTGAGTGGGGCCGACGAACAAGCACAGCAGCAGACCGCAGATCCAGAAGGCCTCCGGTCCCGACAGCGACATCAGGATCAGTCCGACGGCGATCATGGCGACCAGCGAACCGACGATCACGGGTTTGGGGCCGACCCGGTCATCGAGTCGCCCGCCGGCGAGCGCGCCGAGGGCCGCCACCGTCGAGGCGACCACGCCGAAGATGAGGACATCGCCCTGTGAGATGCCGTACACCCCGACGCCGAGTACCGCTCCGAAGGCGAACACTCCGGCCAGACCGTCGCGGAACACTGCGCTGACGATGAGGAAGTACACCAGATTCCGGTCGCGCCGCCACTCGGAACGGAGGTCCTCCCCCAGCCGACGGTAACTCCCGAGCAGACCCGGGAAGCGTTCGTGATCGACGCCATCCGGTGTCGGGACGATGCGTGCGGTGAGCAACGGCAGCGCGAAGATCACCAGCCATCCCGCAGCCGCGATCATCGCGACGCGCACATTCATTCCGTCGGCCGCCGGTATCTGCAACAGGCCGCGCGTAGGGCCGTCGCCACGAATGAAGCCCAGGTAGATCATCAGCAACAGCGTGACGCTGCCCGCGTACCCGGCCGCCCATCCCGTTGCCGAGACCCGGCCGGCATTTTGCGGCGTGGACAACTGACGCAACATCGCGTTGTACGGAACGCTCGCGAGGTCACTGCAGGCGGCGGTCAACGCCAGCAGTGCCAGGCCGGGAACCAGGTAGCGGGCATCGTCGCGGATGAGGCTCATCGCGGCGGTCAGCGCAGCGGCCAGTCCGGTCAGCGTCGCCAGGGCCAGGCGTCTGCGGTGCGGCGCAGCCACCAACACTCCCGTGAGCGGTGCCAACACGGCGACCGTGATGCCCGCAACTGTCATGGCCCGGCCGAGCAGGCTCGCCGGCGAGCTGCCGCCGCCGGTCTGCGCTCCGACCGTGTCGGTCAGGTACACCGAGAACACGAAGGTCACGACGATCGCGTTGAGTCCGGTGGCTCCGCAGTCCCAGAGCGCCCATCTCCAGACCGCCCGGGCCATGGGGGCAACACTATCGGGGCCCTACGATGACCGCATGCCAGTCCCTGCGCCCTCCCCCGACGCCCGAGCCGTCGTCACCGGTGCCTCGCAGGGCATCGGGGAAGCGCTGGCCACCGAACTCGCCGCGCGCGGCCATCACCTCATCGTGACCGCACGACGGGCCGAGGTGCTCGATGAACTCGCCCGGGTTCTCACCGGGCGCTACGGCGTCACCGTCGAGGTGCGCGCGGTCGACCTCGCCGACCCGGACCAACGGGCCGGACTCGCCGAAGAGCTTGCCGCGCGGGAGATCTCGATCCTGTGCGCCAATGCCGGAACCGCAACCTTCGGCCCGGTGGCACGGCTCGATCCGGCTGATGAGAAGGATCAGGTTCAGCTCAACGTGCTCGGCGTGCACGATCTGGTGCTGGCGGTGCTGCCCGGAATGCTGGCGCGCCGGGCCGGCGGCATTCTCATCTCCGGATCGGCCGCCGGGAACTCACCGATTCCCAACAACGCGACCTACGCCGCGAGCAAGGCATTCGTGAACACCTTCAGCGAATCACTGCGCGGAGAACTCAGGGACAGCGGTGTCCACGTCACCCTGCTGGCACCGGGCCCGGTCCGTGCCGAGGCACCCGATCCGGCCGAAGCGTCGCTGGTGGACCGGCTGATTCCGGATTTCCTGTGGATCTCCGTCGAGCACACCGCGCAACTGTCGCTGGACGGACTCGAGCGCAACAAGATGCGGGTGGTGCCCGGGTTGACGTCGAAAGCCATGTCGGTCGCCAGCGGCTACGCTCCACGGGCGATCGTCACGCCGATCGTCGGGGCGGTCTACCGGAAACTCGGCGGCGACTAGCGGCGGCGACGTGCGAATGTCGGCGCCTAGCGCCTCCGGCGCCCGGTCCCGAAGATACTGCGGGTGATCTCGCGGCCGATCACGGTTCCCGCCGAGCGCATCGCACTCTTGAACGCCGGGTTGTCCATCATCTGCTCGAGCATGCCCGGTTCGGCTTTCTCGGCGGGGGCGGGCATGGGCGGCAGATCCAGACCGGTCGGCAGGATCGGCGGCAGGTCCATCGCGTCGCCCGCCGGAGCATCGGCCGACGGCGGCGGTGCCATCTTGGCGGCCAGCATCTCGTAGGCCGACTCGCGGTCGACGGTGGTGCCGTATTTGAGGAACATCGGGCTGGCCTGAGCGGCCGCCTTGATGTAGTCGGTGCCGATGGTGTCCATCAGCGATCGCGGCGAGCGCAACCGGGTCCAGGCCACCGGCGTCGGGGCGCCCCGTTCGGAGAGCACGGTGACGATCGCCTCGCCGATGCCGAGCGAGGTGAGATCAGTTGCCAGATCGTAGAACTCGGTCTTGGGGTAGGTGCGAACGGTCTTGGCCAGCGCCTGCTGATCATCCGGGGTGAACGCGCGCAGCGCGTGCTGGATGCGCGCACCGAGCTGGGAGAGCACGGAGTTGGGCACGTCGGTCGGCAGCTGCGTGCAGAAGAAGACTCCGACACCCTTGGAACGGATCAGCTTGACCGTCTGCTCGACCTGATCGAGGAAAGCCTTGGAGGCGTCCTTGAACAGCAGGTGGGCCTCGTCGAAGAAGAACACCAGCTTCGGCTTGTCGACGTCGCCGACCTCGGGCAGGAAGTTGAACAGGTCGGCCAGCACCCACATCAGGAACGTGGAGAACATCACCGGGCGGGCGGCCTGGTCACCGAGTTCGAACAGTGTGATGATGCCGCGGCCCTTGTCGTCGAGCCGGATCAGGTCCGCGGGCTCGATCTCGGGCTCTCCGAAAAAGGTGTCTCCGCCCTCGGCCTCCAGATTGATCAGCGCGCGCAGGATCACTCCGGCGGTCTGGCTCGACACCGCGCCCAGCGATTTCAACTGCGCCTTGCCCTCGTCGGTGTTGGTCAGGAAGGAGATCACCTGCCGCAGATCCTTGAGATCCAGCAGCGGCAGGCCCTGCTGATCGGCGTAGTGGAAGATCAGCCCGAGGCTGGACTCCTGGTTCTGATTCAGTCCGAGCACCTTCGAGAGCAGGATCGGTCCGAACGCGGAGATCGTCGCGCGCACCGGAACGCCGATGCCGCCCGTTCCCAGCGACAGGAACTCCACCGGGAACGGAGTACCGGTCCACTGGTCGCCGGTGTCCTTGGAGCGCTCGGCGATCTTGTCGTTGGTCTCCCCCGGGCGGGTCAGCCCCGACAGGTCGCCCTTGAAGTCGGCCATGACGACGGGAACACCGGCTGCGGACAACTGCTCGGCGATCACCTGAAGCGTCTTGGTCTTGCCGGTGCCGGTGGCGCCGGCCACCAGGCCGTGCCGGTTCATCATGGCCAGCGGGATACGGATCTGCGCCGCAGGGTCCACCTGTCCACCGACCATCACCGATCCGAGGTCGAGAGCCTGACCGGTCACCGAGTAGCCGGCGGAGATCTGCTGGGCGGGAGTCGAGGCGGCCGTCGGGGTGGATTCCGTCATGGCACCAGAGATTACTTGGTCGCCAGGGCTTACTGTGGAGCGCTGTGCGCGAAGAACTGGTGTGGATCGACTGTGAGATGACCGGACTGGACCTGGCGTCCGACCGGCTCATCGAGATCGCCGCACTGGTGACCGACGCCGATCTCAACGTCCTGGGCGACGGCGTCGACGTGGTGATCCACGCCGACGACGCGGCCCTGGACGGCATGGTCGAGGTGGTCGCACGCATGCACGGCCGATCGGGACTGACCGAGGAGGTCCGGGCATCCGCCATCGACCTGGCGGCCGCCGAGGAGATGGTGCTCGACTACATCCGCACCCACGTGACGACAGCGAAAACGGCTCCGCTGTGCGGCAATTCCATCGCGACCGACCGTGGCTTCATCGCCCGTGACATGCCGACTCTGGATGACTATCTGCATTACCGGATGATCGACGTCAGTTCGATCAAGGAACTCTGCCGTCGCTGGTATCCGCGCATCTACTACGGCCAGCCCGAGAAGGGCCTCGCGCACCGGGCGCTGGCGGACATCGAAGAGTCGATCCGCGAGCTGCGTTACTACCGCAGCACCGCCTTTGTACCCCCACCCGGACCGTCCACCAGCGATATCGCCGAGGCGGCGGCGGAACTCGCCGGTGACGGCAAGGCCGCAAAAAATGATTCGGCCGCCGAGGACCCCAACAGCTAGTATCGAAAGGCCGTTCACGCGGCGATGGTGGCTGTAGTTCAGTTGGTAGAGCACCAGGTTGTGATCCTGGCTGTCGCGGGTTCGAGTCCCGTCAGCCACCCGGCAGGTCAGGGGCCCCTTTCGGGGCCCCTGACTTAACGGGAGAGGACGTCGTCCGTGCGGGTCGCAGTGGTGACACCCCGCTTCAGGGAGCCCCGTGAGTGGTTCCAGCAGTGCCTCGACAGCGTGCGGGACCAGACCTATCCCTGCACGCACATCATCGTCAACGACGGCGCCGAACGCGGACCGGACAACTCCGACCGCGTCCAGGTGATCGACCTCCCGGTCTCGTTGGGCTTCATCGGCGACCCGGCCCGCGCAATCGGTTCGGTCAGTGCCGTGGCTCAGGGTTTCGACGCCATCGCGTGGCTGGACGCCGACAACTGGTACTCACCGAACCATCTGGAATCTCTGGTGAAGCTGCACCGGGACACCGGGGCTTCGGTACTGACCTCACATCGCTATCTGCATCGCCTCGACGGCGGGCGACTCGGTCCGTGCCCGGAGACCGACGGCGCCACCTTTGCCGATACCAGCACGATGCTCATCACCCGTGCTGCATTCGGGGTCATCCCAACCTGGTTCCTGATGGAGCCCAAGTATCACCCGATCGGTGATCGGATGATCTGGAACTACATCAGCGATGAGGGCATCAGCCATGCGCATTCCGGTTTGATGACGCTGCACTACCGCACCGCGTGGAGATTCCACTACGAGTACTTCGGCCTCGAACCGCCCTCTGCGGGCACCAAGGAATCTCAGTTCATCGACTGATTCGGTTCGTGTCGAGACAACCCTCAGCCGGCGGCCGCGGGCGCTGCGGCCGCGGCGTGGCCGCGCTCACTGCTGACCCCGGCCCGTGAGCGCGGTGCCGGCTTGGAAGCGACGGCCGCCTCTGCAGCAGAGGCATCGGCCCGGGCCGGACGTGTCAGTGCGCCGCGCGAACGTGACGGTGCGTCAATCGGAGCCGAATCCGACTGCGGTGCAACCGGATCCGCAACCTCCGCAGCGGCACGCGGGGTGCCTGCGACGACGGCAGCGGCCGGAGCCACCGCAGCGGGGGCGGCGACCGGGTCGGTAACGCGGGCAGCCGACACGATCGGCGACACGGCGGCAGCGGCCGGTGCAGCGGCCGCGGACGGCAGGCCCGGGATCAGAGTGGACAGTCCGCCGAGCAGATTCGTCAGAGCACCCTGAGCGCCGGAGAGGGTGGACTGCAGGTTCACACCGAGAACCGTGCCGACCGAGTTCAGCAGCACGCCGGGCAGGCTGGTCACGAGGTTGACGACCACGCCGGTGACGTAGGCCTGGAAGGCCTGCACGGCGTTGGTCACGGCCTGTCCCACCGCGGTCAGCGGGGCGACCAGACCGGTCGCCAGCGTTTCCAGGGCTGCGGGAAGGTTTCCGGTCGCCAGCGAACCGAGCGACGTCGCGAGCACCGTCGGGATGTTGACCAGAGCCGCACCGAACTGCGCCGGAATCGAGGCGGGGCCGACCAGCAGTCCGCTGAGTGCGGTCGTCAGGGTTGAGAAGACCTCGGCGCCGGTGGCTCCCAGGAGTCCGCCGGCCTCGCTGACGAACTCCGCGACCACGGCGTTGAGGAAGTTGGCGGGCAGCAGGTCGGTGATGCTGGACGGCAGCAGCCCGCTGAGACCGGAGAGAACTCCGCTGAGGTCGGTGGGAACGAGTCCACTGACGGTGCTGGGCAGGAGGCTGCTGATGTTGCCCGCAAGGCCCAGAATGTCGTTGAACGACAAGGTGGTGGCCGTCAGCGCGACGTCGACGGCGACCGGGGCGGCCGGCACCGGCGTGTTGACGACAGCCGGCGCCAAGGCAATGGCACCAGCGCCTACTACGGCGGCGGTCCCCGCGGCGAGGTACGAGCGCATCGAGATCTGCATGGTCTTCACGGTCGGAGAAGCTCCTTATCAGGCCACTGCCGTCAGCGGCGGAATACTGAGAATAACCTGAGGGAACCCAAAAAGCCGAATCGACGCCCCTTGAAAAGGCGAGAAGTTGTCAAAGAGTTACCTCAGCGGCCCGCGGTGGCGTTGCCCGTCTTCCACTGTGACCAGGGGATATTCCAGTCGCCCAGGCCGTCGACACCGGACAGCACCGAACCGACGGTGCCGTCGACCTCCACGACGTCCCCGCGCTTGGTGTTCTCGTAGAACCACTGCGCGTTGGCCGGGCTGACGTTGAGGCAGCCGTGACTGGTGTTGTCACTGCCCTGCGCCCCCACCGACCACGGCGCGGAGTGCACGTAGATGCCGCTGTAGGACATCTGGGTCGCCCAGTCCACCTCGAGTCGATACCCCTTGGGCGAGTTGGACGGAACGCCGTAGGTCGAGGAGTCCATGATCAGGTGCTGATAGCGGTCGCCGACGATATAGATGCCATTGGGGGTCGGCGTCTCGTCCTTGCCCATGGAGATCGGCATCGTCTTGATCACCTCGCCGTTGCGCCGGATGGTCAGCGTCTTGGTCGCATCGTCAGCGGTGGCGATCAACCGATCACCGATGCTGAACTCAGCCGACAGGTTCTTCTGGCCGAAAAGTCCCTGACCGAGATCAACCCCGTAGGTGTCGACCTTGACGTTGACGGTGGTGCCGGGAGCCCAGAAGTTCTCCGGGCGCCAGCGCACCTCCCTGTTGCTGAGCCAGTAGAAGGCCCCCGCGACGGGTGGATCCGTGGTGACGGTGATGGCCTTCTCCGCCGCCACCCGGTCGGGGATGTTCTCGTCGAAGCGGATGGCTATCGGCTGGCCGATGCCGACGACTTCGCCGTCGCCGGGCAGCAGGTACGGCATGGTCAGATTCGCCGGCGCATGAGACTTGAACTTCAGCGTCTCGGTTGTCACGCCACCGAGTCCGAGGGATTTCGCCGTGATGGTGTAGCTCTTGTTGTAGCCGAGCGGCTCGGTACTCACCCATTTCAGGCCGTCGGATCCGAGTTGACCGGTGACGGCTTCGCCCTCGTCGTCGACCAGTGCCACCGATCCCAGCACGCCGCCCTGGACGGAAACGGTGACCGGTTGGTCGACGGCGACTCCGACGGCGCCGTCGGTGACGGTGGCCGTCAGCTTGGGAACCAGCAGATCGCTGTACGGGGTGCCCTTGTCGACGAGTGCCGCCGATCCGGAATGCTGCTGCGCACCGCACGCGCTGAGGCCGATCACGGCGAGCGGGACCACCAGCGCCGCGGCCAACCGGCGCCGCCGGCGGGCGCGGCGAAGCGGGCGGGCGTCAGACATGCCGTTATCTTAAGGGAACTCGAAGAGACGGCGCGACTTCGCAGGTCAGCATTGCGCACCGGTGATTGCAGGTCGCCATGGCGCGCCTGTTATTGTCGCTGTCACGCGCCGTTAGCTCAGTTGGTAGAGCAGCTGACTCTTAATCAGCGGGTCCGGGGTTCGAAACCCTGACGGCGCACCAGCTCTGCAACATCTACTTCTCGCCCACGTCGCCCCTCCTTCCCTGCCGTTAGGCTGAGCCCCGTGTCAGCCGGTGACGCGACTCCGCGCAAACGCGGTGTAAGGATCCGCCATTGGCTTCTCTACGGGCTTGGCGCGGTAGTAGCCGCGGTGTCCGCACTCGTGATCTTCGTAATCTTCGGGTCCAGCAACACGACCGGTTCGAACAACGACCCCGGTCTCTCGGAAAAGAGCCGAAGCGACCTTGAAGCATTGCCGTATTGTGCCGTCGCTCGCGAATACGGGGTCCCGGTAGAGGTTCTAGCCGGAGTCGTGCTGGCTGAGAAACAGTTGAATCGGGGATTGTCCGACGCAGTGCAAGACGAAATCTTCAAGATCATGCTGTGGATCTTCGGGGACCGTTGGTGGGATCACTGGGCGAACCGTTCGCTTGATCTTGCTGCACAGAACGAGAACGAACGCCTCTCTGCGCCGGAATGGTCCCCCTTGGTCAAGGCGACTGGAATCACCTTCTCGATCGGGCCGGCCCAGATTACGCCCAGAACTGCGCTGGCCGCCTGTGAGCAGATGGGTAGGGAGAGCCCCGTCTGCGCCGGTTCAACAAAGTCACTGATCGCGGCGTTGATGAGTCCGGAGAAGTCGCTCGAAGTTGCCGCCGTCGTGTTGAAGGCGGAACAACGGAATCAACTGCGCCTCACCGGTCTGGATGTCACGGATTCGCCCGGCAAATGGGCGACCTTGTACAACTTCGGAGGAGACATCTTCCGGTCGCTTTTTGCCGGCGAGCTTGATCGTGGTCCGAATTCCTTCGGGCGGTGGGTCG
>JBAXCK010000043.1:0-22769 GCA_037141465.1 Mycobacteriaceae bacterium | reverse complement strand
ACAGCCAGGTGAGCAGATTCCAGAGAATGCCGCCGATGAGACCGGCGAAGATGATCGTCAGTCCCGTCGAGGCGTCGATACCCGACAGCAGTTGACCGGTCTTCGCATCCTGGATCCTGAGCACCGAGGTGGTGACGGTGACGGCGACCTCCACCGACAGGAAGGCGCCGACGAGATTCAGCACACCGGCCAGCAGGACCGCGGTCTTGGGCTTGAGCGCCTGGGTCGCGATGGAGGTCGCCATCGCGTTCCCGGTGTCGTGGAATCCATTGGTGAAGTCGAACGCCAATGCGGTGGCGATCAGTAACACCAGGATGATGCCCTCTGCGCCCATGGCGCGATTGTCCCGTGAAGGTGGGCCTTTTGGCCGAGAACAGTTCCAGAAGGTGACCTTTGTCCACCGAGGTTCATGTGCCGTTCACCGCCCATGTGCCGACTGTTCCCGGCGGGTGCCCGCGCCATAGGATCGCCGGGAGGTCACCGCGGCGCGGAGGAGGAGAAATAGCCACCCTTCGCGCCCTGCTGATTCCGCCCGGGCCGTCGGCCCTGGCGCTGCTCGCAGCCCTCGAGGGGGTGATCGACGGCCGGGACGCCCCGTTGATTCCGGTCCCCTCGGCGGACCTGCGCGAATGCGAGGCACTCACCCGCGGATTACGTGTCGGAGACCCGATCGACGACGACATCGCCCTGGTGGTGTCGACCTCCGGCACCACCGGTGCGCCCAAGGGCGCGACGCTGACCGCGGCGGCTCTGGTCGCGAGCGCGTCCGCCACCCACGACCGGCTCGGCGGTCCGGGGACCTGGCTGCTGGCACTGCCCGGCCACCACATCGCCGGGATACAGGTGCTCGTGCGCAGTGTGCTCGCCGGCACGGTTCCCGCCGAACTCGACCTCACCGACGGATTCGACCCGTCGGCCTTTGCGGCCGCGGTCAGCGAGATGCCCGGCGGCCGGCGCTACACCGCGCTGGTGGCCAACCAGCTGGCGAAGGCGCTGGCGGATCCGGCGGCGGCGGCGGCACTGACCGAACTGGACGCCGTCCTGCTCGGCGGAGGTCCCGCGCCGATCCCGGTCCTCGACGCCGCTGCGGAGGCGGGCGTCGCCGTGGTGCGCACCTACGGGTCCAGTGAGACCGCCGGTGGTTGCGTGTACGACGGACGGCCCCTCGACGGTGTGAACGTGCGCATCGAGGACCCCGGAGCGGCGGGTGAGGGCCGCATCCTCATCGGCGGGGCCACCGTGGCCACGGGCTACCGCAATCCCACGACGCCCGACCCGTTCGCGGAGCCGGGCTGGTTCCGCACCGACGACGTCGGCACTACCGATGATTCGGGACTGCTGCGCGTCCTCGGCCGGACGGACGACGCGATCAGCAGCGGCGGTCTGACGATCATGCCGGCGGAGGTCGAAGCGGTCTTGATCCGGCATCCGGCGCTGAGCGACTGCGCGGTCTTCGGCGTCGACGACGACCGGCTGGGTCAGCGAGTGGCGGCGGCGGTGGTCGTGGCGCCGGGTTTCTCCGCACCCACCCTCGATGACATCCGCGACTTCGTCTGCCGGTCTCTGCACCACACGGCCGCGCCACGGGAACTGCATGTGCTCGATGAACTACCGCGCCGCGGAATCGGCAAACTGGACCGCCGGATGTTGCGCGACCAGGTGATCGAGTGACCCCAGCTGCGGCCGCTACCCTTTGGTCATGACCGCGCGCGTGCTCATCGCCGACGACGATGCCGTCGTCCGCGACGTCGTGCGGCGTTACCTCGAACGCGACGGTCTCGAGGTACGGATGGCCGGCGACGGTAACGAGGCACTGCGGATCCTCGGCAGCGAGCACATCGACGTCGCGGTCCTCGACGTGATGATGCCGGGCCCCAGTGGATTGTCACTGTGCCGCACCCTGCGCCAGGGTGGCGACTACACCGTCCCGGTGATCCTGCTGACCGCACTGGGCGAGGAGGACGACCGCATCGCCGGCCTGGAGGCGGGGGCCGATGACTACCTGACCAAACCGTTCAGTCCGCGCGAGCTGGCACTGCGCGTTCGTTCGGTGCTGCGCCGCGCGCCTGTACCCGCGCCGACCGTGCCACTGGAGATCAACGTCGGCGATCTGAAGGTGTCGACCGCGGCCCGCTCGGTCACCGTGGCCCGCACACCGGTCGGTCTGACGAACCGGGAGTTCGACCTGCTGCTGTTCTTCCTCACCCACACCGACACCGTGTTCTCCCGCGAAGAGCTCCTGCAGCGGGTGTGGAACTGGGACTTCGGCGATCTGTCGACGGTCACCGTTCACGTCAAGCGGTTGCGCTCCAAACTCGGTGACCACCATCGGGTGCAGACCGTGTGGGGGCGTGGCTATCTGTGGCGCGGTGGGGACGGCGGCGGCGAGCGTGACGGGGGCTGAACTCACCCGGATCGCCCTACTGGCACTGGGATGCTCGGTACCGGTCGTCCTGGTGGGTGGGCTGGTGATCCGGTTGGCGCGGGCATGGTCGATGACGGTCAGCATGGTGGCGCTGGTCCTCATTCCGACGCTGGCGACCCTGGCCGGGGTGTTCTTCGCCAGCCGGATGATGACAGGGGCGGAGTTCCGTCCGGTCGCCGTGGTCTTGCTCATCGTGGCGGTGGTGACGGTGCCCGCCGCGTTGATGCTCGCGCGGTATCAGGCCCGCAGAACGGTGTGGGAGCAGGAGATGCAGGAGGCCGAGCGTGCGGCCGAACAGTCTCGCCGGCAACTGGTGGCCTTCGTCAGCCACGATCTGCGCACCCCGCTGGCCGGCATCCGCGCGCTGTCCGAGGCGATCGCCGACGGAGTGGTCTCCGCCGGCGAAGTCCGCGTGCAGGCGAAAAACATTGAGCAGGAGAGCATTCGACTCTCCGAGATGGTCGACGATCTCTTCGAGATGGCGAAGATCAATGCGGGGGCGATCACCGCGCCGTACGAACGCGTCGCCCTCGACGAAGTCGTGGACGATGTGCTGACCGCTCACCGGATCGCCGCCGACCGGGCCGGTGTCGTGCTGGAAGCCGAGGTTCCGGACACGCCGGTGCGGGTGATCGGCAGTGACCGCGCACTGGTGCGGGTGTTGTCGAACCTGGTCGCCAACGCGATCGCGCACACCCCGCCCGGCGGGACGGTGAAGCTGTCGATCGGCGTGGACTCCGACAGTGCATGGGCCCGCGTCGACGACACCGGCGTCGGCATCGACGAGAACGACCTGCCGCGGGTGTTCGACGTCGCCTACCGCGGGTCCAACAATCGGGTGCCGCGTGACGATTCGTCACTGCCGAGCGGATCGGGCCTGGGGCTTGCGATCGCCGCGGGTCTGGTCCGCGCCCACCGGGGCACCCTCTCGGCGCACAACCTCACCGGCGGCGCCCGGTTCGAGATCCGGTTACCGGTCGCGGCGCAGTAGCACCGCCTCAGTCCTCGAGCGTTCCGGACAACCGCTGTGCGGCGTTGACGTAGTCCTCGATGAACTCCAGCACCACCTCGCGGGCCGGTTTGATCTTGTTCATCAGCCCGACGCCCTGGCCGACGAAGTAGGTCGCCAGCGCCTGAGCGCCGGGGTGACCGCCCTGGGCCAGCTTGTCGATCCGGCGCAGCGCCGGTTCGGCGACCATCGCCTGCAGGGGCAGCGGAAGCGGCTGGCGGCCGCCGGGGTTGGGCGCCCAGGCGTCGGTCCAGTCCGAGCGCAGCTGACGTGACGGCTTGCCGGTGCGGCCGGCTGAGCGGACCGTGTCACGGGAGGAGGCGGCCAGCATCTTCTGCTTGGTGTGCGGCGCGGTCTCGGCCTCCTCGGTGGTCAGCCACACCGATCCGGTCCACGCCCCGGCGGCTCCCATCGCCACGCACGCCGCCATCTGGCGGCCGGTGACGATACCGCCGGCCGCCAGCACCGGGACGTCACTGCCGCCCGGGACCTCGGCGATGGCTTCCAGCACCTCGGGGATGAGGACCAGCGTCGAGACCTCCCCGCAGTGACCGCCGGCTTCGGTGCCCTGGGCGACGATCAGGTCGACACCGGCGTGCACCTGTTTGATGGCGTGCTCCTTGGCGCCGACGAGGGCGGCCACCGGGATGCCGCGTTCCTTGCCCATCTCGATCATGTAGTCCGGTGGAACACCGAGCGCGTTGGCCATCATTTTGATCGGGTGCTTGAGCGAGACCTCGAGCAGGCTTGCGGCGGTGTCGCCGGACAGCGCCGAGGGGGCGGTACGAAGTTCCTCGACCTCGATGCCGTGGTCGGTGAGCAGCCGGCTGATGAACTCGCGGTGCTCGCCGGGGATGCGGTCGGCGAGTTGGGCGGCGGTCAGGTTCTCGCCCTTGCCCTCGAACTTCGCCGGAACGATGATGTCCACGCCGTACGGCTTGCCGTTGACGTGGTCGTCGATCCAGCACAGCTCGTGCTCGAGCTGCTCGGGGGTGAACGCCACGCCGCCCAGCACGCCGAAACCGCCGGCGTTGGACACCGCCGCCACGACGTCGCGGCAGTGGCTGAAGGCGAACAGTGGGAACTCGATGCCGTAGGTGTCACAGATCTGGGTCTTCACCTCCCCAGTATTACGCTCCGTGGGTGCAGCGGATCATTGTGGCCCTGATCGTCGGTGTTCTGGCCGGGGTGGGCGTCGGGATGCTGCGTGATGAATGGCACTTCGCTCCGGCGATCGGGTGGATCGTCGCGGCCTCGGTGTATCTGGTGTGGACCTGGTCGCTGGTGCTTGGAATGGACGACGCGCAGACGTCCGCGCACGTGCGCAAGCGCCACGAGGACGGCACGGCCCGGGTGTCGCACCTTATCGTGATGATCGCCAGCGCCGCCGGTATCGCCGGTGTGGGGTACCTGTTGGCCGCGACGGACGGCGGCCAGCGTCATCTCGGCGAGGCCCTCATCGGGGTGCTCAGTGTCATCGCGTCGTGGTTCGCGATCCACACCGCTTTCACCCTGCGTTACGCGCTGCTGTACTACACCGATCACGCCCGCGAGCCGGTCAGCTACCACCAGGAGGAGTACCGGCCCTGCTACAAGGATTTCGCCTACCTCGCCTTCACCGTCGGAATGACCTACCAGGTCTCCGACACCGATCTGGGCAGCGCGCGGATCCGCGGGTCGGTGCTGACTCAGGCTCTGGTGTCGTTTCTGCTCGGCGCGATCGTCCTGGCCATCACCATCAACCTCGTCCTGGCTCTGGCGAACCACTGATGGCCACCGTCGCACAGTGGATCGAGGGGGCACGTCCACGCACCCTGCCCAACGCGGTGGCGCCCGTCATCGCCGGAACGGGCGCGGCGGCGTGGCTCGGGTCGGCGGTGTGGTGGAAGGCCGCACTGGCACTCGCCGTCGCCCTGGCGTTCGTCATCGGGGTGAATTACGCCAACGACTACTCCGACGGCATCCGCGGGACCGACGACGAACGGGCCGGTCCGCTGCGCCTGGTGGGATCGCGCCTCGCCGCACCGCGTGCGGTCCTGGCCGCCGCCGTGCTGAGCCTGGGCGTCGGTGCGGCCGCCGGGTTGGTGCTCGCACTGACCAGTGCGCCGTGGCTCATCGCGCTTGGCGCGCTCTGTGTCGCCGGGGCCTGGCTCTACACCGGCGGGGACCGGCCCTACGGCTACGCCGGCTTCGGTGAGGTCGCGGTGTTCGTGTTCTTCGGTCTGGTGGCGGTGCTGGGCACCCAGTACACCCAGGCGCTGCGGATCGACCGGGTGGGTGTGGCGCTGGCGGTGGGCACCGGTGCGTTGTCCTCGGCGGTGCTCGTCGCCAACAACCTCCGCGACATCCCGACGGATCGGGTCACCGGCAAGATGACGCTCGCGGTCAGGATCGGTGACCGGCGCACCCGCCTGCTGTATCAGTCGCTGCTCGCCGTTGCGGCGGTGCTGACGGTGGCGCTCACGGCGGCGACGCCGTGGTGCGCGCTGGGTTTCCTGGCGGCACCCCTGGCCTGGCGGGCGGCGGCGCCGGTGCGCGCCGGCGGCGCGGGACGGGAGTTGATCCCGGTGTTGCGTGACACCGGTCTGGCGATGCTCGTGTGGTCGGCGGCGGTGGCGGCCGCACTGGGCGCAGGCTGACGGGCGCTAGTCGGCCGGCTTGTCGCCGCGCAGCCGTGCCTGCAGGTCCTCGCGGTCGCGGCGGCGGCGCTCGTCGACCTCGGCGATGGCGGCGGTGGCCCGTCGGCGCAGTGGCGCCAGCAGCCAGATGCCCAGCGGGAGCGCGATGATGAGCGCGAACAGCAGTGCCACGACGATCGGGAACTCTCTGATGCCCAGCAGGCGCGCCCCGAAGAAGATCGCCGCGGCGAGTGCGGCCACCAGTGCCAGTCGGGCGATCGTGTAGATCGCGACGTCGCGCACCATGCGGGCGCCCCCCGAGGACTGCCCGGCGTCCGGTGGCTCATTTCCGCTCACGGCGGCGAGCCTACCGACGCGCGTATATTCGTTCTCAGGAGGTTTCCCCGTGCTTTACCTGCTCGCCATCCTGATCGTCGCGACGCTGGCCTACGTCGGCATGCGGGCTGTCCGTGCCCAGGCGCGGCAGCGCCCCTCCACGCGGGTCATCGGACCCGACGACGATCCGGATTTCCTCTGGAAGATCAGCCGCGGGGACAACAACCCCCGGACCTGACGTCGCGGCGGGCGAGACCCGTTAGTTGACCCCGGCGTAGGAGTGCAACCCGACCGTCACCAGGTTGATGAAGAACAGGTTGAACACCATGGCCACGAATCCGGCCAGGTTGATCCACGCCGCCTTCCGGTCGCGCCAGCCGGCCGTCGACCGGGCGTGCAGATACGCGGCGTAGATCACCCACGCGATGAACGACACCGTCTCCTTGGGATCCCAGCCCCAGTAGCGGCCCCAGGCCTCCTCGGCCCAGATGGCTCCGAAGATCACGCCGAAGCCGAACACCGGGAAACCGAAGATCGTGGTGCGGTAGGCGATGCGGTCCAGGGTCTGGGCGTCCGGCAGCCGGGAGGTGATGCGGGCCAGAAGTCCATCGCGACCCGGCTCGGCGTACTTCGAGGTCTTCAGCAGGAACAGGATGCTCGCCACGCCCGCGACGAGGAACACCCCCGAACCCAGACTCACCACCGAGACGTGGATGGGCAGCCAGTAGGACTGCAGCGCAGGCATCACCGGGGCGGCGTTGGTGTAGAGCCACTTGCCCGACACCGTCAGCAGGATGAGAACCGGGACCAGGACGAAGACCCACAGTGCGCGGTACTGCGGCTTGCGCAGCACCACCGCGCCGGCGACCAATCCGCAGAAGCTGGTCAGGTTGATGAACTCGTACATGTTGCCCCACGGCACCCGCACGGTCGCCAGGCCGCGCAGCACGATGCAGGCGAACAGCAGCGCGATGCCGAGGTAGACCAGTGCCAGGCCGGCCCTGCCGACACGCTGGGCCAGTGGGGTCGCCGGGGCGTCGACGACCACACCGGGCCGGTCGGCGTCTGCGGCCACTCCCCCGCCCCCGGACGCGGCTGAGACGAGTTCACGCGCTTCGACGGTGCGGACGCGGCCGGAGGCAAGTTCAACGGCCAGCAGCAGCATGGCGAGGACCATGACGACGATCGACGCGGTGAACGCCCAGTCGGAGTACTGCGCCAGACCGATGTCGATGTGTTCGGTGTTCACGAACCCTCCGCTAGTCGCCGTGCGAGTCTCTCGAACTCGCCGCCCCAACCGGAGTTGTCGGTGCGGGCGAGACCGCCCAACTCGACTCTCACCGTACCCGGTTCGATTGTCCGTATCCGGGCCCACACCCGCCTGCGCCGCACCACCAGCGACACCAGCAGACCGGCCATCATCGCCATGGCGGACACCAGCACCCAGAACTGACCGGGGTCGTGGGAGACCTGGAGGTTGACGAACTCGGTGGCGTTGTCGAACCGCACCACGGTGCCGTCGTCGAGGCGCACCTCTTGGCCGAGGGCGAGGTTGACGCGCTTGAGTTTGGTGAGTCGCTTCTGCTCGATCAGCGTGGGGTCGATGCTGAACAGCGACTGCGGCTTTCCGGTGTCCAGTCCGGCGTCGCCGCGGTAGATGTCGACCGCGACGGCGGGGTCGTTCATCGCGGGGAAGCTCGACGACAGCAGTTTGCCGTCCATCTCCCTCGTGGGTGCGAACAGTCCGGTGATGGCCAGCTGATGCTTGCGGCGCTGATCGGGCGGATACAGCCCGGCCGGGGGGTCGATGCGGACGGTGCCCGACGACAGCAGGGTGCGGGCGTTGTCGGGACGGAACTGCACGGTCTGGGTTCGCTTCTGTCCATCGGGGAACGTCACCGTGAACGTCGGCGCGTACCCGTGGCCCTGCAGGTAGACCCGATCGCCACCGACGCGCAACGGATGGTTCACCTCCAGGCGGTAGGGCCGCCACGTGCCGGTGGCCAGATCCGCACCGGCCTGGTAGTCGATATCGGAGGCGAACGACGTGGCCTGACCGTTCGGCAGGTAGCGGGCGCGGAAGTCGTTGACCCGCACACAGATCGGATACAGCGACGTGCCGTCGACTCTGCTGCCGGCCCGGAAGGAGTCGAAGGCAGCCGGGGACGCCGAACAGAATCCGGGGCCGGAGTCGGCGATCACGATGACGTTGCCCTCGTACCCGAACATCTTGCCCACCGCGACGGCGGCCAGCAGGCCCAGCAGCGAGAAGTGGAAGACGATGTTGCCGAACTCCCGCAGGAAGCCCTTCTCCGCCGAGATCTCGGTGACGCCGTCGGACTCCCGGGTGATGCGCCGCCGCCAGCCCCGCAGGCCGGCGGTGACGGCGGCGGTGACCGACTCCGGGGTTCCGTCGACGGTGACAAGTGCGTGTTTGGGAAGCCGATTGAGGTTGCGCGGTGCGGGCACCGGAACGGCCCGGATGCTGCGGACGTGTTCGATGATGCGCGGGGTGAGGCACCCCACCAGCGAGACGAACAGCAGCACGTAGATGGCCGTGAACCAGAAACTGGAGAAGACGTCGAACAGTTGCAACCGGTCGAACCACGGACCGATGCCGGGATTCTCGACGAGGTACTGCGCCACCTTCGACTCGTTGAGACTGCGCTGCGGCAGAAGCGCGCCGGGCACCGCTGCGAGTGCCAGCAGGAACAGCAGCACCAGCGCTGTGCCCATGGAGGTCAGCGACCGCCAGAGATTCCGCAGCACGCCGATCACAGCGGCAGCCTCACGTCGCTGACGAACGCGTCGCGCACCCACGAGATGAAGTCGTTCCATGCGCCGGTCACCAGTGCCACACCGACCGCGACCAACAGCACGCCGCCGAAGATCTGGATGGCCCGGGTGTGACGTCGCAGCCAGCCGAAGGCGCCGAGGGCCCAGCCCGATCCGAGGGCCAGCACCAGGAACGGAATTCCCAGTCCCATGCAGTAGGCGATCACCAGCACCACCCCGCGTCCCACGTCGGCGCCGTCGGTGGCCGAGGCGACCGCGATCACTCCGGTCAGCGTCGGCCCCAGACACGGCGTCCACCCCAGGGCGAACACCGCGCCGAGCAGTGGCGCACCCGCCAGACCCGCCAGTGTCCGCGGCGCGAACCGCACCTGGCGTTGCAGAGCGGGGAAGAACCCGATGAAGACCAGACCCATCACGATGGTGATGACACCTCCGACCCTCTGCAGGACGAGCTGATTGGTGATCAGGGTGCTCGTCATACCGAGGACCGCGACGGTGCCCAGGACGAACACCGCGGTGAAGCCGGCGACGAACATCGCCGCCGATCCGGCCACCCGCAGGCGCCGGTTCGCCGGATCATCGACACCCACCGCGGCCGCAAGGTAGGACAGATAACCCGGCACGAGCGGGATGACGCACGGCGAGGCGAACGACACCAGCCCCGCCAGTGTGGACAGACCGATCGCGACCAGCAGCGGACCGGTTGCCGCGGTCTGCGTCAGCCCGCTCACTTTTGGGCTGCCAGTCGCTGCACCACCGGCAGCAGGTCCGAGGCGATCAATTCTCGCAGGAACACCGCCGCCACCCGGTGCTCACGGTCCAGCACGAGGGTGGACGGGATCACGGTGGTCGGGTACTTGCCGCCGAAAGCGATCATGGTGCGCATGGCGGGGTCGTAGATCGAGTCGAAGGTGATGTCCCGGTCCTTGACGAAGTCGCGGGGGGCCTCGATGTCGTTGTCGCGCACGTTGATACCCAGGACCGCCACGCCCTGCGCGCGGGTGGCGTCGTAAACCTTCTGCAGTTGGGTGATCTCCGCACGGCACGGGCCGCACCACTGGCCCCAGACGTTGATCACCACGACCTTGCCGGCGAAATCGGTCAGCGACAGAGTCTTGGAGGTGTCCAGCAGATCCGGTCCGGACAGCGGGCCTGGCGTGCCGCGGCTCGACGGCGGATCGTAGGTGATGTCGGTCTTGCCTCCAGGAGCGACGAAAGAGAAGGTGCCGCCCTGGGCGACGGCGTCATCGCCGGTCGAGCACGCCGAGACCGGCCCGGAGATCAGCACTGCCGCCAGCACGGCCGCGATGACGACCCGCCTCACCGTCCGGCGAGCTCCGAGTAGCCCCAGCCGACGTAGTCGTCGCCGTCGAAGTAGAACGATGTCACCGAGGCGAGGTTGCACATCCTGCGGGTCGGGAAGTGATGCAGCGGTTGGGAGTTCATCGCCCGCCGCAGCGTCTCGACCGGCAACTGATGACTGACGCAGACCGCCTCGTGCCCCTCCCCCTTGATCCGGGCGCGTTCGACGGCGCCCCGCATCCGCACGGCGATCTCGGCGTAGGCCTCGCCCCAGGACGGCGAGCGCGGGTTGCGCAGATGCCACCAGTTGCGCGGATCGCGCAATGCGCCATCACCCGGTGAGACCCGCTGTCCCTGGAAGACGTTGTGGGACTCGATGAGGTTCTCATCGACGTCCACGGCCAGAGAGTGGCGCTGCGCGATCGGCGCCGCGGTCTCCTGCGCGCGTTCCAGTGGCGAGGCGACGACATAGACGATGTCGCGCAGCGCCATCCAGTCGGCGACCGCCTGTGCCTGAGCCTGGCCGCGATCGGAGAGGTGATAGTCGGGCAGCCGGCCGTAGAGGATGCCGTCGGGGTTGTGCACCTCGCCGTGCCGCATCACGTGGACGACGGTCCGGGCGCTCATGCGACCGGCCATTCAGCGTGGGTCCGGGCGCTCATGGTGTGGCCTCCGCGGCGGCGCGTGCGGCGGAGGGCAGGGCCTCGGCGATGCGCTCGAAGGCGTCGTCGTCGAGAGCCGCCGAGACGAACCAGGTTTCGAACGCGCTCGGGGGCCCGTACACCCCGCCGTCGAGCAGGGCGTGGAAGAACGGCGGGAACCGCCACGTTTCGCTCGCCCGCGCTGAGGCGAAATCGGTCACGGGCTCATCGGTGAAGAACACCGACAGGAAGCTGCCGCCGCGCGCGACCTGATGGGTGACCCCGGCGGCGGTGAGCGCGTCGGTCAGCAGTGCGGCCAGCCGGTCGGCGTTGGCGTCGAGCGCGGCGTAGACGGACTCGTCGGCGTGGCGCAGGGTGGTGAGGCCGGCGGCCACGGCGACGGGATTGCCGGACAGCGTGCCGGCCTGGTACACCGGCCCCAGCGGCGCGAGCCGCTCCATCACCTCGGTGCGGCCGCCGAAGGCCGCCGCGGGCAGTCCGCCGCTCATCACCTTCCCGAAGGTGAACAGATCGGCGTCGACGGGATCGATTCCGTACCAACCGGAGCGGCTGACGCGAAATCCGGTCATCACCTCGTCGACGATCATCAGCGCGCCGTGCTCCGCGGTTATCCGGCGCAGTCCGGCGTTGAATCCGGGCAGCGGTGCCACCGCGCCCATGTTGCCCGGGCACGACTCGGTGATCACCGCGGCGATGGTGTCACCGAGTTCGGCGAACACAGCTTCCACAGCACCGATGTCGTTGTAGGGCAGCACGATCGTGTCTGCGGCACTGGCTCCGGTGACCCCGGGTGAGGACGGCAGACCCAGTGTGGCCACTCCGGAACCGGCGTCGGCCAGCAGTGCGTCGACATGGCCGTGGTAGCAGCCGGAGAACTTCACGATCTTTGCCCGGCCGGTGAATCCGCGCGCCAGTCGCACAGCGCTCATGGTGGCCTCGGTGCCGGAGTTGACCAGCCGGACACGTTGCACCGGGTCCACACGGGCGATGATCTCAGCGGCGAGGTCGGTCTCGCCGGGCGTCGGCGCGCCGAATGACAGGCCCTCTGCCGCTGCCCGTTGCACGGCGTCGACGACGGCCGGGTGGGCATGGCCGAGGATCATGGGTCCCCAGGAACAGATCAGGTCGACGTAGCGGTTGCCGTCGGCGTCGGTCAGCCAGCACCCCTTGGCCGAGGCGATGAACCGTGGTGTGCCGCCCACCGAGGTGAAGGCGCGGACCGGAGAGTTCACCCCGCCCGGGATCACCGCGGCGGCCTCGGCGAAAAGCTTCGCCGAACCGGAGACCTCAGCCATGGCCACCAGTGTTCCAGTCGCTGCGGTGCGGGAACGCCGCCGGGTCGGGCTGGGGCGACAGCCCAGGGTTGGTTAAGCTACCCTAACTTTTGTGTCCTCGGTGTCCGATCGCATGCGCGAACGCCGGCTGACCGCCGGTGTGTCCGGAGGCGGCCGGCGCACCCTCGCCGACCTCGAGCGGGGACAACGGGCCACCGTTGCCGGCTACTGCCCCGACGTACAGGCCGGCACCGCACGCAGGCTGTTCGACCTGGGCCTCGTGCCGGGGATCGAGGTCGAGATGGTGCGCCGGGCGCCCCTTCGGGATCCGGTCATCTACCGGGTCGGCGACTACGAGATAGCCCTGCGCAAGGCGCAGTCGCGAGCCGTCTACGTGGACGGCACCCGATGAGCGACGGCCGCGACCACTGCGGCGGCGGCGGGGTGAGCACCGCCGACCGCGGACTCACCCGGTTCGCCGTCGTCGGCAGTCCCAACTCCGGCAAGACGACGTTGTTCAACGCGCTGACCGGTCTGCACGCCAAGACCGGCAACTACCCCGGTGTGACCGTCGCGCGCTATGAGGGAACAACCCGACTCGGCGAGCGCGACGTGGTCGTCGAGGATCTGCCCGGTACCTACAGCCTGGACCCGATCAGTCCTGACGAGCAGATCGTCGTCGATGTGCTCGACACGGATCACCACAACGCACGCGTGGACGTTCCCGACGCGATGCTGGTGACTCTCAACGCCACCACGCTGCGCCGCTCGCTGGGTCTGCTGGCCCAACTGCTTCAGACCGGGCTGCCGCTCTGCGTGGTGCTGACCTTCACCGACGATCTCGCGCGCCGCGACGGAACCATCGACATCCCCGCATTCACCCGGGCGCTCGGCGTTCCGGTGGTCACCGTGGTGGCCGGCCATCGTGACGGACTGGCCGACCTGCGGCATGTGATGTCGAGGGTGGATTCGTGGGCCGCACCGGTGGTGGCGCCGCCGACCGATCCGGCCGAGGTGACCGGATGGGTGGACTCGGTGCTCACCGCGTCGAATTACCGGTTGCCGGCGGTCGATGCGCGAACCCACAGGATCGACTCGGTAGTGCTGCATCCGGTGGCCGGCACCGCGATCTTCCTGGCGACGATGTTCGCGTTCTTCCAGACCATCTTCACCGTTGCGGCTCCGCTGCAGGGATACGTGGAGTCATTCTTCGGATGGCTCGGCGGTCTGGTCGCCGATCACGTCCACATCGGCTTGCTCTCGGCGTTCCTCTCCCAGGCGGTGATCGGCGGCATCGGCAGCGTCCTGGTGTTCGTGCCGCAGATCGCCCTGCTGTTCGTCCTCATCGCACTGTTGGAGGGCACCGGTTATCTGGCTCGGGCCGCCTTCCTGATGGACCGGGTGATGTCCCGGGTCGGCTTGGAGGGGCGTGCATTCGTGGCGCTGCTGTCCTCGTTCGCGTGCGCGATCCCCGGCATCATGGCAACCCGTTCGCTGCCGTCGGCGAGGGACCGATTGGCCACCATGATGGGTGCGCCGCTGATGACGTGTTCGGCCCGGCTTCCCGTGTACATCCTTCTGATCAGTCTGCTGCTGCCGGCCTACGAGCGAATCGGCGTCTTCAACGCCCGCGGCGTGGTGATGTTCGCGCTGTACTTCTTCGGGGCCATTTCGGCGATGCTGACCGCCGCGGTGTTCAAGAAGCTGAGCTCGCGCAGCGGCGCGCCGCTTCCGTTCTACATGGAGATTCCGCCCTACCAGGTGCCGCGCTGGCGCAACGTCGGTGCCGAGGTGTGGACCGCGACGTCGGCATTCCTACGCAAGGTGACCTCGATCATCCTGGCCACCACACTGGTGCTCTGGGGGCTGCTCAATCTTCCGCTGCGCAGCGACGACGAGATTGCGGCAGCGGGTGTGGACACCTCCGACAGCGCCGCAGTCTCGTCCTACGTCATCGACCACTCCTATGCCGCGGCCGTGGGCCGCGCGGTCGAGCCGGTCTTCTCCCCCCTCGGATTCGACTGGCGGATCAACATCGGCATCCTCTCGTCGCTGGCCGCGCGGGAGGTCTTCGTCGCGACCCTCGGTCAGGTGGCAGCCGCGGAGAACCCGGAGGATCCCGCCGAGGCGTTGCGTGCCATGCGCGTCGAGGATGGCCCGCAGGCCGGCCGCGCGCTCTTCGATGCACCGACCATCGCCGCACTGCTGGTGTTCTTCATGTACGCACTGCAGTGCATGTCGACCGTGGCGGTGCTTCGCCGTGAAAGCGGCTCGTGGAAGTGGCCCGCCCTGGCGTTCGGCTACATGTTCGCACTCGCGTGGACCCTCGCGCTGCTTGCGAGGACCGTCGTGGGAATGGTGGTGTGACGATGATCGCGCTGCATGCCGAGCGGGTGAGCGGCGATGCGCGTGCGGTTCGGTGGGTCGTGCCCGCCGGGCTGCTGCCGACCGGCAGGGTTGCCGAGGCGCCGGGCCGGCTGGGCGCACTGCTCGCCGACGGCACCCTGTCGGATGCGCTCGTCGAGCACACCGCGGTGTGGCTGTGGGTTTGCGACCCGCAGTCCTGGGGACTGCTCGGGCGCGAGGTTCAGACCGCACTGCGCGAGGCCCTCGCCGATCCCGAGGGCTGGGTCGTCGATCCGGCACCGGGTGAGGTGCTCGAGCGGGTGACCGCCGATGTGCTCGAAGGTCCGGTGGGCGACTTCATGCGCTCGCACGGTGGTTCGGCGCGTTGCTGCCGGACCGGCGATCGCGCCGTCGAGGTGACCCTCGGCGGCGCGTGTGAACACTGCCCCGCCGCCGGATTCACCCTGCGTCAGCGCCTCCTCGGCGCGCTGCGGGAGCGGTGCCCGGATCTCGCCGAAGTCGAGTCCGGCTCGCACGGGCGGCTCACCCTGACACTGACCGGCTAGCGGAAGCGCCGCAGCCGCAGGCTGTTGGTCACCACCAGAACCGAACTGGCTGCCATCGCGGCACCGGCGATCATCGGGTTGAGCAGACCCAGTGCGGCCAGCGGGATGGCGGCGACGTTGTAGCCGAAGGCCCAGAACAGATTCTGCTTGATGATTCGCAGCGTCCGCTCCGAGAGCCGCAGCGCCGTCGGAACCGTACGCAGATCACCGCGCACCAGCGTGATGTCGCCGGCTTCGATGGCGGCGTCGGTACCCGTCCCCATCGCCATGCCGATGTCGGCGGTCGCCAACGCGACCGAGTCGTTGACGCCGTCACCGACCATGGCCACCCGACGGCCGGCGGCCTGCAGAGCTGTGACGGCATCGGCTTTGTCCGAGGGCAGCACACCGGCGATGACGTCGGCCGGGGCGATGCCGACCTCTGCCGCCACCCGCGCCGCGACGGCCTCGTTGTCACCGGTGAGCAGGACGGGCGTCAGCCCCATGGACTTCAGTTCGGCGATCGCCGACGCACTGGTCGGCTTGACGGCGTCGGCCAGTCGCAGCACGCCCCGGCGGCGACCGTCCCAACTGACCGCGACACTGGTGCGCCCGTCGGTGTCGCCGGCGCGCGCGACGTGCACCACCGTTCCGTCGACGGTGCCACGCACACCGACCCCGGGCTCGTTGGCGAACTCGCCGACCGCCGCGATGGGCAGTCCGCGCTCCTTGGCATGCGCGACGATCGCCGCGGCGACGGGATGTTCGGAGGCCGCCTCCACCGCAGCCGCGCGGCCCAGCACCTCCTCGGCGTTCTCACCGGGATCGGCCTCGATGGCCTCGACGCTCATCCGGCCGGTGGTCACGGTGCCGGTCTTGTCCAGTACGACGGTGTCGATGCCGCTGACCGTCTCGAGCACCTGCGGCGCCTTGATGAGCACACCGAGTTGGGCGCCGCGGCCGGTCCCGACCAGGATCGCCGTCGGTGTGGCAAGGCCCAGTGCGCAGGGGCAGGCGATGATGAGCACGGCCACCGCGGCGGTGAAGGCCGACGCCGCGGAGTGCCCCGTCAGCAGCCAGCCCGCCAGCGTCACCGCGGCGATCACCAGGACGGCGGGGACGAAGATGCCCGACACCCGGTCCGCGAGTCGCTGAATCGACGCCTTGCCGTTCTGTGCGTCGGCCACCATGCGCGCCATCCGCGCGAGTTGGGTGTCCGATCCGACCTTCCCGGCGCGGACCAGGATCCGGCCGTAGGTGTTCACCGCTCCGCCGAGCACTGCGTCACCGGGCCGGACGTCGACCGGAACCGACTCACCTGTCATCGCCGAGGTGTCCAGGGCCGAGGCGCCGTCGGTGACGACGCCGTCGGTGGCCACCCGCTCCCCCGGGCGCACCACGATCACGTCACCCACCACCAGGTCGCCTACCGCGATGCGCACCTCCCCGCCGTCGCGCACGACGACGGCGTCCTTGGCGCCCATGGACAGCAGCGCGCGCAGCGCCGCACCGGCGCTGCGTTTCGCCTTGGCTTCGGCGTAGCGGCCGGCCAGGAGGAACACCGTCACCGCGGCGGCGACTTCGAAGTAGACGTGAGCGGCCATACCGGTGACGACCACTACGGCCGACCACATGTACGCCGCGAGCGTGCCCAGCGAGACCAGCGTGTCCATGGTGGAGGCGCCGTGTCGGGCGCTGCGCAGCGCGGCGCGGTGGAAGGGGTAGCCACCCCAGAAGACGATGGGTGTGGTGAGCGCAAGTGCGAGCCACTGCCAACCGGAGAAGTGCAGCGCCATGATCATCGACAGCGCCACCACCGGGACGGCCAGGATCGCCGACCCGATCAGCCGCGGACGCAACTGCTCAGTGGGCAGATCGTGGTTCATGTGGTCGTGATTCGTGCCCTCGTGATTCATGCCGTCGTGGTTCATGCCGTCATGGTCGATCAGCGAGGCCTGATAACCGCACGACTCGACCGCGCGCACGAGATCCTCAGGCGACACCGACGCGTCGTGGTCGACGTGGGCCTGCTCCACGGCGAAGTTGACCGTCGCCGCCACACCCTGCAACTCGTTGAGGCCGCGTTCGATCCGCGACGCGCAGGAGGCGCAACTCATGCCGTGCAGGCGCAGATCGGTGGCGGTCATGCCGGTGACTATACCCCTAGGGGGTATAGTCGGCAACCCGCCGGCGGCGCATCAAGCCGGCCACCCCGAGAACCGCCAGCACCCCGGCCGCGGTGCCCAGCAACCCGGCCAGCACCAGCATCGGCGGGTCGTAGACCACTGAGACGGTCGCCGGCTGACCCTCGGTCACCGGCGCGACGTCGACCAGGCTCGTAACCGCGAGCCATGCCCGCACCGCGCCCGCACCGGAGGCGGCGGCGAGAACAAGTTGCAGGACATGCTTCACGCCGGTGTGCCTCATGCGCCGGCCCGTTCGGCGACGAGTCGGGTGAGTTCGGCCTTGAGCGCCTCGTGGTCGCGCGCCCAGGCCTGCGCGGTGCGATCGTTGGTGAGCTTGAGCCCGATAGCGGTGCGGCCCTTCGGTATGCCGGGTAGCTCCCCGAGCGTGCGTGCGATCTGCCAAGGCTCCTGCGGCTCTGCCGATTTCGGTTTCTTCGGCTCCTCTTGGAACACCCTGAGGATCTCGCTCACCAGGATCGTCTCGGTGCCCTCGCGCAATGCGGTGGGGGTCAACTCGACACTGGTGTGCAGACGCGCCGCCTTCACCTGCAGTGTGAACACGGCGGTGAGCAGCACCAGGAAACCCAGCGGCACGAGCGGGGATCCGGCGCCGGCGTTGTACTGGATCAGCGACATCGCCGACGCCGCCAGTGGGCCGCCGATCAGCCACCACCAACTGGCGCCCTGCTCGGAGAACAGCACCCGTTGATCGTCAGGAGTCATAGCCGGATTCCCGAGGGGCTCGCGGCGGGTAGGGAGCCGCGAACCATGTGACGGCGTCGTGCCGATTGAGCAGCAGCACCCCCACGATGATCGGCAGCAGGCTCAGCAGCGCGAGGATGTGCGCGCCGGAGAACACCGCCGCCCCGCCCGCGAGCACCACGATCGCCAGCGCCAGACCCAGCAGTGCGCGCCGGAAGCGGGCGTCGCGGCCGCGGGTGCGCATGGCCAGGAATGCCAGACCCGCGCCGGCGACGGCGAACAGGGCGCCGGTGCCGCGGTAGAGGGTCAGATAGGAGCGGACCGATGCGTCCGACACCGAGGACGGCGCGACCCGGCGCAGGGTGTCGAACCCGACGGTCGCGGTGGCCAGGCCCCCGGCGATGAGCATCGCCGCACCGAGCAGCAGCAGCCAGGTGGCCACCGAGACCACCGTCGGACGGGCGTCGGGCGCATCGGATTCCGGCGGCCAGGGTTCGGGTGCCGTCATGTCGGGCAGCCTATTCACCGGACGAAATGCTGCTGGGAGTCGGGGCGGTGCAGTGCGAAGACACCGCCGGCGATGAGGACCGACCCGATGATTCCGGTCACCGCATAGACGATCGCGCCCAGAGTCGGGCGCGCAACCCCGAACAGGCTGACCGCGGTGTAGACGATGGTCGCCACCCCGCCGGCGGTCAGCACGGTGCGGGCCCATCGGTAGCCCTCCCGCATCAGGAAGAGCATGGTGAGCACCACCGCTGCGAGGATCACCGCCAGCAACGCCGAGATGACGACCATCGTCGTGCGGTCGACCGGAGCGGGTGTGGATACCAGGAACGTATCGGCGAGTTGCCCGGCCAGCAGCAGTGGCAGGGCCGCCAGCCACAGCCAGAAGCCGGTGTCCACATCGGCCGGGCGCGCGGTCATAACCAGCCGGCAGCCTCGGCCGCCCAATACGTCAGCACGATGTCGGCGCCGGCGCGGCGGATGGCCATCAGCGACTCCAGTGCGGCGGCCCGCCCGTCGATCCAGCCGTTGGCGGCGGCCGCGCTGATCATCGAGTACTCGCCGGAGACCTGATAGGCCGCGACCGGAACCGGGGAGACTGCGGCTGCGGCGGCCACCACGTCCAGGTACGCCATCGCCGGTTTGATCATCACGATGTCGGCGCCCTCGGCGATGTCGAGGGACACCTCTCGCAGCGCTTCGCGGGAATTGCCGACGTCCTGCTGATAGGTGCGACGGTCACCGGACAGGCTGGATTCCACGGCGTCGCGGAACGGGCCGTAGAACGACGACGCGAACTTCGCGGCGTAAGCCAGGATCACCACGTCGGCGAATCCCGCTGCGTCGAGTCCGTCCCGGATCGCCGCGACCTGACCGTCCATCATGCCGCTCGGTCCGACAACGTGAGCGCCGGACTCCGCCTGCGCCACAGCGAGTTTGACGTACTGCGCGTTGGTGGCGTCGTTGTCGACGCGGCCGCGGGCGTCAAGGAGTCCGCAGTGACCGTGGTCTGTGAACTCGTCAAGACAGGTGTCGGCCATCAGCACGCATCCGTCACCGAGATCTTTGGAGAGATCACGCAGTGCGACGTTGAGGATGCCGTCGGGGTGTACGCCGCAGGAACCGGTTGCGTCCTTGTCCTGCGCGCGGGGCACGCCGAAGATCATCAACCCTCCGACGCCGGCCTGCACCGCGTCGGCGGCTGCGCGGCGCAGCGAGTCACGGGTGTGCTGCACGACACCGGGCATCGACGCGATCGGCCGCGGGGCGTCGATGCCGTCGGCGACGAACATCGGCAACACCAGATGCCTCGGCTCCAGCGAGGTCTGCGCCACCAGCCGGCGCAGAGCAGGTGTGGATCGCAGCCGCCGCGGGCGTTGCCGGGGAAACATCGAGGCGACCGTTACCGGCGGCGGCTCTTCTTGCGCGGCGGCGGCAGTGCGCCCTCCGCGCGCAACCGGGCCGCGTGCTCGGCCAGCGCGTCGACGAGCGGGCCGACCGCGGCAACCTCGGGCTGTACGTCGACCCGCAACCCGAACTCGGCTGCCGTCTCGGCGGTCTTGGGTCCGATGCAGGCGACGATGGTGCGGCTGTGCGGCTTACCGGCGATGCCGACGAGGTTGCGCACCGTGGAACTGGAGGTGAAGCAGACGGCGTCGAACCCGCCGGTCTTGATCATCTCGCGGGTGTCCGCGGGCGGCGGTGCCGCGCGCACCGTGCGGTAGGCCGTCACGTCCTCGATCTCCCAGCCGCGTTCGCGCAGGCCTTCGGCGAGGGTTTCGGTGGCGATGTCTGCGCGCGGCAGCAACACCCGGTTGACCGGGTCGAAGATGCTGTCGTAGTCCGGAAACTCATCCAGCAGGCCCAGCGACGACTGCTCACCGGAGGGCACGAGTTCGGGGCTGATGCCGAAGGCACGCACCCGATCGGCGGTGGCCTCACCGACGCAGGCGATCTTGACCCCGGAGAACGCCCGGGCGTCCAGGCCGAACTCGCCGAACTTCTCCCACACCGCGCGCACGGCGTTGGTCGAGGTGAACACCACCCACTGGTAGCGGCCGTCGACGAGTCCCTTGACGGCGCGTTCCATCTGCGCGGGGCTGCGCGGCGGCTCGACGGCGATGGTAGGCACCTCGATGGGCACCGCGCCGTGGGCGACGAGCCTCTCGCTCATCTCCCCGGCCTGTTCCTTGGTGCGCGGCACCAGCACGGTCCAGCCGTACAGGGCGCGGCTCTCCCACCAGTTGAGCTTGGCGCGGTGGTTGACGGCCTTGCCGATGGTGATGACCACCGGCCCGGTCAGCGGGCCGGCCGGATCGGAGTTCAGCGTGGTGCGATCGGTCAGTCCGGACAGCGTCGACTCCACCGAGCGCTGCGAGCAGGTGGTGCCCTGCGCGGTCACCACGCACGGGGTGCCCTCGGCCAGCCCCTGGTTGAGCAGGTTGCGGGCGGCCTCGGCGACATGCGAGGAGGTCGCGGTGAGGATCAGCGGCGCGGGTGCCGACGCCAGCGCCGCCCAGTCCACTCCGGCTCGGACGTCGGCGACGGTGTGGGTCGACCCCAGCGGCAGGCCCGCGTAGGTGGGCACCGCGACGCTCGAGGGCAGCCCGGGCACGATCTCGAAGCTCAGGTGAGTCTTGGCGACGGCCGCCACCTCGGTGGTGACCGCGTCGACCGACAGCGGATCACCGGCGACCAGGCGTACGACGTCGGCGCCGGTCTTGGCCTCGGTGGCCAGCGTCTTGGCCACTTCGGCCGGCTCGCCGAGTGCGGGCCGGATGTCGGGGCCGACGGAGACCACCGGCGGCTTGGTCCGGTCGGCGGCCTCTGCGGCCGAACCCTGCGGCGCCGGAGCGGGGCCCGACGCCGGCGGCAGTTCGGTGCCGACCAGTGCCAGCACCGCCTGCGGTACGTCGGGGTCGGTGAACACCAGCGCGGCGTTGGCCAGCACGCTGCGGGCGCGCGACGTCAACAGGCCCGGGTCGCCCGGACCGGAGCCGACGAACGTGATTCGTCCCGGCTTCGCCTTACGCCCTCTCGGGTGACCAGTCATGCTCACTCCCGTTCCGTCGACATGAGTTCGCGCGCACCGAGATCGACCAGCTCCGCGGCGACCGAGAGCCCCAGCTCTGCGGCCCGGCCGGGAGTGCCGATTCCGGACGCACGGATCACGTCGGATCCGTCCACCGCCGCCACGCAGGCGCGTAGCGACAGCTCCTCGAAGACGCGGCCGTCCTCATCGATGGACTCGACCACCTCAGCGATCGCACCCACCGGTGCCGAACAACCGGCCTCCAGGTCGGCGAGCAGGACACGCTCGGCGGTGACCGCGGCGCGGGTGTCGGAGTCGTCAAGCTCCGACAACAACGCCACCAGACCCTCGTCGCCCGCTCGGCATTCCACCGCGAGCGCTCCCTGAGCCGGTGCCGGAAGCATCTGCACCGGCTCGAGGGTCTCGGTGACGTCACCCAGTCGTCCCAGGCGGGCCAGGCCCGCCCGGGCTACCACGATGGCGTCGAGATCACCGCTGCTTACCCTGTTCAACCTGGTGTCTAGGTTGCCTCGCAGGGGCCGGATTTCCAAACCGAGACCCAGTGCTCTAAGCTGCGCGGCCCGCCGCACCGACGAGGTGCCGATGACCGACCCGACCGGCAATTCCCCCAGCACCATGCCGTCCCGGGCGACCAGGGCGTCCCGTGGGTCGGCACGCGGGGGGACCGCGGCGATGACGAAGCGGGGGTCCGGCGCCGTCGGCAGGTCCTTATAGGAGTGCACCGCCATGTCCACCCGGTCATCGGCGATGGCCTCGCGCAGAGCCGCGGTGAAGACGCCGACCCCGATCTCGACGATCGGCTGCTGCGAGCGGTCGCCCTCGGTGGTCACGATCACCAGTTCGGCGCGGTGTCCGCGCGCGATCAGCTGATCGCGGATGAGGCCGGCCTGGGTGGTGGCCAGCAGGCTGCCCCGGGTGCCGATCCGGATGACCGAATCACCGTCGGGTGCCAACAGTCCTACTCGCAGCGATCGCCGTCGGCCGCCTCGAACCCACCTGCCGACAGGGG
>JBAXCK010000042.1:0-22826 GCA_037141465.1 Mycobacteriaceae bacterium | reverse complement strand
GCGGCGCCGGTCCTGAGGCGGCGCCGGTCCTGAGGTCTAGTGCGTCGCGGCCGGCTCGACGAGTTCGATGAGAACGCCGCCGGCATCCCTGGGATGGATGAAGTTGATCCGGGAATCGGCGGTCCCGCGTCGCGGTGCCTCGTAGAGCAGGTGTACGCCCTTCTCCCGAAGCCGCTGGGACAGCGCGTCGAGATCGCTGACCCGGTAGGCCAGTTGCTGGATGCCCGGCCCGCGCTTGTCCAGGAACTTGGCGATGGGGGAGGTCTCGTCCAAGGGCGCCATCAGCTGCACCTGCGCGCCGCCCGCGGAGGCGCCCCGCACCGACAGCATCGCCTCGCGGACGCCCTGCTCGGTGTTGACCTCCTCGTGCACCACGATCATCCCGAGGTGGTCGTGGTACCAGGCGATCGCGGCGTCGAGGTCAGCCACCGCGATGCCGACGTGGTCGACGCCGGTGACCAGGGCGCTGGCCAGCAGCGGACGGGCATCCGCGCGGAGGTCGACGTGTTCGGCGGTCATGAGCCCAACGGTAGCCTGAGCACCGGACCGGTGAAATGCCGCTGGCGAGATCGGCTGTGAACTGAGGTTTTGGAGGTTGGAATGACCACGTCGGTGATCGTTGCTGGAGCACGGACCCCGATCGGCAAGCTGATGGGATCGCTGCGGGACTTCTCCGGGAGCGACCTGGGGGCGCTTGCCATCCGCGGTGCCCTGGAGAAGGCCGGTGTCGCGCCCGAACTGGTCGACTACGTGATCATGGGCCAGGTCCTGACCGCCGGCGCCGGCCAGATGCCCGCGCGGCAGTCGGCCGTGGCCGCCGGGATCGGCTGGGACGTTCCCGCGCTGACCATCAACAAGATGTGCCTGTCCGGGATCGACTCGATCGCACTGGCTGATCAGCTCATCCGGGCGGGGGAGTTCGAGGTCGTGGTGGCCGGCGGTCAGGAGTCGATGTCCAAGGCGCCGCACCTGCTGACCGACAGCCGGGCCGGGTACAGGTATGGCGACATCACCGTCGTCGACCACATGGCCTACGACGGACTGCACGACGTGTTCACCGATCAGCCGATGGGTGCGTTGACCGAGCAGCGCAACGATGCCGACCGCTTCACCCGCGCCGAGCAGGACGAGTTCGCCGCAGGCTCGCATCAGAAAGCGGCCGCGGCGTGGAAGGACGGGGTGTTCGCCGACGAGGTCATCGGCGTGAAAATCCCACAGCGCAAAGGTGATCCGATCGAGTTCGCCGAGGATGAGGGCATCCGCGCCAACACCACGGCGGACTCGCTGTCCGGACTCAAGCCTGCGTTCCGCAAGGACGGGACCATCACCGCCGGATCGGCCTCGCAGATCTCCGACGGCGCCTGTGCGGTGGTGGTGATGAGTAAGGCGAAGGCCCAGGGGCTGGGCCTGACATGGTTGTGCGAGATCGGGGCGCACGGTGTGGTGGCCGGCCCGGACTCCACGCTGCAGTCCCAGCCGGCCAACGCCATCCGCAAGGCGGCCCAGCGCGAGGGCATCGGCCTCGACGAGCTCGACGTCGTCGAGATCAACGAGGCGTTCGCCGCCGTCGCGCTGGCCTCCACGCGCGAACTCGGCGTCGATCCGGCGACGGTCAACCCCAACGGCGGTGCGATCGCGATGGGTCATCCGATCGGCATGTCCGGGGCCCGCATCACGTTGCACGCCGCGCTCGAACTCGCCCGCCGCGGCGGCCGCTATGCGGCTGCCGGGCTGTGCGGCGCCGGCGGGCAGGGTGATGCGCTGATCCTGCGGGCCGGTTAGCCGGCGCGCAGCGCCGGGTTCGCGGGTTTGCTGCGCACGCCCGCACCCGGCGGTGTGACCTTCGTCATACCGCTCAGCAGGGGACGACGGCTCCGGTAGGAGCGAAGCACAGGCACGGATCTGCCGCGGGTGTGTAGTACGCCTCGCCCGACGGTGTCAGGCACGGCACCTCGCCGGGGAATGCGGGTGCGAGTGGGTAGTCGTAGGGAATCGCGTAGTGAATGGCGTCATCCACGGCGGCGGTGTCGACCGCTGCGCGGGCGACCGGATCAACCCCGACGGGGCCCACGACCCCACCGACTCCCACCGGGCCTACCGGGCCGAGGATCGGGTCCACGCCCGGGTGGCCAACGCCACCGTAACCGCCGACACCGTAGGGGTCGAAGGGATCTCGGACGTCGGCACCGGCGGTGGTCCCGGAGACCAGGGAACTCAGGGACATCACCGCCACAGTCGAGAGGATCAGGGCCATTCTCTTCACAGCGGTCTCCAGTCGAGGGTCGGGATGGGGTCAGGTGAAGATTCGACCGTACCCGCTGATCCGGAATTGCGCGTGACAGACTTGGCTTCGTGACTCGTCCCAGGCCGAAGGTGTCCCCGGTGATGACCGGGGCGGTGGATCTGTCCGGACTCAAACAGCGCGCCGCCGGCGGGGCGGCGGGGGGTCCGGCGTCCGGTGCGGTGGCGGTCGACGAGACCAACTTCGAAGCCGAGGTGCTGGTCCGCTCCGGCCAGGTGCCGGTGGTGGTGCTGCTGTGGTCACCGCGGAGCGAGGCGTGCGTCGCCCTGGCCGATGTGCTGGCCGGGATGGCAGGTTCCGATGGCGGGAAGTGGTCGCTGGCGACGGTCAACGTCGACGCGGCACCACGGGTGGCCGCGATCTTCGGTGTCGAGGCGGTGCCGACCGTCATCGCACTGGCCGGCGGGCAGCCGCTGGCGAGCTTCGAGGGCGTGCAACCGCCCGAACAGTTGCGCCGGTGGGTAGACTCGCTGCTCTCGGCCACCGCCGGCAAGCTCGGCGGCGCCACACCCGACGAGCCCGAGACGGTGGATCCGGCGCTGACCGAGGCCCGCGAGAAACTCGACACCGGCGACTTCATCGCCGCGGCCGCGGCCTATCAGGCCATCCTCGATGTCAACCCCAAACACGACGAGGCCAAGGGCGCACTGCGCCAGATCACCTTCCTTCAGCGCGCCACGGAGCACCCGGCCGACGCGATCGCGAAATCCGACGCCGCGCCGCGCGATATCGATGCGGCGTTCGCGGCGGCCGACGTGGAGCTGCTGAACCAGGACGCCCCGGCGGCCTTCGCGCGGCTGACGGCTCTGGTGAAGCAGACCTCCGATGACGACCGGACCCGGGTGCGCACGCGGCTGATCGAGTTGTTCGATCTGTTTGACCCCGCCGATCCCGAGGTGATCGCCGGACGGCGCAACCTGGCCAACGCGCTCTACTGAGACCGCTTGGCCGGCTCCAGCCAGATCGCCGACGTCGGCGGCAACACCAGCCGCGCCGAGGCGGGACGGCCGTGCCACGGTTCATCGGTGGCGCGCACCGCACCCATGTTGCCGATGCCAGACCCGTTGTAATCGCTCGCGTCGCTGTTGAGCACCTCACGCCAGGAGCCCGCCAGCGGCAGCCCCAGGCGGTAGTCACTGTGCTCGGAGCCGGCGAAGTTGAACACGCACGCCAGCACCGATCCGTCGGCGCCGTAACGCAGAAAGCTGAACACGTTGCTGGCCGAGTCGTTGGCGTCGATCCAGGAGTAGCCCTCCGGCCGCGTGTCCTGACTCCACAGCGCCGGCCGGCTGCGGTAGACGGCATTGAGGTCGGTCATGAAGCGCAGGATGCCGCGGGAGAAACCCTGCTCGTCGAGTTGGAACCAGTCCACGCCGCGTTCCTCGGACCACTCGGCGCGCTGGCCGAACTCCTGACCCATGAAGAGCAGTTGCTTGCCCGGGTGCGCCCACTGATAGGCCAGCAGGCTGCGCAGTCCGGCCGCCTTGACGTGGTCGTTGCCCGGCAGCCGTCCCCACAGCGTGCCCTTGCCGTGCACCACCTCGTCGTGACTGATCGGCAGCACGTAGTTCTCGCTGAACGCGTACAGCATGGAGAACGTCATCTCGTGGTGGTGGAAGCTGCGGTAGATCGGGTCGCGGCTGATGTAGTCCAGGGTGTCGTGCATCCAGCCCATGTTCCACTTCATCGAGAAGCCCAGGCCCCCGAGGTTCGTCGGGCGGGTGACTCCCGGCCAGGACGTCGACTCCTCGGCGATCGTGACGATGCCGGGCGCCTGCTTGTGCACGGTCGCGTTCATCTCCTGCAGGAACTGCACGGCCTCGAGGTTCTCCCGGCCGCCGTAGACGTTCGGAGTCCAGCCGCCGGCTGGCCGGGAGTAGTCCAGGTACAGCATGGACGCCACCGCGTCGACGCGCAGTCCGTCGATGTGGAACTCGTGGCACCAGTAGAGCGCGTTGGCGACGAGGAAGTTGCGCACCTCCGGCCGGCCGAAGTCGAAAACGTAGGTGCCCCAGTCGAGTTGCTCCCCGCGTCGCGGATCGGAGTGCTCGTAGAGCGCGGTCCCGTCGAAGCGGCCCAGTGCCCAGGCATCCTTCGGGAAGTGCGCAGGGACCCAGTCCATGATCACCCCGATGCCGGCGTTGTGCAGTGCGTCGACGAGGAACCGGAAGTCATCCGGGTTGCCGAAGCGAGACGTCGGCGCGTAGTAGGACGTCACCTGGTATCCCCATGATCCGCCGAACGGGTGCTCGGCGACCGGAAGCAGTTCGACGTGGGTGAAGCCGTGCGCGACGACGTAGTCGGTGAGCTGCTGGGCGAGCTGTCGATAGTCCAGCCCCGGCCGCCACGATCCCAGGTGCACCTCGTAGGTGCTCATGGGCTCGAACACCGGATTGGAACGTGCGCGCCGCGCCATCCACGTCGAGTCGTCCCAGGTGTAGGAACTCGCGAACACCTTCGAGGCGGTGTGCGGCGGCACCTCGGTGGCGAACGCCATCGGGTCGGCGCGGTCGGTGACCGTGCCATCGGCGCCGTGCACCCGGAACTTGTACAAACCGCCCTCGGGGAAACCCGGCCAGAACAGCTCCCACACGCCCGATGAGCCGAGTGAGCGCATGGGGGCGTCGTCGCCGTCCCAGCCGTTGAATTCGCCGATCAGGCTGACGCCCTCGGCGTTGGGCGCCCAGAGGGCGAACGAGACGCCGTCGACCACACCGTCCGCGGTGGTGAAGGAGCGTGGGTGCGCACCGAGGATCTCCCACAGTCGCTCATGGCGTCCCTCGGCGAACAGGTGCAGGTCGACCTCGCCGAGCGTGGGCAGGAATCGGTAGGCGTCGGCGGTGCGGTGCGTGCCACCGGGATAGCCGACCTCCAGCCGGTAGTCGACGAGTCCGGTGAAGGGCAGGGCGACCGCGAACAGTGCCGAACCGAGATGGCTCATCGGGTATCGCACCCCGCCCACCAAGGCGGTGACCGTCTCGGCGTGCGGCCGCAGGGTCCTGATCACGGTGTGGTCGGTGTACTCGTGGGCGCCGAGGATGGCATGCGGGTCGTGGTGTGCACCGGACACCAGCCGGGCCAGATCGGCGGGGTCGGGTGCCAGGTTCGCGCTGACGGCGTTTCGGGTCATGACCGTCTCACTCCCGTCGCATCAGAGGGGCCCGCTGATCGGGTGGCACCGGCGGCATGTTGATGATGTGCGCCACCGCGCGGGCCGGCTCGAGCCGTATGAAGTTGGACTGCCCCCACTGGTATTCCTCCCCGGTGATCTCGTCGCGGACCCAGAACCGTTCGTAGGGCTCCATACCCAGAGCGCCCATGTCCAGCCAGAGGGTGCCCTGCTCGGCGCCGAACGGGTTGAGGGTGACGACGACGAGAACGGTGTCACCGGTGACCGGGTCGAACTTGCTGTAGGCCAGCAGTGCGTCGTTGTCGACGGCGTGGAACCGGATGGTGCGCAGCTGGCACAGCGCGGGGTGGCGGTGCCGGATCGCGTTGAGCTTGGTCAGGAACGGCTCGAGTGAACGTGCGCGGTCGACGGCGCCGGCGAAGTCGCGGGGCCGCAGCTCGTACTTCTCTGAGTCGAGGTACTCCTCGCTGCCCGGGCGCACCGGCGTGCTCTCGAACAGTTCGAAGCCCGAGTACACGCCCCACGAGGTGCCCATCGTCGCCGCCAGCACCGCCCGGATGGCGAACATTCCCGGTCCGCCGTGCTGCAGGCTCTCATGCAGGATGTCGGGAGTGTTGGTGAACAGATTGGGCCGCGCGTAGTCGGCGTGTTCGGCGATCTCGCGGCCGAACTGCTCGAGTTCCCACTTGGCGGTCCGCCAGGTGAAGTAGGAGTACGACTGGGTGAATCCCAGCTTCGCCAGACCGTAGAGCCGCGCCGGCCGGGTGAACGCCTCGGAGAGGAACAGCACGTCCGGGTTCGACGACTTCACCTCGGCGATCAGCCACGCCCAGAAGTCCGGTGGTTTGGTGTGCGGATTGTCGACCCGGAAGATCTTCACGCCGTGGCTGATCCAGTGCCGGACCACGCGCAGCACTTCGGCGTACAGGCCCGCCGGATCGTTGTCGAAGTTCAGCGGATAGATATCCTGATACTTCTTCGGCGGGTTCTCCGCGTACGCGATGCTGCCGTCGGGCAGTTCGGTGAACCACTCCCGATGCTCGCGCGCCCAGGGATGGTCGGGTGCGCACTGCAGAGCGAAATCCAGAGCCACCTCCATGCCGAGGCGTTCCGCGGCGGCGACGAATGCATCGAAGTCATCGAAGGTGCCCAGCGCGGGATGCACGGCGTCGTGTCCGCCCTCGGCACTGCCGATCGCCCACGGTGAGCCGACGTCGCCGGGTTCGGCGGTGACACTGTTGTTGCGTCCCTTGCGGTGCACGGTTCCGATCGGGTGAACGGGCGGCAGATACACCACGGTGAAGCCCATCGCCGCGATGCGGTCGAGTGCGGCGGCAGCGGTGGCGAAGGTGCCGTGCATCGGGCGGCCCTTCGCGTCGCGGCCGCCGGTCGATCGGGGGAACATCTCGTACCAGGCGCCGCAACGGGCTGCCGGCCGGTCCACCCACACCCCGTAGGAGCGGCCGCGGGTGATGATGTCGCGCAGCGGAAACTCGCCGAGCAGTTCGGTGACGTGATGAGCCAGGGCGGGTGCGGCGCGGGTCAGGGGGTCGCCGGGGCTGCGCAGTGCGCCGGCCGCCTCCAGCAGTGGTGCGCGCCGGTTGCGCGGCACCCCGGTCGCCGCGCGCTCCAGCAGGGCCGCGCCGATGATCAGGTCGTTGTCGAGATCCTCCGCACCCTGCCCGGCGTCGAGTTTGGCGGTCACCGCGTGGCGCCACGTGGTGATCGGATCGCCCCAGCCGTCCACCCGGAATGTCCACAGCCCCACCTCATCGGGTGTGAACTGGCCGTGGAAGACATCAGGCGTGCGCCCCAGGGTCATCGGGAACTGCAGCGGCTTGACCCGGCCGGTGGGGGCGGGCTGCTGTCCCGGCCGGGGATAGGTGACGCCGAGGTAGCGCACGACCAGCGTGGCCGCCACCGCCTCGTGGCCCTCGCGCCACACGGTGGCGCACACCGGGACCATTTCGCCGACGACGGCGTTGGCCGGGTACTCCCCGCACGACACCACCGGTGCCACGTCGTCGATACCGATCCGACCCGGCACCGCTGCTCCGTTCTGTCGTACCACCGCGAGAACCCTCTCACCGTAGTGCGCGATAGCTGGTGAGCGGGAGTATCCGAATCTCAGTAAGGTCATATCGTGTGAAGGCCCTGCGAAGATTCACCGTTCGCGTCCACCTGCCCGAGCGGCTGTCCGCCCTGGCTCAGCTGTCGACGAATCTTCGGTGGTCCTGGGATTACCCCACTCAGGAGTTGTTCGAGAGCATCGATCCCGAGCAGTGGGCGACCAGCGGTCGCGACCCGGTTGCGGTGCTCGGCGCGGTGACTCCCGAGCGCCTCGACGAACTGGCCGCCGACGACGCATTCCTCGACCGGCTCGATCAGCTCTCCGCCGATCTCCACGAGTATCTGACCAAGCCCCTGTGGTACCAGCAGCTGGTCGCCGCCGATTCGTCCTTGCCGCTGCCCACCGGTATCGGCTACTTCTCGATGGAGTTCGGCGTCGCCGAGGTGCTGCCGATCTATTCCGGCGGCCTGGGCATCCTCGCCGGTGATCACCTCAAGGCCGCCTCCGATCTCGGTCTTCCCCTGATCGGCGTCGGGCTGAATTACCGGTCCGGGTACTTCCGGCAGTCGCTGACCGCTGATGGTTGGCAGCACGAGAACTATCCGTCGCTGGATCCGCAGGGGCTTCCGCTGCGGCTACTCACCCGTCCCGACGGTGCGTCTGCACTCGTGGCGCTGGCGATGCCGGATTCGCGGACTCTGCATGCCCGTATCTGGGTCGCGCAGGTGGGCCGAATTCCGCTGCTGCTCCTGGACACCGATATCGGTGAGAACGATCACGACATGCGCAACGTGACCGACCGTCTCTATGGCGGCGATCAGGAGCACCGGATCCGCCAGGAACTGCTCGCCGGAATCGGTGGCATCCGCGCGATCCGCGCCTACACCGCCATCGAGGGGATCCCGGCGCCGGATGTCTTCCACATGAACGAGGGCCATGCGGGGTTCCTCGGGCTGGAGCGGATCCGCGAACTGATGGCGACCGACGGTCTGGACTTCGACACCGCTGTGACGGTCGTGCGATCCAGCACCGTGTTCACCACCCACACCCCGGTGCCGGCCGGTATCGACCGGTTCCCGATCGAGTTGGTGGAACGCTATTTCGCCGACGACAGCGACCGGGGTCTGTTGCCGGGTGTTCCGCTGCACCGTGTGCTCGCGTTCGGCGGCGAGGACGACGCCGGCGAGGACGGCGAGAAGTTCAACATGGCGCACATGGGCCTGCGCCTGGCGCAGCGATCCAACGGGGTGTCGCAGTTGCACGGTGAAGTCAGTCGCGAGATGTTCAATGGGCTGTGGCCCGGGTTCGACGCCGCCGAGGTGCCGATCGGGTCGATCACCAACGGTGTGCACGGCCCCACCTGGGCCGCCCAGGAGTGGCTGCAACTCGGGCGCGAACTGGCCGGCTCCACCGAGGCGCTGCGCGAGCCGGCGGTGTGGGAACGCCTGCAGGAGGTCGACCCCGGACACATCTGGTGGATCCGCTGCCAGTTGCGCGCGAAGCTCGTCGACGATGTCCGCAGCCGGCTGCGCCATTCGTGGCTGGAACGCGGTGCGATCGAGGCCGAAATCGGCTGGATCGCAGAGGCATTCGACCCGAACGTGCTCACCATCGGGTTCGCCCGCCGGGTCCCGACCTACAAGCGGCTCACGCTGATGCTGCGCGATCCGGAGCGCCTCGAGGAGTTGCTGCTCGACGAGAGCAGACCGATCCAGCTAATCGTGGCCGGCAAATCACATCCGGCCGACGACGCCGGCAAGGGACTCATCCAGCAGATCGTTCGCTTCGCCGACCGCCCCGAGGTGCGCCATCGCATCGCCTTCCTGCCGGATTACGACATGTCGATGGCACGGCTGCTGTACTGGGGCTGCGATGTGTGGCTCAACAACCCGCTGCGACCGCTGGAGGCGTGCGGGACCTCGGGGATGAAGAGCGCACTCAACGGCGGCCTGAATCTGTCGATCCGCGACGGCTGGTGGGACGAGTGGTACGACGGCGAGAACGGGTGGGAGATACCGACCGCCGACGTGGTGATCGACCCCGAGCGCCGTGACGATCTCGAAGCCGCGGCGCTCTATGACCTGCTGGCCAATTCGGTGGCGCCGAAGTTCTACGACCGCGACCACAATGGCGTACCCACCCGGTGGGTGGAGATGGTTCGTCACACCCTGCAGACGCTGGGGCCCAAGGTGCTCGCATCCCGGATGGTGCGGGACTACACCGAGGGCTACTACATACCCGCGGCGGCGGCATTCCATCACGTTCTCGAACCGGTCGGGGGCGCCGCATTCGGCCGGGCGCGGGAACTGTCCGCCTTCCGGCAGCGCATCCTCGACGTCTGGCCTGAGGTGGGGATCGCCGACGTCGACAGCACCGGGTTGCCGGAGACCCCACTGCTGGGCTCGGAGTTGACCCTGACCGCGGCGGTCGCGCTGGCGGGCCTGCGACCGGATGAGGTCGTGGTGCAGGCCGTGCTCGGATCGGTCGATGCCGCAGACAGGCTGCGGGATCCGACCTACACCACGATGTCGCACACCGGTTTCGGAGAAGGCGGCACCGCGATCTTCACCGCCACGCTGCCGCTGCCGGTGGCCGGAGCGGTGGGCTACACGGTCCGGGTGCTGCCGCACCACGCTCTGCTGGCCGGTGATGCCGAATTACGCCTGGTCACGCTGGCCGGTTCACCCGACGATTAGCTGACCTTGTAGGTTGCCTCTCGTGATGGTTCGCGGCGCGGTCTTGGCGTGTGCGGTGATCGCCGTGATGACCGCCGCCGCGGCGCCCGCGGGCGCCGAACCCGACTCCGTCACCCCCGACGTGCAGCCGGTCGCAGCGGCCGTGGCCGAACCCCCGGTCGACGACGGCAAGGTGCCCTCCAGCGCGCCGGCCACCACCAAGTCGCCGGACGGCTGGACGCTGGCGATCTCGGCCAAGGACGAGACGCAGCTGCCGATCGCGCCGCTGACCACCGCCATCTCCACCCGCGAGTACGAGGTGGGTGGGGTGTTCAACGGGTCGCTCACGGGCCCCGGGTCGGCGCCGAAGGGGGTCTTCGAGGTCGGCTACCAGATCGGCTGCGGGATCGACATGAGCACCGCCAATGGCGTCTCGATCACCGGCACCGCCGGCGTCAACCCGTCGATCCAGTTCCTCGGAATCGAAGCGAGCGACTTCCCGATCGACGGGGTGCTGCCCGGTATCGGCGCCAACTTCGGCGGCGGTCTGACGGTCGGTCTCAAGCCGGGCATCATCAACGTCGTGCCCGTGACCAAGAAGGCCTACACCGGTGCGGCGCCGTGGGTCTCGATCAGCGGTTTCCGCATCAAGATCGACGGCTGCGTGGGTGAGTCGTTCATCCGCTCGTATGCCTTCCTGACCAAATCGACCGATCAGGGTGACGCCATCCTCTCCTGGTACGGCGTGACCAAGAAGGTCTAGTCGAAGCGTTTGATGCAGCGGTCGATGTCGCCGAGGACGCCGACCCGGAACGCGTCGATGCGCGAGAATCCGGCTGGCACCGTCTCCCCATTGACATCACTGGCGGCCAGGCCGTTGGTGAGCAGTCCGGCGATCGCCTCGTCGACGTCACCGGCGGTCAGTGCGACGGTGTTGCCGTCGGGCGTCGTGATGTTCTTCGACAGCTTCGACGTCGCCACTCCGGTGAGGCACGCCGTCCGAAGGCCCGCCTCGGCGCTGTCGAGTGCCAGTCCGCCGCGCTCGTGCTGGACGGCCAGCATGTAGCGCGACACCAGGGCGGAGTAGGCGGTGTTGTCGCCCTGCAGCACCACGCCGTCCTCGCCGTCGACCGGCGTTCCGATCTCCTGCAGCGCCGGCAGGTCGACGATGATGGTGTTGGTGGCAGGGCAGTACGACGCCGCCGACCCGGTTCGGGCGTCCGGACACGTCGCGGCGGCGTCGAAACTCAACTGCGGGGGATTCTTCGGCGCGAACAGGATGTTCATCGCGTCGATCATCGAGCTGACCGAGGCCTGGGTCACGGGCAGTTCTCCGGACTGATCGGACGGCAACTCGACCGGCAGGTCGCCGCGGCGTTGCTTGATCTCCATCGGGGTGATCGCACTGCATGCCGCCGGCCCGTCGGTGAAGCCGAACTGGAACGCCGAGATCCGCTCGAATGCCGAGCCGTGCTCATCGCCGGCGTCGTAGGTGTCGGCAGCGCTGAGCAGCGGATCGCGGAAGGAGATCATCGCCGCCAGCAGGTTATTGAGGCCCTCTCCGGTGCTGAGGGTGAAGCGCGGCGACTTGCCCTCAGCCACCCAGCGGATGTAGACGCCTGCCAGGCAGTCCGCCTGCTGCTCGGCCACCAGGGTCGGGATGCCCTTGGGGCTCATGGTGGCCATCTTCTGGATCGCGTGGCCGTACTCGTGTGCCAGGACCATGGTGATCGCCATGTCCCCGTTGGCGTTTCGCAATCCCGGCAACAGGACGGTGCGGTCCCATCCGATGGTGTCATCCTCCTCGCAGAACCCTGCGTTGGCCAGGCCCTCGGTGGTCTCGCCGCAGAACTCGCCGTCGGGCGCATCGGAGTCGAACGAGATGAGCTCCTTGACGGGCTGGAAGTCGCCGTCGAAGGCATCCGGGTAGGCGAATTTCCAGAATTCCTCGAGATCGCTCACCGACTGTGCGGCGATGCTGTCGATCTCGCCACCATCGGTGCCGCTGACCTTCCGCGTCGGTGGCTTTGCGTCGTCGCGCAGTCCGGTGGGTCCGTCGACGGCCTGGAGGCCGCCGACTTTGAACGGATCGGAGAACACCGACACCGGAGTGCCCACCACGGCGGTGCCGCAGCCGGCCAGAAGTGCCGCGCCCGCTGCGGTCAGCAGGCGCACGCTGACGCGGGTGCGGTCCATGTGACCACCATAGTTCGCCTGCGGCTCAGTCGGAGTTCGCGTCCCGCAGTCGGGCGAGCGCCTGTTTGGCCCGGGCAGGGTCGGTGGTGGACCAGAACGGCGGCAGCGAGGCGCGCAGGTAACCGCCGTATCCGGCCGTGGCCATCCGGGAGTCGAGCACAGCGACCACGCCGCGGTCGTCGGTGCGGCGCAGCAGCCGGCCGGCCCCCTGGGCGAGCAGCAGTGCGGCATGCGCGGCGGCCACTTCCATGAATCCGTTGCCGCCCCGGGCAGCGACCGCGCGCTGCCGGGCGCTCAGCAGCGGGTCATCGGGGCGCGGGAACGGAATGCGATCGATGATCACCAGCGAGCATGACGCACCGGGGACGTCGACGCCCTGCCAGAGCGACAGCGTGCCGAACAGAGAGGTCGCCGGATCGGCGGTGAACTGCTCGACGAGCGTGGCGGTGGTGTCGTCGCCCTGACACAGCACCGGAGTGCCCAGGCGCGTGCGCAACGCCTCTGCCGCAGCCCGCGCGGCCCGCATGGAGGAGAACAAACCCAGGGTGCGGCCGCCGGCGGCCTCGATCAGCTCGGCGATCTCGTCGAGTTGTTGGTCTGCGCCGGTCCCGTCGCGGGTGGGTGCCGGCAGATGTGCGGCGATATAGAGGATCCCCGCCCTGGCGTGATCGAACGGTGAGCCCACATCCAGAGCCCGCCAGGGTGTTTCCTCGGTCAGCCCCCAATTGAGCGCCATCGCGTCGAAGGAGCCCCCGATGCTCAGGGTCGCCGAGGTGAGCACCGCGGTGGCGGTGGCGAAAAGGTGCTCCCGCAGCGCGGATGCCACCGACAGCGGCGCGACCCGCAGAACCGGCCGAACGGTGCCCCGGTTGTCCTCGTGGTCCAGCCACACCACATCGGTCCGGTCCGGGATGGCGGGGGAGAAGGAGTCCAGGATTCGTGCGGCGGTGTCGGCGATCTCCCCGAGGGCGGCGACGGCTTCGGCGCGTGCGGCGGCCGCCTTCGGGTCGGAGGGAGCGGGATCGATGGCGCCGCGCGCGCCGGCTGCCGCGTCGCGCAGCGTGGTGAGGTAAGTGCCCAGTTCGGCGTCGAGGTAGTCGATCCGGCCCGGTTGCGCGTCATGGATCGCCGAGGAGACGTTGGCGACCGCGGCCTCGAGGCGCTCGACCAGGGGTGGTTCGACCAGGCGTCCGACCCTGCGCACCGCCAGCCCGAGCTGGCCGGATGACAGTTCGGCGGTGGCCACCGCGGTGACGCGGTCGGTGAGCTCGTGGGCTTCGTCGATCACCAGCAGACCGTGATCGGGTAGCACGGTGGCGTCGGAGAACGCGTCGATGGCGAGCAGGGCGTGGTTGGTGACGACGATATCGACGGCGGCGGCCTGCGCCCGCGCCTTCTCCGCGAAGCACTCGGCGCCGTAGGAACACCGGGCCGCGCCGAGGCATTCACGCGCCGAGACGCTGACGTGCGACCAGGATCGCTCCGGCACGCCGGGCCGCAGATCGTCACGGTCGCCGGTCTCGGTCTCCGAAGCCCACCGTGTGAGCCGTTGCACATCGCGGCCCAGTGCGCTCACGGCGGCGGGCGAGAACAGCTCCTCCTGGGGGATGTCGGCCTCATCGGGTTCGGCCCCGCTGTGGATCTTGTTGAGACACAGATAGTTCCGCCGCCCTTTGAGCAGGGCAAATGTCGGTCGCCGCGGCAGTGCCGTGGTCAGGGCGTCGGCGAGACGCGGCAGATCCCGGTCCACGAGCTGACGCTGCAGCGCGATGGTGGCGGTGGACACCACCACGGTTGAGTCCTCGGAGACCGCACGTGCGATCGACGGAATCAGATATGCCAGCGACTTGCCCGTGCCGGTGCCGGCCTGCACGGCCAGGTGGGTGCGGGTCTCGAACGCCTCGGCGACGGCCTCGGCCATCTGCAGTTGGCCCGGGCGATGCGCGCCCTCCAGTTCGGTTACGGCGACCTCGAGCAGGCGCGCGATGTCGGGCTCGGTCACGTGATGCGCCGGGTGGCTACGGCCGGCTCGCCGTGCGACAGCGCCAGGCCCTCCCACGGCAGGCTGCGCAGGCCGTCGGCGACTCGGTCACGCGCACCGGCCAGACCGGTGTCGGTGACCACCTCCCCGCGGCGCATCAGGGGCACGGTCACCACGCGGGACGTCTCGGCGATCTCCGGTGGTGAGGCGATCGGGTGGACGATCTCCTCGACAATCGTTCCGCTCGCGCGGGTACTGCGCGTCGCCGCTTTGCGTCCGCCGTGGGATTCCTTGCGGCTGCTTCGTTTCTGTACCGGGAGGCCGTCGACCTCGACGAGTTTGTAGACCATGCCCGCGGTCGGCGCCCCGGAGCCGGTGACCACTGAGGTGCCGACGCCGAAGCTGTCCACGGGATCGGCGCGCAGCGCGGCGATCGCATATTCGTCGAGGTCGCCGGACACCACGATTCTGGTGCCGGTGGCGCCGAGCGCATCGAGTTGTTCGCGGACCTGTCGGGTCAACACGCCGAGGTCTCCGGAGTCGATGCGCACGGCACCGAGGTGGGGACCGGCAACGGCGATGGCGTTCGCGACACCTGCGCGCACGTCGTAGGTGTCGACCAGCAGCGTGGTCCCGGTACCCAGAGCGGCGATCTGGGCACGGAACGCATCGCGTTCCCATTCGTCGGCGTCGGTGCCGGGCCGGGTGTGCAGCATGGTGAACGCGTGCGCGGCGGTGCCCAGTGCGGGGATGCCGTAGCGGTGATGCGCTGCGAGGTTGGAGGTGCCGGCGAATCCGGCGATGTAGGCGGCGCGCGCAGCGGCAACGGCCGCCTGCTCGTGCGTGCGGCGTGATCCCATCTCGATCAGGGGCCGCCCGTCGGCGGCGCTGACCATGCGCGCTGCCGCCGAGGCGACCGCACAGTCATGGTTGAAGACCGACAGTGCGAGGGTCTCCAGCAGCACGCACTCGGCGAACGTCCCGGTGACCGACAGCACCGGCGAACCGGGGAAGTACAACTCGCCTTCGGGGTAGCCGTCGATGTCGCCGTCGAATCCGAAGCCGCGCAGGAACTCACACGTTGCCCGGTCCAGAAACCCCGCCACCGAATTCAGGGCGTCGTCATCGAAGGCGAAGTCCTTCAGCGCGTCCAGGAACCTGGCGGTGCCCGCGGTGACGCCGTAGCGGCGGCCCTCGGGCAGGCTTCGGGTGAAGACCTCGAAGGTGGTGCGCCGCCCGGCTGTGCCGTCACGCAACGCCGCCGAGAGCATGGTCAGCTCGTATTTGTCGGTCAACAGCGCTGCGGAGGTCACAGTGGCAACGGTAGCCGGGGCGGCGGCAATGGCTATCCTTGTGCCATGGGCGCGTCAGCGGCACCGACCCGGCCGGGAACCACCGCGGTCCGCGAGGTCGACGAACTCGAGGCCACCGACGCACCGTGGGTCACCCTCGTCTGGGACGACCCGGTGAACCTCATGAACTACGTGACCTACATCTTCCAGAAGCTGTTCGGCTACAGCGAAACGCACGCCACCAAGCTCATGCTGCAGGTCCACAACGAGGGCAGGGCAGTGGTCTCCGCAGGTAGCCGCGAGGCGATGGAGACCGACGTGGCCAAGCTGCATGCGGCCGGGCTGTGGGCCACGATGCAGCAGGATCGCTGAGCGGGCACCCCGGTGCGTAAATGGAGGCGGCTGCAGACCGCCGGCGGTCCCCGCTTCGTCTCGGCACTGCAACCCCACGAGGCAGCGTTGCTGCGCACCATGGCCACCTCGATTCAGGAGATGCTCGACGAGCGCCAGTCCGCGGTGCCGGCGGATCCGCTCGAGCAGATCACCGGGATTCGCACCGGCAACGCCACCGCGCCCGAGGAGGCGACACTGCGCCGGCTTCTGCCGGACTTCATCAAGGACACGGCGACTGCGGACGAGCCCGACGGTTCCGCGGGTGCGCTGCGCAGCCTGCACGAGCCGGAGATCATCGACGCCAAAATCTCAGCGGCCCAGGAGCTTCTGGACACCCTTCCCGGCGCGGAGGGCCGGGTGGAGCTGACCGAGGCGCAGGCCAATGCCTGGATCGCGGCGGTCAACGACATGCGGCTCTCGCTCGGCACGATCCTCGGCGTCGGCGCGCAAGGGCCGGAGAGGCTGCCCGCCGGACACCCGCTGGCGACCCACCTCGACGTCTACCAGTGGCTGACCGTGCTGCAGGAGTACCTGGTGCTCGGGCTGATGGACAAACCGATCCGATGAGCGGCGGTTCGATCACCGGCGGTTCGATCACCGACGTGGCCGGTGTTCTCGTCGGCCATCACCATCGCATCGACGCCGACGCCACGGTGCACTCCGACGAGGCGCCGGGAACCGGATGGGCCTGCGGTACGACGGTCGTGATCGCCCCGCCGGGAACCGTCGGCGGTGTCGACGTCCGGGGCGGTGCGCCGGGCACCCGGGAGACCGACCTGCTCGACCCGTCCAACAGCGTGCGCCACGTCGACGCCGTCGTACTGAGCGGCGGCAGCGCCTACGGTCTGGCCGCCGCCGACGGGGTGATGCGCTGGATGGAGGAGCGCGGCCGCGGGGTGAAGATGGCCGGCGGCACGGTGCCGATCGTTCCGTCGGCGGTGATCTTCGATCTGCCGGTCGGTGCGTGGTCGAACCGGCCGTCGGCGGATTTCGGCTACGCGGCAGCGCGCGCGGCCGGTCGGGAGGTCGCCGTCGGCAGCGTCGGAGCCGGGGTCGGTGCACGCGCCGGAGTGATCAAGGGTGGCGTGGGCACCGCGTCGCGGCGGCTGGAGTCCGGAGTCACGGTCGGGGCGATCGTGGTGGTCAACTCCGCGGGCGCGGTCATCGACCCGGCAACCGGGCTGCCGTGGATGGACGGACTCGCGGTCGAATTCGGACTTCGCCAGCCGCCGGCGGCCGAACTGGTCGCCTATGCGAAGCGGGACCGCGAACTCAGTCCGCTCAACACCACCATCGCGGTGATCGCGTGCGATGCCGCACTCACTAAGGCGGGGTGTCGCCGGATGGCGGTCGCCGCCCAGGACGGGCTGGCGCGGGCGATCCGGCCGGCACACACCCCGCTCGACGGAGATACCGTCTTCGTCCTGGCGACCGGCGCGGTCGACGTCGAACCCGATGAGGACACCCCCGAGGCGATGCTGCCCGACACCGCGCTGGTAACCCAGCTCGGCGCCGCCGCGGCGGACTGCCTGGCAAGCGCGGTGCTCGCCGGTGTGCTGGCCGCCGAACCGGTCGCCGGCATCCCCACCTACCGTGATGTCATGCCCGGAGCGCTCTCATGACCGAGTTGAAGGCGACGGGGCCGGCCAAGGCACCGGCCTGGAAGGTCGGCGGCGCGACGATCCTCAGCTTCGTCGCACTCCTCTATCTGATCGAGATCGTCGACCAGTTGATGGGACACCGGCTGGACCGCAACGGAATCCGGCCGCTGGAGACCGACGGGCTTGCGGGTGTGATCTTCGCACCGCTGCTGCACGCCAACTGGGGGCACCTGCTCGCCAATACGGTGCCCGCGCTGGTGCTCGGGTTTCTGGTGACGCTGGCCGGGTTGGGCCGCTTCCTGTGGGCGACGGCGATCATCTGGATCCTTGGAGGCCTGGGCACCTGGCTGATCGGCGACATCGGCAATTGCCGTTTGCAGACCAACCACATCGGCGCCTCGGGACTCATCTTCGGCTGGCTGGCCTTCCTGATGGCGTTCGGTTGGCTTACCCGCCACGTCTGGCAGATCATCACGAGCCTGGTGGTGCTCTTCGTCTATGGCGGAATCCTGCTCGGCGCCGTGCCGGTGCTCAACGGCTGCGGCGGGGTGTCCTGGCAGGGGCACCTCTGCGGGGCGATAGCCGGTGTGCTGGCCGCCTACTGGTTGTCCAAACCGGAACGGGAGGCCCGCGCTCGTGCCCGTGACTGATCGCAACGCACCGGTCGGCATCTTCGACTCCGGCGTCGGCGGACTCACCGTGGCCCGCTCGATCATCGACCAGTTGCCCGACGAGAACATGATCTACGTCGGTGACACCGCGCACGGCCCCTATGGCCCGTTGACCATTCCCGAGGTGCGCGCGCACGCGCTCGCCATCGGCGACGACCTGGTTGCCCGAGGTGTCAAGGCGCTCGTCATCGCCTGCAACACCGCGTCGTCGGCGTGTCTGCGCGATGCCCGCGAGCGCTACGACATTCCCGTCATCGAGGTGATCCTGCCTGCGGTGCGACGCGCGGTGGCCACCACCCGCTCGGGCCGTATCGGGGTCATCGGCACCACGGCGACCATCGGCTCGGGTGCCTACCAGGACGCGTTCGCCGCCGCTCGTGATGTCGAGGTGAGCGCCGTGGCGTGCCCGGGGTTCGTCGACTTCGTCGAGCGGGGAATCACCAGCGGCCGCGAGGTGCTCGGTCTGGCGAAGGGTTATCTGGAGCCGCTGCAGCGCGCCGAGGTCGACACACTGGTGCTCGGCTGCACGCACTACCCGCTGCTGTCCGGTGTGATCCAGCTGGCGATGGGTGATTCGGTGACGCTGGTCTCCAGTGCCGAGGAGACCGCCAAGGATCTGCTGCGGGTGCTCACCGAAGCCGACTTGCTGCGCTCGCACGAATCCCCGCCCGCCGAGCGCGTGTTCGAGGCGACCGGCGATCCGGACTCGTTCACCGCGCTGGCCGCCCGCTTCCTGGGGCCGGTCGTGCACGGTGTCAGCAGGGCCGCCGGAAAGACCTGACCGCGCCCTATCGGCGTGGCAAGCTTGTCACTGTGCGGATCACGGTGCTGGGCTGTTCGGGCAGCGTCGTGGGTCCGGATTCGCCCGCCTCGGGCTACCTGATCACCGCGCCCGCGACGCCGCCGCTGGTGATGGATTTCGGTGGCGGTGTGCTCGGCGCGCTGCAACGCTACGTCGACCCCAACGACGTCCACATTCTGCTATCGCATCTGCACGCCGACCACTGCCTGGATCTGCCGGGCCTGTTCGTCTGGCGGCGCTACCACCCGACCCCGGCGCCGGAGCGCGGACGGATGTACGGCCCGAGTGACACCTGGACGCGGCTCGCGGCGGCGTCGTCACCGTTGGGCGGGGAACTCGACGACTTCACCGACATCTTCGATGTGCAGCCGTGGACCGACGGCGAAGCGGTCTGCTTCGGTGCCCTCACGGTTGTGCCGCAGCTGGTGTCGCACCCCACTGAGTCCTACGGTCTGCGCATCACCAACGGCGCCGGCGCCACACTCGTCTACTCCGGTGACACCGGGATGTGCGAGTCCCTGGTGGATCTGGCCGCCGGTGCAGACGTGTTCCTCTGCGAGGCGTCGTGGACCCACTCGGAGGATCGGCCCAAGCATCTGCACATGTCCGGCACCGAGGCGGGGCAGGTGGCCAAGCGCGCCGGGGTGGGGATGCTGCTGCTGACACACATCCCACCGTGGACGTCACGCGAGGATGTCATCAGCGAGGCCAAGGCCGAATTCGGCGGCCCGGTGCACGCGGTGGTGGCCGGCGAGACGATCGACGTCTGCCGCTAGGGTTTAGTCGTGTCAGAACGACAGGACGGCAGGGCCGACGGCGAACTGCGCCCGGTGAGCATCACCCGCGGCTTCACCTCGCATCCGGCCGGATCGGTGCTCATCGCGTTCGGGGAGACACGGGTGATGTGCACCGCAAGCGTCACCGAGGGCGTGCCGCGCTGGCGCAAGGGCTCCGGGCTGGGCTGGCTGACCGCCGAATACGCGATGCTGCCCGGCGCCACCCACACGCGCTCGGACCGGGAATCGGTCAAGGGTCGCCTCGGTGGTCGCACCCAGGAGATCAGCCGGCTGGTCGGCCGGTCGCTGCGGGCCTGCATCGATCTGGCGGCGCTGGGGGAGAACACCATCGCCGTGGACTGCGATGTGCTGCAGGCCGACGGCGGCACCCGAACCGCCGCGATCACCGGCGCCTACGTGGCTCTCTCCGATGCGGTGACCTACCTCGGGGCGGCCGGCGCACTCAGCGACCCGAGGCCGCTGTCGTGCGCGATCGCCGCGGTGAGCGTCGGCGTGGTCGACGGCCGGGTTCGGCTGGACCTGCCCTATGAGGAGGACTCGCGCGCCGAGGTCGATATGAACGTGGTGGCCACCGACACCGGGACGCTGGTGGAGGTCCAGGGCACCGGTGAGGGTGCGACCTTCCCGCGTTCGACACTGGACTCGATGCTCGACGTGGCGCTGGCAGGCTGCGAGACGCTGTTCACCGCGCAGCGCGATGCGCTGGCATTGCCGTATCCCGGTGTGCTGCCGGCGGGTCCGGCGCCCAAGAAGGCGTTCGGAAGCTGACACCTCTTCTTGTTGCCAGTCGCAACCCCAAGAAGCTTGCCGAGTTGCACCGGGTGCTCGGCGCCGCCGGTATCACCGGACTGGAACTGCTGTCCCTCGACGACGTCGCGCCCTATGACGAAGCGCCCGAGACCGGAGCGACCTTCGAGGACAACGCCGTCGCCAAGGCGCGCGACGGTTTCGTGGCGACCGGCCTGCCGACGCTGGCCGACGACTCGGGCCTTGAAGTGGCGGCACTCAACGGGATGCCCGGCGTGCTCTCCGCGCGGTGGTCCGGCGTGCACGGAGATGACGTCGCCAACTACGCCCTGCTGCTGGCACAGCTGCGCGATGTCCCCGATGACCGGCGCGGGGCGGCGTTCGTCTCGGCCTGTGCGCTGGTGAGTGGACCCGGGGACGTCACCGTGGTTCGCGGCGAATGGCCGGGAACGATCGCACGGGAACCGCAGGGGAGCAACGGTTTCGGGTACGACCCCGTGTTCATTCCCGAGGGCGGGGATGGCAGCGCCGCTCAGTTGAGTGCGGCGCAGAAGGACGCGGTCTCCCACCGCGGCCGGGCTCTGGCCCTGTTGGTGCCGGCGTTGCGCGAGCTTGCTAGAGGCCCAGCCGCTCTTTGAGTTCGCGAGTCTGCACCTGCTCGACGATGATGCCCAGCAGCGGGACGGTGCCGGCCAGCAGGATCCCGATTGTCTTGGCGATCGGCCAGCGAACCTTCACCGCAAGGTTGAACGTCGCCAGCAGGTAGACGAAGTACACCCAGCCGTGCACCACGCCGATCCAACTAGGCGGGTTGTCCACCTTCACGACGTACTTGAGCACGATCTCGTAGACCAGCGCGATCAGCCAGATTCCCGTCAGCCACGCCATCACCCGGTAGCCGGTGAGGGCGGAGCGGATCTTCTCGATCGGCGTCGTGAGCGGCTGCGCGTCGGGCGTCTCGGTCATCGGTGCGTCCTCTTGTCGTTCTCCGCCAACTCGGCGAGATAGGCGTTGTATTCGGTCAATACCGGATCGGTCGGCGCCGGCGCGGCGGCGGGGCGCTGCGGCAGCAGGCCCTCGGGTACCTCGGTGTGGGCTGCGGCCGTCTGCTCGGGCGGCATCTCTTCGTACCGGACGAACTTGCGATACGCATAGACGCAGAAGAACGCGAACAGCGGCCATTGCAGCGCGTAGCCGAGGTTCTGGAAACCGCCGGAGGCCGACTCGTACCGCGTCCACTGCCACCAGCCCAGCGCCAGGCACGCGGCGGCGGCACCGATCACCAGCAGGATCAGCGCGAAGCGGCGGCGGCGCGGGGCGGACACACCACGAAACTACAGTCGCTGCAGGCCAGACGATTCAGGCGGGGCTTTACCAAATGATTGGTAATATAAGCCCATGCGGGTGACAATCGACAGCGTGGGACGGCTGGTGATCCCCAAAGCGCTGCGGGTAGCGCTGGGGATCACAGCGGACACCCCGCTTGAATTGATCCCCGATGGCGCCGGGCTGAGGATCGAGCCCGTGAGACGGGGCGAGCGGGCGGTCGAAACCAGCGATGGCCTGCCCATTCTGGAGAAGGTCGAGGGTGCGGCCCTGACCGACGACGACGTCCGCCGACTTCGAGACGACCTGCAGCGGTGAGCCCGCGCGGTGACCGGTGGGCGTGTGACACGAGTGTGGCCGTCGCCGCCCTCGACCCCACACACGAATCCCACCCGGGGTGCCGCCGCGCCCTCGTTGATCTGCGGCCGGCGCTCGCCGGGCACGCGGCGTTCGAGACGTACTCGGTGCTCACTCGGCTACCCGTTGAGTTGCGATTGACCGCGGGGCAGGCCGCGTCGGTTTTGGCCGCGGCCTTCCCTGAGGATTGCTGGCTGGATGCTGACGCCACGCGTGATCTTCATGAGCGGCTAGCGGATCTCGGCATCATGGGCGGGTCGGTCTACGACGCCCTCGTCGGTCAGGCATCCGCCGCCAACGGCCGGACTCTGCTCACACGGGACCGGCGTGCGGAACGCACCTACCGCGCCCTCGGTGTGAGGTATCGCGTCATCGAATGACGTTAGGATCGGGGGGATTGCGGGCGTGATGAAACTGGCAGACATGCCGGCTTTAGGTGCCGGTGCTCGAAAGAGCGTGTGGGTTCGAGTCCCTCCGCCCGCACT
>JBAXCK010000041.1:0-22835 GCA_037141465.1 Mycobacteriaceae bacterium | reverse complement strand
AGGGTGGCAGCGGCGGCGTCGACCTGCTCATCGCTCAATACGGTCATGACTCACCGTAGCGCGGATCAGTTCTGCTTGACGCAGAGCACCTCATCGAGGGTGACGGTCCGCATGGCCCCGCCGGACCCCGCGGCCACCAGCGCCTGCTCGAAGCGCGCCGCGTCCACCATGTTCGGGCCGGTGATCGCCGCGGTGGCCGGAACGTAGTGTCCGGTCCCCGGCCCGGAACGGGTCTCGGTCAGTGGCGCGGTCTTGTTGCTCAGGGCGGTCACGTCGCCGTAGTTGACCCCGACCTGGCAGACCTCCGGTTCAGCCTGCAGCACCGACGTCAGCCGGCCGATCAAGGCCTCGGGGGCGAAGAACTGCCAGCCCTGCCCCAGGTGCATCCAGTACCTGCCGCCGATCTCGGAGCGCAGCCGGTCCAGTTGTGCGGCGAAACCGCTCGCACCGTCGCCGGAGACGAACTCCAGGAACGGATACCGCTGCGCCAGCCGGGCGCGGTCGGAGTCGAACAGTCCGGTGTCGAGCACCACGAACCGGCCCACCCGGTCGGCATCGGTGCAGCAGTGCAGGAAGGAGTTCAGCGTGGTTTCGGTCTCCTGCGCCGACGGCCCGGCCACCAACGTGACGGTCACCTCGGCGTCACGCGATCCGGCCGGCCGCTGCACACGGTCTTCCGGATACTCACCGGCGTCCTCGAGCATCTCGGGCACACACAGGTCGCGGTTGAGGGTGATGCGCTCCCGGTCCGCCTCGGGGATCTGGTCCATCGCCAGCAGGTGCCGGCACAGCCCGAAGGTCTCCTGACGCTTGCCGATCAGCCACGAGGCACACACCGCCTGCTCGTCGAGTGCTCGCCACTCGTAGATGTCAGCACCGACGAAGAGCTTGTCGTCAACCGGCAGTGGAATCTCCCCGGAGAATCGGGCAAACATGTAGGCACGCGCGTAGAGGGCATCAGTCCGCAGCCGGTAGGCCAGACGGTAGAGAGGCTCGGCACGAATGGGCCGGTACTCCCACGACCGCAGGTAGGCCTCCTGAACCTCGTGCAGTGGGTGGCCGAGTTCGGACATGCATTCGGCCACCCGCATCATTGAGAAGAAGACCTCCTCGTCCCAGCCCCCCATCTCCGCCCGGCGGGCGTACCACGTCAGGCCGTTCGCGAAGTCGCCGTAGTTGTGGTAGCTCTGCGCCAGATAGAACACCGCGCGGGCATCATCGGGATGCCGGTGCACCTCGGCCAGCAGCACCTCGGCATCGCGCAGGTACTTCTTCGGATCCTTGTTGCGGGCGCCCAGGCGGCGGGAGTTGACGTAGTAGTCGCCTTCGAGACGCTCCTCGGTGAACGGCGCGTCGCAGTCGGGGAACTCGTGCAGCACGCCGCGGTAGTACACCGGCACACCGTTGCGGAACAACTCGCGCCGCCAGTAACTGGTGCCGCCGTCGTCCCGGATACGCAGGTAGTAGACGTCGGCGGTGAGGTTGGTGAAACTGATGGTGCCGACCAGCAGGTCGTCGGCGTCCATCACGAGGATGTAGTCGCACTTGTTCTGCGCCAGTTGCAGCGCCTCGGTGCGGTTGGACCCGAAGTCGCGCCACGGCCGCTCATGCAGCTCGCCCGGGATGCCGCGCTGGGCCATGTAGTTGCGGATGATGTCCTGGGTGCCGTCGTCGGACCCCGTGTCGACGATCACCCAGTAGTCGATCAGCGGCGCCACCGTGTCGAGCACCTCGTGCACGATGTGCGACTCGTTGCGCACGATCATGTTCAGGCAGATCGTCTGACGTCCGGCCTGGTCGGTCAACCTTCAGCCCCCTTCGCGGCGTAACGGGAGAACGGTACCGTCACCTCCCGTGCGCGTTGTCGTGGCCGGTGCCCTTTTTTCAGCAAGGGCTTCCGGCACCGCTGTCCTCGCCGCCCAGCGCCGGCGCCCGCCGGAGCTGGCCGGGCTGTGGGAACTGCCCGGCGGCAAGGTGGCGGCCGGGGAGACCGAACCACAGGCCCTGGTGCGGGAGCTGCGCGAGGAACTCGGCATCGAGGTGAGCGTCGGGCAGCGGCTGGGCGGTGACGTTCTGCTGTCGGACTCGCTGGTGCTGCGGGCCTACCTCGTCATCCAGACCGGGGGAGAACTGCACCCGCACGACCACGGCGCGCTGCGCTGGGTGGGGGCCGCCGACCTCGATGACCTGCCGTGGGTGCCCGCTGATCGGGCCTGGTTAACGGATTTGGCCCGCGCGCTGGGAGAATCACCTGCGTGAACTTCCGCCCCGACTTCCGCAATGTCGCCATCGTCGCCCACGTGGACCACGGCAAGACCACGCTCGTCGATGCGATGCTGCGCCAGTCCGGTGCGCTGCGCGCCCACGGCGACTCCGGCGAACGGATCATGGACTCCGGTGATCTGGAGCGGGAGAAGGGCATCACGATCCTGGCGAAGAACACCGCGGTGCACCGCCACAACGCCGACGGCAGCCTCACGGTGATCAACGTCATCGACACCCCCGGCCACGCCGACTTCGGCGGTGAGGTGGAGCGCGGGCTGTCGATGGTCGACGGCGTGCTGCTGCTCGTCGACGCCTCCGAGGGGCCGCTGCCGCAGACCCGCTTCGTGCTGCGCAAGGCACTCGGCGCGCACCTGCCGGTGATCCTGGTGGTCAACAAGACCGACCGGCCCGACGCGCGCATCGCCGAGGTGGTCGAAGCCAGCCACGACCTGCTGCTCGACGTCGCTTCCGATCTCGACGAGGAGGCGCAGCGGGCCGCGGAGTTCGCCCTCGGGTTGCCGACGCTGTTCGCCTCCGGTCGCGCCGGGATCGCCAGCACCACCCAGCCCGCCGACGGCGAGATACCCGATGGCGAGAACCTCGACCCGCTGTTCGACGTTCTGATGCAACACATCCCGCCGCCCCAGGGCGATCCGGAGGCGCCGCTGCAGGCGCTGGTGACCAACCTTGACGCCTCAGCGTTCCTGGGCCGGCTCGCTCTGGTCCGCATTTACAAGGGCCGGCTGCGCAAGGGCCAGCAGGTCGCCTGGATGCGTGAGGTCGACGGCCTGCCCGTCATCGCAGGCGCCAAGATCACCGAACTGCTGGCCACCGTCGGCGTGGAGCGCAACCCCACCGACGAAGCCGTCGCCGGCGACATCGTCGCCGTCGCAGGCATGCCGGAGATCATGATCGGCGACACCCTGGCCGACCCCGACCACGCGCACGCGCTGCCGCGTATCACCGTCGACGAACCGGCGATCTCGGTGACGATCGGAACCAACACCTCACCGCTGGCCGGCAAGGTCTCCGGCCACAAGCTCACCGCGCGGATGGTCAAGTCGCGCCTGGACTCCGAACTCGTGGGCAACGTGTCCATCCGGGTGGTCGACATCGGCCGCCCCGACGCGTGGGAGGTGCAGGGCCGCGGCGAGCTCGCACTGGCCGTGCTCGTCGAGCAGATGCGCCGCGAGGGCTTCGAGCTCACCGTCGGCAAGCCGCAGGTGGTCACCCGCACCATCGACGGCAAGCTGCACGAGCCGTTCGAGGCGATGACCATCGACTGTCCGGAAGAGTTCGTCGGCGCCATCACCCAGTTGATGGCCAACCGCAAGGGCCGCATGGAGCAGATGACCAACCACGCCGCGGGCTGGGTGCGGATGGACTTCATCGTCCCCAGCCGCGGGCTGATCGGCTTCCGCACCGAGTTCCTCACACTGACCCGCGGCACCGGAATCGCCAACGCGGTGTTCGACGGCTACCGGCCGTGGGCCGGAGACATCCGCGCCCGGCACACCGGCTCACTGGTCAGCGACCGCGCCGGATCGGTCACCCCGTTCGCGATGATCCAGCTCGCCGACCGCGGAACGTTCTTCGTCGAACCCGGCGACGAGACCTACGAGGGTCACGTCGTGGGCATCAACCCGCGCGCCGAGGATCTCGACGTCAACGTCACCCGGGAGAAGAAGCTCACCAACATGCGTTCCTCCACCGCCGACGTGATGGAGACCCTCGCCCGTCCGATGGAACTCGACCTGGAACAGGCCATGGAGTTCTGCGCGGCCGACGAGTGCGTCGAGGTGACCCCGGAGATCGTGCGCGTCCGCAAGGCCGACCTCGACGCCACCACCCGCGCCCGCACCCGGTCCCGGGCGAAGGCGAGGGCATGACGGGGGCCACTCTGCGAGCCGCGGGCGCGGTGATGTCGGCGCTGCTGGTCGCCCTGATACCAACGGCAGGGTGCACCGTCGACGCGCCGCCCGCACCGCAGAGCACCGCGACCTCGCAGGCCTCCGCGCCGGCACCCAAGGCCGCACAGGTCATCATGGCGATCGACGCCATCGGCGCCGGGTTCAACCCGCATCTGCTCTCCGACCTCTCACCGGTCAACGCCGCCGTCAGTGCACTGGTGTTGCCGAGTTCGTTTCGGCCGGTGCCCGATCCGGCAACACCCACCGGGTCGCGCTGGGAACTCGACCCCACACTGCTGGTGTCGGCGGCGGTGACGGCCACCGAGCCCTTCACCGTCACCTACAAGATCCGACCCGAGGCCGCCTGGACCGACAACGCGCCGATCGCCGCGGACGACTTCTGGTACCAGTGGCGCCAGATGGTCAGCCAGCCCGGCGTGGTCGACCCCGCGGGCTACGACCTCATCAACGGCGTGCAGTCCGTCGACGGCGGTAAGACCGCGGTGGTCACCTTCACCCAGCCCTACCCGGCGTGGCGCGAATTGTTCAACAACATGCTTCCGGCGCACATCGTCAAGGACGTGCCCGGCGGATTCCCGGCCGGACTGGCGCGCACCCTGCCGGTCACCGGCGGGCAGTTCCGCACCGAAACCATCGACCCGCAACGCGACGAGATCCTGCTGGCGCGCAACGACCGGTTCTGGGGTCAGCCGGCCAAACCCGACCAGGTGTTGTTCCGGCGCGCGGGGTCGGCGGCGGCACTGGCGGACTCGATCCGCAACGGCGACACCCAGGTGGCGCAGGTGCACGGCGGCCCGACGGCGTTCGCCCAGCTGTCGGCAATCCCGGATGTGCGCACCGGCCTGATCATCACGCCGCGCACCATGGCGCTGACCCTGCGCGCGCAGCTACCCAAACTCTCCGATCCCGTTGTGCGCAAAGCCATTCTGGGCCTGCTGGACACCGAGTTGCTGGCTTCGGTGGGCGCCGGCAGCGACAACTCGGTGACGCTGGACCGCTCTCTGATCCGCGCACCCAGTGATCCCGGGTACGTCCCGACCGCGCCGCCGTCGATCGGCCGCGACGGCGCTCTGGCGCTGTTCGAGCAGGCCGGTTTCCAGGTCGCCCCCGAACTCATCAGCCGCAACGGGCAGCCGCTGTCGCTGGTGATCGGCGCGGCCGCCAACGACCCGGCGTCGGTGGCGGTGGCCAACACCGCGGCCGACCAGTTGCGTGGTGCGGGTATCGCGGCGAGTGTGCTGGCGCTGGATCCGCCGGTGCTCTACGGTTCGGCGCTGGTGCAGAACCGGGTCGACGCGATCGTCGGCTGGAACGCCGCCGGCGGTGATCTGGCGACGGCCCTGGCGTCGCGGTTCGGCTGTCCGGCACTGGAGGCCACCCCGGTGGCGGTCCGCACACCTGCCGGTCTGGTCACCACGACGAGCGCCCCGCCGAACCCCGGCGCATCGCCGGATGCTGTCCCGCCGGACAGCGTGGCGCCGGAGAGCGCACCGCTGGTGAAGGCGCCGTCGAACCTCACCGGCATCTGCGATCGCGGTATTCAGCCGAAGATCGATGCCGCCCTCGACGGTTCACTGGACATCGACTCCGCGATCGCCGCCGTGGAGCCACGGCTGTGGGCGATGGCGACGGTGCTGCCGATCATGCAGGACACCACCATCGTCGCGGCGGGCCCGACCGTGCAGAACGTGGCTCTCACCGGAGCCGTTCCGGTGGGCATCGTCGGCGACGCCGGCACCTGGGTGAAAACCGGTCGCTGACCGCTAGCGCGGCGCGCCGGCGCGGGACCGCTGCGCGGGAGAACTCGCCGCCGGCTTCACGGTCCTCGCCGCCGCCGACGCGGTGCGCGCCACCGACGGCGTGGACCCCACGATCGGCGTCGGGATGGTGGTGATCGTCGGCCCGGACGTCAGATCCGCGTACACCGTCGACCGCAGGTTCGCCACCTGCGCACCCAGGGTGGTGAGCGAGGTCTGCACCGCCGCCTGCACGGGCGCTACGGCCGCCTCCAACGACAGGCGCAGGTTGTTCGTCGAGGCCAGGGTCTGGGCGAACGCGGCCGCGCCGTCGGCGACGCCGGCGACGATCGCCACCGGAGTGGCGATGAACGCCTCCGCGGCGATCTGCAGGCCGAGTGTCACCGTGTCGCTGAGCGCGGTGATGCCGCGCTCGCGGGTCGCGGCGAACTGTGCGCCGCCGTAGGTGATGCGGTCGGCGCCGAGCATGGACACCGTGTTGGACACCGGAACCGAGATCGCCGCCCCGGCGTCGGCGAGCGCCCGGCCCACCTCGCCGGTCGCCAGCAGCGTCTGCCCGAACACCAGCGGACTGCCCACGATGCCGACGGCGATGCCGATGCCGCCCCATCCGGTGAAGGCACTCGCCGTCGGATTCTCCGGTGTCGTGACCGGCCCCTGGCAGGCGGTGCACTGCTCGGTGCCGCCGATCAGCGTGGGCAGCAGCGCGACGGCGTTGCCGATCTGGTTGACCAACACCTGATAGGGCAGCGCGCCGAACGCCGGCAGCGTCGCGTCGGCCAACAGGACCGCCGCGGACTCCAGCCGTGGCAGGTGAACTCCGGGGGCGGGGGCCGGCGGCGTCGCGGCGATCACACCGGCAGCGGCCATCGCCATGCTCGCGGTGACGGCGGAACGGAGAGCGGCGGACATCTCTGCACCCTAACCCGAGGTCGGTAGGGTGTCGCGCATGTCGCCGCGGCTGTTGTTCGTGCACGCGCACCCCGACGACGAGACCATCAACAACGGCGCCACCATCGCCCGCTACACCGCCGCCGGCGCACAGGTGAGTGTGCTCACCTGCACCCTCGGCGAGGAGGGCGAGATCATCGGCGACCGCTGGAGCCGACTCGGCGTCGAGCACGCCGACCAACTCGGTGGCTACCGCATCGGGGAACTGACCGCCGCGCTGCGCGCACTCGGCGTGGCCGAGCCACGCTTCCTCGGTGGCGCCGGCCGCTGGCGGGATTCGGGCATGGCCCCCGCGCCGTCGCGCGGCGGGCGCACCCGCTTCGTCGACGCCGACACCGACGAGGCGATCGGTGCGGTCGCCGATGTGATCGCCGACCTGCGTCCGCACGTGGTGGTGACCTACGATCCCGACGGCGGATACGGCCACCCCGACCACATCCAGGCGCACCGGCTGACCACCGCCGCGATCGATGCGACCGCCGGCCGCTGGAGGGTGCCGAAGTTCTACTGGACGGTGACCTCCGCGCACGCCTTCCGGGCGGCGATCGGCGACCTGGGGCCGGCCGATGCGGAACCGGACTGGATCTGGCCGGAGGGCGCTGTCGGCTACCCCGAGGAACGCATCACCGCCGCCGTCGACGGATCCGCCCACCTTCAGGCGAAAGTCGCGGCCATCCTCGCCCACGCCACCCAGATGACGCTGGGCCCCACCGGCCGCGCGTTCACGCTCTCCAACAAGGTCGTCCTGCCGGTGCTGGCGCACGAGCACTACATCCTGGCTGCCGGAGAACCCGGACCGCTGGACGAACAGGGATGGGAGAGAGACCTTCTCGCCGGCGTCGAGGTGACAGATTAGGAACGCCGTGCTGAGCGCACTGGCGCTCGACGGCGTCCTCTGCGCACTCGCCGGAGCGCTACTGCTGCCGCTTCACCTCGGCCCGGTGCCGCTGCCGATCAGCGCGCTGCTCAGCGGGGCGCTCAACGCCGCACTGGTGTGGGCGGCCCTGCAGTGCACCGACTCGAAAAGGCTTGCCGCACTGCCGCTGTGGACGTGGCTGGCCACCACGGCGGTGTTGACCTTCGGCGGCCCGGGTGGCGACGTCGTCTTCGGCGGCCGGGGAGTGATGGCCTACTCGTCGCTGCTCTTTCTGCTCCTCGGAGCGCTACCGCCGGCTCTCGTGCTGCGCCGCGCGGCCTGACCGTGCGGCGGCGCGCACCGGCGCCACCGCATCGGAGACGGCATCGGCGGTGTTCTGCGTGAAGCTCTGCGCCGCTGCCGGGGCAACCCGTGCCGCCGTCGCTCTCGCGACAGCGAGGGCCGGGCGCTGTGTCGCCACGCGCGTACGCGCCGCCGGCGCCTCGACGACGGGTGCCACCTCCGGAGCCGCCTCCGGCGCCGTCTTGGGTGAGAGGGCCGCCGCCGCGGAGACCAGGCCGCGGCCGGTGGCAGCCGGCGCCGTCGCCGCCGCCGCGAGACCGTTGAAGATCGGCAGCGGCGGCAGCGGCGGGAACGGGAAGATCGAGTAGGCCCAGTTCACGGTGTAGGCCACGAAGTTGTTGGCCGAGTTCTGCACGGCCTGGGTCAAGGTGGGCGGGATGAGGTCGGCCTGACCGTCGATCAGGTAGGCGAAGCTGTACACCGCGCCCTCGATCAGCGGCTGCGCCGTGTAGTAGGCGAGGTCGACGGCGGGCGCGACCAGCCAGACTCCGGGTATCCAGCTGAGACCCCACTGCACCAGCTGATACCCGTAAGCGACCCAGGGCTGCAGGGCGTTGTAGGCGTTGATGATCGCGTCACCCGCGCCCGTCGCACTGGCCGTAACGTTCGCTGCCTGCTGCAGCGGTTGGACCGCGGCCGTCAGCGCGATGGCGGGGGCGCTCAATGCGGGCATCGACACCGTCGCCGCGGTGGGCGCGGGCAGCGGTGCGACGACGGCCGTGCCGATGGCGGCGACCGCCACACCGGCCGCCATGAAGGAACGAGCGGACACTCCCAAAACGCTGGACATCCTCCAGAGTCTACCCGAACCCTGAGAAATTCACAGGAAGGGGATGCCTCCCCGGCTCGGCACTGTTGTTGCTGGTGGGACTAGTGTTGGCCGCATGCCGACCGCCGCATCCGCCGCACTGCGCCGAGTGCTGCGCCGGGCGCGCGACGGGGTGGCCCTCAACCTCGACGAGGCCGCGATCGCGATGACGGCCCGCGGTGAGGATCTCGTCGACCTGTGCGCCAGCGCCGCGCGGGTCCGCGACGCCGGCCTGACCTCGGCCGGCCGGCGCGGCCCCGGTGGCGGACTGCCGGTGACCTACTCCCGCAAGGTGTTCATCCCGGTCACTCATCTGTGCCGCGACACCTGTCACTACTGCACGTTCGTGACGGTTCCCGGCAAGCTGCGCGCCGAGGGCAGGGGCATGTACCTGGAGTCCGATGAGATCGTCGCGATCGCCCGCCGCGGCGCCGAACTCGGTTGCAAGGAGGCGCTTTTCACCCTCGGTGACCGCCCGGAGGCGCGCTGGCCGCAGGCACGGCAGTGGCTCGATGAGCGCGGCTATGACTCGACGCTGGACTATGTGCGCGCGGCGGCCATCCGCGTCCTCGAGGAGACGGGCCTGCTGCCCCACCTCAACCCCGGCGTCATGAGCTGGGCGGAACTCTCGCGCCTCAAGCCTGTCGCGCCGTCGATGGGCATGATGCTGGAGACCACCTCGCGGCGGCTGTTCACCACGCGCGGCCTGGCACACTTCGGCAGCCCCGACAAAGACCCCGAGGTGCGGCTGCGGACACTGACCGACGCCGGGCGGCTGTCCATCCCGTTCACCACCGGACTGCTGGTCGGCATCGGGGAGACGCTGGCCGAGCGCGCCGACACCCTGCACGCGATCCGCAAGCTGCACAAGGAATTCGGCCACATCCAGGAAGTGATCGTGCAGAACTTCCGCGCCAAGGACCGCACCGCGATGGCCGGGGTTCCAGACACCGACTTCGACGACTTCGTCGCCACCGTCGCGGTGGCGCGGCTGGTGCTCGGACCCGACATGCGGGTGCAGGCCCCGCCCAATCTGGTCTCACCGCAGGAGTGCCTGGCGCTGCTGGGCGCCGGCGTCGACGACTGGGGCGGGGTGTCACCGCTGACGCCCGATCACGTCAACCCCGAACGGCCGTGGCCCGCGCTGGAGGAACTGGCCGCGCTCACCGCCCGCGGCGGATTCGAACTGGTCCAGCGTCTCACCGCGCAACCGCGCTACGTGCAGGGCGGTGCGGCCTGGATCGACCCGCGGGTGGCCAGCCACGTCGCCGCACTGGCCGACTCCGACACCGGCTACGCCCGCGACATCAACCCCGTTGGCCGCCCGTGGCAGGAACCCGACGAAGCCGCCGAATCGCTGGGGCGCACCGATCTGCACACCGCGATCGACACCGACGGACGCCGAACCGAGGTCCGCAGCGACCTGATGAGCGCCTTCGGCGACTGGGAGTCGGTCCGCGAAAGAGTGGGCGAATTGAGCGCTCGGGTGCCCGAACGCCTCGACACCGACGTGGCGGCGGCGTTGCGCGCCGCCGAACGCGACCCGGCGGGCTGCACCGACGACGAGTACCTCGCGCTGGCGTGCGCCGACGGCCCGGCCCTGGAAGCCGTTGCCGCGCTAGCGGATTCGCTGCGAAGGGACGCCGTCGGTGATGACGTCACCTTCGTGGTGAACCGCAACATCAACTTCACCAACATCTGCTACACCGGCTGCCGGTTCTGCGCCTTCGCCCAGCGCAAGGGCGACGCCGATGCGTTCTCACTGTCGGTGGCCGAGGTCGCCGACCGGGCGTGGGAGGCGCACGTCGCCGGCGCCACCGAAGTGTGCATGCAGGGCGGTATCGACCCCGAGCTTCCGGTGACCGGGTACGCCGATCTGGTGCGCGCGGTCAAGGCGCGGGTGCCCTCGATGCATGTGCACGCGTTCTCCCCGATGGAGATCGCCAACGGAGTCACCAAGAGCGGCGTGAGCATTCGCGAGTGGCTGACCGGTCTGCGCGAGGCCGGCCTGGACACCATCCCCGGCACCGCCGCGGAGATCCTCGACGACGAGGTCCGCTGGGTGCTCACCAAGGGCAAGCTGCCCACGTCGCTGTGGGTGGAGGTCGTCACCACCGCGCACGAGGTCGGACTGCGGTCGTCCTCGACGATGATGTACGGCCACGTCGACACCCCGCGGCACTGGGTCGCCCATCTCAACGTATTGCGCGGCATCCAGGACCGCACCGGGGGCTTCACCGAATTCGTGCCGCTGCCGTTCGTACACCACTCCTCGCCGCTGTATCTCGCCGGCGCTGCGCGGCCCGGGCCCACGCACCGCGACAACCGCGCGGTGCACGCGCTGGCGCGGATCATGCTGCACGGCCGGATCTCCCAGATCCAGACCAGCTGGGTCAAGCTCGGCGTCCAGCGCAGCCAGGTCATGTTGCGCGGCGGCGCCAACGACCTGGGCGGCACCCTGATGGAGGAGACCATCTCGCGGATGGCCGGTTCGGAGTTCGGCTCGGCCAAAACGGCTGCGGAACTGGTGGCCATCGCCGGGGGCATCGGCCGTCCCGCCCGCCAGCGCACCACCACCTACGCGACCCGCGCCGCCTGACCGCCTACTATTACCTGGCAGTATTGGCTGGATTGGCTGGCAGCACCCGCACAGAAAGAGTTCGAGGAGAACCTCAGTGACCTACACGATCACCGAAGCCTGCGTCGACATCAAGGACAAGGCATGCATCGAGGAATGCCCCGTCGACTGCATCTACGAGGGTGCCCGGATGCTGTACATCCACCCCGACGAGTGCGTGGACTGCGGCGCCTGCGAGCCGGTCTGCCCCGTCGAGGCGATCTACTACGAGGACGACGTCCCCGAACAGTGGTCGGCCTACACCCAGATCAACGCTGATTTCTTCGCCGAACTCGGATCACCGGGCGGTGCGTCCAAGGTCGGGATGACCGAGAACGACCCGCAGGTGGTCAAGGATCTGCCGCCCAAGGAAGAGGACTGACCCCTTCGCCGCGGGGCCCACGACCCCGACAGGTCTCCGCCACACTCCCGGTCTTCCCCTGGGACACCCTCGCCGACGCGCAGAAGATCGCGCGCGCGCATCCCGACGGCATCGTCGACCTCTCCGTCGGCACCCCGGTGGATCCGGTCGCCCCGGTCATCCGTGCGGCGCTGAACGACGCGTCGGCCGAGCCCGGATACCCGTGGACGGCCGGCACTCCCGCGCTGCGCGCCGCGGCGGTCGGGGCGTTGCACCGCCGCTACGGCGTGACCGGACTGGCCGAGCACGCGGTGCTGCCGGTGATCGGCAGCAAGGAACTCATCGCCTGGCTGCCGACACTGCTCGGACTGGGCGGCGATGACGTCGTCGTGGTTCCGGAACTGGCGTACCCGACCTACGAGGTGGGTGCGCGACTGGCCGGGGCGAGCGTGCTGGCCGCGGACTCGCTGACCCAGATCGGCCCGCAGACACCGGCCGTCGTCTACCTCAACTCACCGGCCAACCCGACCGGGCGCGTGCTCGGCGTCGGTCATCTGCGCAAGGTCCTCGGCTGGGCGCGGGAACGCGGCGCACTGGTGGTGTCCGACGAGTGCTACCTCGGCCTGGGCTGGGACGCCGAGCCCTACTCGGTGCTGCATCCGGACGTCTGCGACGGCGACCACACCGGAGTGCTGGCGGTGCACTCGCTGTCCAAGACGTCGTCGATGGCGGGCTACCGCGCGGCGTTCGTCGCCGGTGATCCGGCGGTGGTGGCCGAACTGCTCGCGGTGCGCAAGCACGCCGGGATGATGGTGCCCGGTCCGATCCAGGCGGCCATGGTGGCCGCACTCGACGACGACGAGCACGAGGCCGTGCAGCGGGAGCGCTACCGGTGCCGGCGCGAACTGCTGCTGGGTGCGTTTCGCGCCGTGGGGTTCACCGTCGAGCACTCCGAGGCCGGGCTGTACCTGTGGGTCACCCGCGGCGAGCCGTGCCGGCAGACCGTGGACTCCCTTGCACGCCAAGGGATTCTGGTGGCCCCGGGAGAATTCTACGGGCCGGCCGGTGCGCGGCACGTGCGTGTCGCATTGACGGCGACCGACGAGCGGGTGAAGACAGCGGTGACGCGACTGTCGGCGTGACGCCGATCTATTTCATGTCCCAGGGTTCGCCGTAGGTGGTGACGCTGTCGCCGCTCTGCGAGATGAGGCGGGCGAAGGGGCGCAGCAGCACACCGCCGGCGGCGCCGGTGACGGTGCCGTGCGCGTTGGACACCGCGACCGCGCCGATAGGGCCCTCGACGTCGACGGAGAAGGTGGCGACCTCCTGGATGCCCGGACCGTTGCCCAGATCGGAGGAGATCGACACACCGGGAAACAGGTTCGGGGTGATCACCGAACCGAGCGGATTGAAACCCAGGGGTGAGAAATTCGCGTTGTCGAGCAGGATGTTGGGGGTGGTGTAGGAGAAGTTGATGCCGACACCGAGCGACCAGGGGAAGCCCACCTGATAGCCCAACTCCAGGCTGCCGGCGAACTGATCCGCCCCCGGTCCCACCACGCTGTACTTGGCACTGCCGGAATGGAACCACTCCCGGGTCAGCCGGTTGCGGTCCAGCGGGAACACTCCGTCCAGATAGGTGTCCCACTGCTGGATCGTCATCGTGCGGCCCTTGCCGTCAACCAGACTCTGCTGATTGTCCAATCCGGCGTATGCGGTCCCTGTTGCGCTGAACAGCAGTCCGACGACTGCGGCCAGCGTCAGCAGCGCCCGAGTCCGCAGCCCCATCACCGACCTTGCTAGCCATTGCGCACGATGCGAAAAACGAAGCCACAACGTATCAGACCGATGGCTTCTGAATTTGCGCGTGAAAATCCCAGCCAGGGGAATCAGGCCGGGGTGGCGAGCACGGGCATCACGACGCTGCCGCGGCAGGTGCCCTCGGAGATGTCGGTGTGCCAGGTGCCGCGCAGTGATCCGTCGGGCTGCGGGGTGTAGGACGTGAACGAGGTGGCCCTGGCCCACTGCTTGGGCTGACCCGGCGTGGTCAGGCAGTCCCACAGCCAGTCGTAGGTGGTGGTCCAGTCGGTGCCGTTCCAGGCGAACCGGGTGGGCTGGGGGATCGACGGGTTGCTGGGCGCGGGCCCGTCGACGACCGTGGCCACGCACCGGGTCACCGAGCAGGCCGTCGAGAGGGTGAACACCGCGCCGAAGTCCGCCTCGGGCTGCCGCGCGGCGATGCTGGTGCCCGCCTTCTGGGAGGCGAACGTGGTCATCTGGTAGCGGCCGTTCCACGCCAGCGGCGCCGCCGAGGCCGGCAGGGCGGGGGTCATCGCGACGGCGAGGGTCGCCAGGGCGGCGCCGAGCGCCACCGGTGCTCGCCGGGCCTGCTGCATGGGCACCAGGGTAGACGCGCTGTAACCCCATCCGTCGCATCTGTAACAGGACGCGCCGCACCCGGTAGCCTCACCGGAGTGTTGCTGACCTCGCTGAATCCGGCTTCGGTGGCCGCCGGCGCGGATCTGTCGGATGCCGTGGGCATCGGCGGGACGACGCTTTCGCGCAGCGATCTGGTGGGGGCGGCGACGTCGGTGGCCGAACGCGTCGCCGGCGCCTCGCGCGTCGCTGTGCTGGCCACCCCGACACCGGCCACCGTGCTCGCCGTGACCGGCGCCCTGATCGCCGGTGTGCCGTTCGTCCCGGTGCCCGCCGACGTCGGCGAGGCCGAACGCTCGCACATCCTCACCGACTCCGGCGCACTGGCGTGGCTGGGCGAGAAGCCCGAGGACCCCGGCGGCCTGCCGCACATCCCGGTGCGCCGCCACGCCCGGTCCTGGCACCGCTACAGCGAACCCGCGCCGGAGTCCGCCGCGATGGTGATCTACACCTCGGGCACCACCGGCCCGCCCAAGGGTGCGGTGCTCAGTCGCGCCGCCGTGGCCGCCGACATCGACGCACTCGCCGCGGCGTGGCAGTGGACGCCCGACGATGTGCTGGTGCACGGGCTGCCGCTGTTCCACGTGCACGGCCTGGTGCTCGGACTGCTGGGCTCGCTGCGGGTGGGCAACCGCTTCGTGCACACCGGACGCCCGACGCCGCAGGCCTACGCCGAGGCGGGCGGCAGCCTCTACTTCGGGGTGCCCACGGTGTGGTCGCGGGTGGTGGCCGACCCCGCGTCCGCGCGTGCATTGTCGTCCGCGCGACTGCTGGTGTCGGGCAGCGCGGCACTGCCGGTGCCGGTGTTCGACGCGCTGGCGTCGCTGACCGGACATGCGCCGGTCGAGCGGTACGGCTGCACCGAGACGCTGATCACCGTCAGCACCCGCGCCGACGGCGAACGCCGGCCCGGGTGGGTGGGCCTGCCGCTGGACGGGATGGCGAGCCGTCTGGTGCTCGACGACGGCTCACCGGCTCCCCGTGACGGCGAGACGATCGGACGCCTGCAGGTGTCGACCCCGACGATCTTCGACGGCTACCTCAACCGGCCCGATGCCACCGCCGAGGCGTTCGAACCCGACGGGTGGTACCGAACCGGCGACGTCGCCGTCATCGACGATGGCGGGATGCACCGCATCGTCGGCCGCGAATCGGTCGACCTGATCAAGTCCGGGGGTTACCGGGTGGGCGCCGGGGAGATCGAGACCGCGCTGCTCGGCCATCCCGGGGTGGCGGAGGTCGCCGTCGTCGGTGTGCCCGACGACGACCTCGGCCAGCGGATCGTCGCGTTCGTCGTGGGGCAGGCCTCACCTGAAGCGCTCATCGACTATGTGGCGCAGCAGCTTTCGATCCACAAACGCCCCCGCGAGGTGCGCATGGTCGAATCCTTGCCGCGCAACGCGATGGGCAAGGTGATGAAGAAGGAGCTGCTGCGCTGAGCCTGCGCTAGTTCGCGTGCAGCGCCTCGTTGAGCGTTACACCCCTACCGTCGCGGCGCACCACCTCGACCGCACCGCTGACCGAGTTGCGCCGGAACAGCAGGTTGTTCGCACCGGAGAGTTCGCGGGCCTTGACCGCCGACCCGTCCGACAGCAGGACCTTGGTGCCGGCGGTCACATACAGACCCGCTTCGATCACGCAGTCATCACCCAGCGAGATACCCAGACCCGAGTTGGCGCCCAGCAGGCAGCGCCTGCCCACCGAGATCACCTCCGTGCCGCCACCGGAGAGCGTGCCCATGATCGACGCGCCGCCGCCGACGTCGGTGCCGTCGCCCACCACCACGCCCGCGGAGATGCGGCCCTCCACCATCGAGGCTCCGAGCGTGCCGGCGTTGAAGTTCACGAAGCCCTCGTGCATGACGGTGGTGCCGGGTGCCAGGTGCGCGCCGAGACGCACCCGGTCGGCGTCGGCGATCCGAACGCCGGTCGGCACCACGTAGTCGACCATCCGCGGGAACTTGTCGATCCCGTACACCGTCACCGGTCCGCGGCGGCGCAGCCGCAACCGCACCTCCTCGAAACCCTCGATGCGGCACGGCCCGTAGTTGGTCCACACCACATTGCTCAGCGCGCCGAACACGCCGTCGAGGTTGCAGCCGTGCGGTTCGACGAGCCGATGGCTGATCAGATGCAGCCGCAGATAGGCGTCGTAGGCGTCGGCCGGGGAGTCGGCCAGCGTGGTCACGGTGCGGATGGCCACCACCTCGACGCCGCGGTCGGGATCGGGGCCGGCCAGTGCCGCGTACTCGTCGGGGGTGTCGGCGGCCGAGAGCCGGGTGGTCCCCGACGGGCTGTAGGCGCCGAGTTCGGGTTCGGGGAACCAGGCGTCGAGCACGGTGCCGTCAGCGGCGATGGTGGCCAGTCCGAAACCCGCAGCAGCAGTCACGGTGCATCACCCTATCGAGGTCCGGTACTAGCCTGAACAGTTGTGCTGGACCTCACGAGCGATCCCGTCGAGCTGACCGCCGCTCTGGTCGACATCCCCAGTGTGTCGCGCGAGGAGAAACGGATCGCCGACGCCATCGAGGCCGCCCTGCGTGCGCAGACCTCCTATGAGGTGCTCCGCAACGGCGACGCGGTGCTGGCCCGCACGAACCTCGGCCGACCGGGCAGGGTGATCCTGGCCGGTCATCTCGACACCGTGCCGATCGCCGACAACGTGCCGTCGCGCCGCGACGCCGATCACCTCTACGGCTGCGGCACCTCCGACATGAAATCCGGCGACGCGGTGTTCCTGCACCTGGCCGCCACCGTCGCCGAACCCGCGCACGACGTGACGCTGATCCTTTATGACTGCGAGGAGATCGACGCCGACGCCAACGGTCTGGGCCGGATCCAACGCGAACTTCCGGACTGGCTGCGCGGTGACGTCGCGATCCTCGGTGAACCCTCCGGCGGCTACATCGAGGCGGGCTGTCAGGGCACGCTGCGGGCCGTCATCTCAGCCGCCGGGACGCGGGCGCACTCGGCACGATCCTGGCTGGGCGACAACGCGATTCACAAACTCGCCGGTGTGCTGGACCGGCTGGGCGGCTACCAGGGTCGGGTGGTCGACATCGACGGCTGCACCTACCGGGAGGGCCTGTCGGCGGTGCGCGTCGACGGCGGCGTGGCCGGCAACGTCATCCCCGACGCCGCGTCGGTGACGGTGAATTTCCGCTTCGCACCCGACCGCACACCCGATGCGGCGCTGGCGCACGTGCGCGAGGTGTTCGAGGGCCTTGACGTCGCGATCGAGAAGACCGATGCGGCCGCTGGCGCGATGCCCGGCCTGCACCACCCGGCTGCCGCCGCGCTGGTCGACGCCGCCGACGGACGGGTGCGCGCCAAGTACGGGTGGACCGACGTCGCACGCTTCGCCGCCATGGGCATCCCGGCGGTGAACTACGGCCCGGGTGAACCCAACCTCGCGCACCGCCGCGACGAACGGGTGTCGATCGCGCAGATCGCCGCGGTGACCGACACCCTGCGGCGCTATCTACTGACCCTGCCCGAGTGAGTATCCCGGCTCGCCGTCGAAGCGGTAGAGCCCCTCGGTCTTGACGAACTCCAGACCCGCCCCGGACAGCCGGCCGAGCAGGTTGACGACGTCCTCCCCGGAGGCCTGACCGGGTTCGGGCGCGTGGAAGCGGGCCCGCCAGTGATCGACGCAGAACGTCTCCGGCAGGCCCTCGGGCCATACCTTCACGCCGCGGTTGGTGATCATCTTCAGTTGCAGCCAGCTGTCGTGGGTGGCGGCGCGGATCCGGGCCGCCAGATCGTCGGCCCGCACACCGTCGGCGTGGATGAACACGTCCACTCCGTCGCAGGTCTTCTCCTCGCGCCTGCGCGGCTTGAGCGTGATGGGCGCCTCGGACTCGAGCACCGGATAGTCCACCGCGGGCAGCTTCATGGGCCGCTCACCGAGGTGGTCGATCACGGCCTGGGTGAATTCGGTGGTGCTCAAGGACTTCTGGCCCGGCTGGGCGATGTCGTAGGTGGCGGCGCCGGACTCCAGCGCGGCAAGCCAGCCGTTGTGCACGCGGGCCGCGACGTCGCCCTGACCGATGTGCACGAGCATCATCACCGAACCGAGCAGCAGGCCCGACGGGTTGGCCAGATCCTGCCCCGCCCGACGCGGCGCCGAGCCGTGGATGGCCTCGAACATCGCCACACCGTCACCGATGTTCGACGATCCGGCCAGGCCCACCGAACCGGCGATCTGCGCGGCGATGTCGGAGAGGATGTCGCCGTAGAGGTTCGGCAGCAAGATCACGTCGAAATTCTCGGGGGAGTCGGCGAGTTTGGCCGCGCCGATGTCGACGATCCAGTGCTCGTTCTCCAGGTCCGGGTAGTCGGCGGCCACCTCATCGAACACCTGGTGGAATAGGCCGTCGGTGGCCTTCATGATGTTGTCCTTGGTGAAACAGGTGACCTTCTGCCGGCCGTTGCGGCGCGCGTACTCGAACGCGTAGCGGGCGATCCGTTCACAGCCCGGGCGGGTGATCAGCTTGAGGCATTGGGTGACGTCGTGGGTCTGCCGGTGCTCGATGCCGGCGTAGAGGTCCTCTTCGTTCTCCCGGATGATCACCAGGTCCATGTTCGGGTGCTTGGTGGGTACGAACGGGGCGTAAGCGACGCATGGCCGGACGTTGGCGTAGAGGCCGAGGCTCTTGCGGACGGTCACGTTCAGGGATTTGAAGCCGCCGCCCTGCGGGGTGGTGATGGGTGCCTTGAGGAACACCTTGGTTCGCCGCAGCGAGTCCCACGCCGACGGTTCGATGCCGGCCGAATGGCCGCGGCTGTAGACCGCCTTGCCGATCTCGACCTCCTCGACGGCCAGTCGCGCTCCGGCCGCCTCGAGGATCCGCAAGGTGGCGTCCATGATCTCCGGGCCGATGCCGTCGCCGCGGGCGACGGTGACTGGAACGGGGTCGAGGCGGGAGTGGGATTCGTCGGCGGGCAGGAAGTCGGGGAGGGCTTGTTTGTCGGCGAAAGTGGTCATAGTTCGAACATAACGCGAGTTTTAATACATGTAAAGCAATTCGCCTGTAGACCCGCTGGGCGGTTAAACCAGCAGCTGGGGGGCACCGGGCGTGGCGGCCGCGATCCGCTCGAAGGCGGCGGCGAACCCCTCGGCGATGCGCTGGTAGCCGGGCACCAGCCCGGTGTCCGAGGCGACCCCGACGGTCACCTGGCCGTTGTAGCTGCAGATGCTGAAGCTCATCGGCTGATCGCCCGAGACCGGCGCCCACCCGATGATCGTCTCCACCAGTGCGCCGGCCAGATAGACGGGGATCGGTGGTCCCGGCACGTTGGTCAGCACGCCCAGGGTGCGGTCGGTGAACACCTTCACCGACGCCTCGTAGAGCGCGTTGCTCACCCCTGCGATCGCCGCCTGCAGGCGGAAGGCGATCGCGGCTTCGTTGCCCTTCTTGATGCGGTCCATCCGCCGCTTGACGATGCCCAGCACCTCGGCGGCGTCGGCGGAATCCGTCGGCAACTCCAATTGCACGAGTGCGAACTCGTTGCCGAGGGTGGCGGGCATGGTGAGGTCGAGGGGTTTGAGATTGACCGGCACCATGAACGTCACCGAGGAGCAGTGCGCGTCGCGTGAGCGCAGGTATTCGTGCAGTGTGCCGGCCACCGCGGCGGTCAGCACGTCATTGACGGTGCACCCGTTGGCTTTGGCCACACTCTTGACCGCGGCCAGCGGCAATGGATCCGACCACGCGATGCCCTTGTCCCGCCCGGCGGTGCCGGTCCAGATGGTGCGGCGGTTGCGCGGGCCGAAGATGAGTTTTCGCACGGCGTCGGCGAAACCGGGTACGGCCGATAGGAGGCCGCGCAGACCACCGCGCAGACCACGTCGTGACGGCCGCGGCTGGGCTCCGTGTTGCGCCACGGGCGGCCCGAGGATCGCTCCACCCTCTGGCGCGGCGTCGAACAGGCTCATCGCCAGCTGCACCATGCGCATCCCGTCGGTGACGGCGTGGTGGCTGCGGAAGACCATCGCGCTGCCGGCACGGTAGCGCTCGACGAGGATCACCTGCCAGAGCGGCCGGCGCCGGTCGAGCATCGTCATCCGGCGCGCCGACATCAGCGTCTGCAACTCCGCCGGGTCATCGGGATCGGCCAGCGCCGCGGTTTCGAGGTGCCGGTCCAGGTCGAAGTCCGGATCGGTCTCCCACCAGGTGCCCTCCGCGTCGCGGACGGCGCGGCTGGTGAACACCGGATAGCGCTCCACGAAGCGCTCGCAGATGGCCGCGCGCAGCCGGTCGAAGTTCAGGGGTGTGGCGGTCAGCACCACCACGTCGGCCACTATCAGATTGGCGGGGCGGTCCATGTCGAGCCACAGGGCGTCCTGGATTCCGAGCCGTTCCCGGTTCACGCCCCACCTCCGCCGGCGGGACGATCGCGCCCCGCTTAGCGAGTGTGACAGACGACGCCGCCGACGGTTCGGTCACGCCTGGTCAGGAGGCGTCCTGTGCCTGGCGCCGGGCGTCGGCCGCCGCACCGGCGAACCCGGCCGCGGCGAGGTCTGCGGCCACCGCCGACAGTCCGGCGGCGTCCCCGGCGGTCAACGCGCGGGCGTGCGCGAGCGCCATCCGGGTGTAGGCGCACGCGCCGAGGTCCGGCTGCGCCTCGGCGATCGCGGCCAGCGGCTGGCCGGCCCGGCGGTCACCGAGGCGCACCGCCTCGTGCCACGCCCGCACCGCCACCGCGCACTGGCCGCCGCGCTCGGCCATCCGCGCCGCCCCGCGCGCCGCGGTGAGCGCCCCCGGATGATCGCCGATGGTGGTCAGCCGCCAGGCCCGCGCGATCCCGAGCTCGGGGGCGAACAGCGCCGACTTGGTTCCGTGCCGCGACTGCGCGCGCGCCAGCGCCTTCGCCGACTCCGGGATCTCACCGAGGTGCGCCAGCGCGGTCGTGAGATACATCAGCGCCAGCGGACCCCACGAATAGCCGGTGCGCTCCAGCGTCGCCGCCGCCGGCGCCATCAACGCGGCGGCCTCGGCGTCCTCGCCGCGTGCCAGCAGCACCTGCGCCAGCAGCACCTCGCCGATCGCGCGGCCGGGCTGCGCCAGTTCGGCGAAGTCGGTGAAGCTGCGCGCGGTCGCCAGTGCCTGCTCGGTGTCACCGGCCATCAGCAAGCTGCTGGTCTCGGCGAGACCGACGGTGAATCGCAGCAGTCCGGGGTACTCCGCGCCGAGTGCGCGCTGCACAGTCGGCCACACCGCCTCGAGCCGGCCCATTCGGGCCCGCGACAGCGAGGCCGCACTGGCCGCCCACGCCACCGCCATGTCCGGGGCGTCGGGATGCAGGAGCACCTGCTCGGCGATCTCCACGGCGCGGTGCACATTGCCGGCGTTCATCGCGAAGGTCGCCGACAGCGCGTCGAGGGTCAGGTGCGAGGACGTCGCACCCACGCGGCCGCGCACGTTCTGCAGGAAGGTCGTCGCGCGCTCGGGCTCCGACAGCATCCAGAACTGGTTGGCCGCCCGCGGCAGCGCCCACGCCATCAGCTGTTCTTCGGACAACGCGCCGACGTCCACCGCACCGAGCACCGAGTCGGCCTCGCGGCCGCGGCCCTGCCATGCCAGCGCGTAACTGAGTGCCAGGCGCGCCTCCAGGGAGTCGGCGTGCTCGAGCGCGCCGCGCGCCAGGCGTTCGGCCAGGCCGAGGTCGCCCAGGCGCAGCACCTGTTCGGCCGCGCTCACCGCGGCGGCGGTGTCGACGGGGCCGGCGCCCTGCAGCGTCAACAGAATGTGACGCAGACGTTCGGCCTGTGTGGGGCTGGGCTGGGCGCTTAGGTGTGCGGCCAGTGCGGTGCGCCGTCGGGCGATCTCGTCGCGGCCCAGACTGACGGCCAGCCGTTCGAGGAACAGCGGATGCCCGCTGTAGACCATGCGATCGTGGTCGGCGGCGACACCGGCGTCGATCGCCGCCTGCACGCGGGTCTCATCGGTGAGCGCCACCAGGTCGTCGCGCGACGTCGGCTCGAACACACACAGATAGCCCAGCACGTCCCGGCCGCCGGCGGGCAGTTCCGAGAGGTAGTGGTCGATCGCGGCGTTGAGAGTCTCGTCGCTGCCGCCGGTGGCGAGCAGCATCCGCAGATGTAGGGGGTTTCCCGCGCTGCGCCGGTACAGCACCGCGGCGGTGTCGTGCCGTGAGTCACCGCCCGCGCCGCTCACGACGGCGGCCGTCTCCGCCCCGTCGAGTGGTAGGACGTCGACGCGGCGCAACAGCCCGTCCTCCCACAACGCCGACACCACCCGCGGCGCCCGCAACACCGAACGCACCGTGACGATCAGCGGGCTGCCGTTACCGTTGGCCGCCTCCTGGGCGAGGTGGTAGACCAGGGTCGCCGACAGCGGGTCGAGCAACCGTGCGTTGTCGACGATGATGGGGGCCGATTTCGTTTGCGAGGCAAGGGCTTCGGCGGCACCTGCGATCAGTTCGGCGGGCTTGCCCACCTCATGGATGCCGACCAGCCGGCCGAACG
>JBAXCK010000040.1:0-23228 GCA_037141465.1 Mycobacteriaceae bacterium | reverse complement strand
TGTCCCAGTTCACCTAGAGCCGAGCGAAGTCCTGCTTGCCTCGTTCGAACTCGGCGAGCATCTCGGCGGTCAGCGTGGGTCGGACCTCGCTGATGGCCGCGAGGTAGTCCTCGGTGCCGGCGAGCTCTCCGCGGCCGTCGCGCATCTGGCGTTCGAATGCCGACTGGGCACCCTTGCGCGCAGCGAACTCGATATCGGCCGGGGTGAAGAACTCCGACGTCGCGACCAGCCGGTCGACGTCGACGCGTCCGTTCGCAGCACCGAGGTAGCGCTGCCAGATGGCGCGGCGGGCCGGCTGATCCGGCGGGCCCACCGGGATCACGTAGTCGAAGCGCCCGGGGCGCAGAAACGCCGAGTCCAGCGAGTGCACCGCGTTCGTCGCGCACACCAGCAGCCGGCTGTCGTGCTGACGAAACGCGGGGATGAGCTTGAGCAGCTCATTGGTCACCCCGAGTTCGGCGGTCGAGGCCCCGGTGCGTGTCGTGGCGATCTCCTCCACCTCGTCGATGAACAACACCAGTTCGTCGAGCTCGGCCAGTTCGGCGAACGCCTCCCGAAGCGAAGCCGCCAGACCGCCGGTGCCGGTCGCGGCCAGCCGCGACGGAAACAGCTCGACGAACGGCCAGCCCAGCCGGGACGCGATCGCCTTGGCGAAACTGGTCTTGCCGGTTCCCGGCGGCCCGAACAGGATCACCGCCTTCGGCGGCTGCACCCCGTAGCGCTCGGCGACGTCGGGGTGGGCCAGCGGGTCGACGATGCGCCGCTCGATGATCTGCTTCTCGGCGTCCATACCGGCCAGATCACCCCACAGCCCGGGAGGCACGATCATCCCGCCGAGTTCCTCGAGCACGTTGGCCTGATCCGGCCCGAGGTTCTCCAGCAGCTCGTAGTAGACCAGCCCGTCCCGGCGGACGTATCCGGAGTTCTCCAGGGCGGCCATACCGGTGGCGCCCTCGGGCAGCAGCGCACAGATCCGCCGGACGCCGGCCGACCGTAGTCGCCGTTCGAGGTCACCCAGCAGGGCGCTGCCCACGCCACGCTGGCGCCAGCGGGAACCCAAGGCCACCAACAGGATCCAGGCGCGCTCACCCTGGGTGTGCGCGACCGCCATGCCGACCACCTCTTCGCCGACCTCGGCGACCACCGCTGGTTGGCCCGCCCGTGCAGCCGCCATCACCTCGGCGACGCTGAACACCGGTTCGGCCGATCCGGGTGCGCGGCTGCGATCCCAGATCTCGATGGCTTGGTCGAGGTCCTCGTCGTGGTAGTCGCGCAGGCGCCACGGCGGCATCACGGACCTCCTTTGTCGTGCGGCGTTCGTCAAGGTACAGGGTTGCGGGGGTCGGGTAAGCATGGCGATCTGGATGCCGGACGCATCCCCCAACCGGTGGATATCGACGGGTGAGCCCCGCCGCGTGGTGTTCGGTGCGAGGATCACTGGCCATGGAGTGCATCGAGGAGACCCGCGACGGCGTCACCTACGTCCGGACCGACAAAGACCTGCCACCTGTCGCCGTCATCGACCGCACACCGGTGAGCGCACGCCACAAACTCGCGTTCGCCGCCGTCGCACTCGTCGGGGCCGTCGCCTGGGCGGTGATCGCCTTCGTTCGCGGCGAGACGGTCAACGCGGTCTGGTTCGTCGTCGCCGCGGTCTGCACCTACGTCATCGGGTTCCGTTTCTACGCCCGGTTCATCGAGCGCACGATCGTTCGGCCACGCGATGAGTTCGCCACCCCGGCGGAGATCTACGAGAACGGCACCGACTATCTGCCGACCGATCGTCGCGTGCTGTTCGGACACCACTTCGCGGCCATCGCCGGCGCCGGCCCCCTGGTGGGTCCGGTGCTGGCCATCCAGATGGGCTACCTGCCGGGCACCATCTGGATCCTGTTGGGCGCGGTGTTCGCCGGCTGCGTGCAGGACTATCTGGTGCTGGCCATCTCGACGCGCCGGCGCGGTCGCTCACTCGGTCAGATGGCACGCGACGAACTCGGCCCCATCGGCGGGACGGCGGCGATCATCGGCGTCCTGGTCATCATGGTGATCCTGCTGGCGGTGCTGGCCCTGGTGGTGGTCAACGCGCTCGCCGAAAGCCCGTGGGGTGTGTTCTCCATCGCCATGACCATCCCCATCGCGATCTTCATGGGGCTGTATCTGCGGGTGTTTCGGCCCGGCCGCGTCTCGGAGGTCTCGCTGATCGGCGTCATCCTCTTGCTGGCGGCCGTGGTCGCCGGTGGCTGGGTGGCCGGAACCGACTGGGGTGCAGAGTGGTTCACGCTGTCCAAGACCACCCTGTCGTGGTGCATCATCATCTACGGCTTGGCTGCCTCGGTGCTTCCGGTGTGGTTCCTGCTGGCCCCGCGTGACTACCTGTCGACCTTCATGAAGATCGGGACGATCGCGCTGCTCGCGGTCGGCATCCTGCTGGCGCGTCCGGTGATGCAGGCCCCGGCGGTCTCGAAGTTCGCCGAGGCCGGCAACGGCCCGGTTTTCGCCGGATCGCTGTTCCCGTTCCTGTTCATCACCATCGCCTGTGGAGCGCTGTCGGGCTTCCACTCACTGATCGCCTCGGGGACCACGCCGAAGCTGCTGGAGAAGGAAAGCCAGATGCGGATCATCGGCTACGGCGGCATGCTCACCGAGTCGTTCGTTGCGATCATGGCGCTCATCACCGCCTCGATCCTCGATCAGCATCTGTACTTCGCCATCAACGCGCCGACGGCGGCTACCGGCGGCACCGCCGAGACCGCGGCCGCCTACGTCAACTCGCTGGGCCTCTCAGGGCCACCGGCCACCGCGGAGCAGATCACCGCGGCTGCCGCGGGCGTGCAGGAGGGCTCGATCGTGTCGCGCACCGGCGGTGCGCCGACGCTGGCGTTCGGGATGTCGCAGGTGCTCTCGACCGCGTTCGGCGGACCGGCGCTCAAAGCGTTCTGGTATCACTTCGCGATCATGTTCGAGGCGTTGTTCATCCTCACCACCGTCGACGCCGGAACACGGGTGGCGCGGTTCATGCTCTCCGACGGCCTGTCCAACCTCGGCGGCCCGCTTCGCCGCCTGCATGATCCCGGCTGGCGGCCCGGCGCGTGGGGAGCCAGCCTCATCGTCGTCGGCGCCTGGGGCAGCATCCTGCTGATGGGCGTCACCGATCCGCTCGGCGGAATCAACACGCTCTTCCCGCTGTTCGGTATCGCCAATCAGTTGCTCGCCGCGATCGCGCTGACCGTCGTCACCGTAGTGGTGATCAAGAAGGGCATGCTGCGCTGGGCGTGGATCCCCGGCATCCCACTGCTGTGGGATCTGGTGGTCACCCTGACGGCGTCGTGGCAGAAGATCTTCTCCGGCGATCCCAAACTCGGGTACTGGACCCAGCACGCGCAATACCTGAACGCCAAGGAAGCCGGCAAGACCGCGTTCGGCGCGGCCAAGAACCCGCAGCAGCTCGACGCCGTGATCCGCAACACCTTCATCCAGGGCAGCTTCTCGGTCGTGTTCGCCTCGGTGGTGATCGTCGTGGTCACCGCGGCAGTGATCGTGTCGCTGCGCGCGATCCGCGGCGGTGGGCGCCCACTGGCCGAAGAGGATCCGGTGCCGTCGAAGATCTTCGGGCCGTCGAAACTCATCGCCACTCCGGCCGAACGGGAGGTGCAGAAACAATGGGACGCCTTGGCGACCACGTCACGCACCTAGCGCATCTCGCGCGCCGGACCCGGTGGTACGTCGCCTCCCTGATGGGCGACAACCACTACCAGCGCTACCTCGAGTACCGCCGCCGTGCCCATCCCGGCGAGCCGGTGATCAGCGAGGCCGAATACTGGCGCCTGCGGCACCGCGACGCCGAGCGCAACCCCGCGTCTCGGTGCTGCTGAGGCTCCCCGATCCCTCGAGTTTGCGCTCAGATCGCGTTCCTGCCGGAAATCACGATCTGAGCGCAAACTCGGCGAACGGGGCGGTTACCGTGCTGGCATGGATCTGACGTGGTCGGCGCAAGACCTGGAATTCCGCGACGAGGTGCGGGTGTTCCTCGACGAGAAGCTCACCGAGGACCTGCGGCAGGCCGGCCGGCTGATGACGAGCGTGTACGCCGACCACGAGGCGAGCATGGCCTGGCAGGCGATCCTGCATGAGCGGGGCTGGGCCGCACCGGAGTGGCCGGTGGAGTACGGCGGCTGTGACTGGACGCTGACCCAGCACTACATCTTCAGCCGGGAGTCCACCCTCGCCGGTGCGCCATCGCTGTCGCCGATGGGCATCAAGATGGTGGCCCACGCGATCATCGCGTTCGGCACGCAGGAGCAGAAGGACTTCTTCCTGCCGCGCATCCTCACCGGCGAGGTGTTCTTCTGCCAGGGCTACTCCGAACCCGAGGCGGGATCGGATCTGGCCTCGCTGTCGATGGCCGCCGTCGACGACGGCGACGATCTGGTGTGCACCGGCTCCAAGATCTGGACCACCCATGCCGGTGAGGCCAACTGGATCTTCGCACTGGTACGCACCTCGCGCAGCGCCAAGAAGCAGCAGGGCATCACCTTCGTCCTGATCGACATGACCACACCCGGCATCGAGATCCGCCCGCTGGTGATGACCTCCGGGGAGAAGGTGCAGAACCAGATCTTCTTCGACGCCGTACGGGTGCCCAAGAGCAATGTCATCGGCAAGGTCGACGACGGGTGGACGGTGGCCAAGTACCTGTTGGAGTTCGAGCGCGGCGGCGGTGCGGCAGCACCGGCTCTGCAGGTGATGGCCGAGTCGATCGCCGGCAACGCCGGGGTGTTGCTCGACGATCCGGCGTTCGCGGCCAAACTGGCCGACGCGCGCATCCGCACCGAGGTGCTCGAGATCCTCGAGTACCGGGTGCTCGCCGCCGTCGCCGAGGGGCGCAATCCCGGTGCGGCATCGTCGATGCTGAAGATCCTGTCCACCGAGTTGAGCCAGGAGCTCACCGAACTGGCGATGGAGGCCGCCGGACCGCGCGGACGGATCTATCAGCCGCACGCGACGAAACCGGGTGGTCCGGTCTCGGACTACTCACCACCTCCCGACGGCTACGTCAGCGGCGAACCCTGGCAGGCCGTCGCGCCGCTGCGCTACTTCAACGACCGCGCCGGATCGATCTACGCCGGCAGCAACGAGATCCAGCGCAACATCCTCGCCAAAGCGACACTGGGCCTGTAGAGGACGGGGCTGTAGAGATGGACTTCAACCTCAGCAGGGAACAGCAGCTGCTGCGCGACGGGCTGAACAAGTTCCTCACGACGCGCTATGAACTGGAGAAGAGCCGTGCGGCGGCCAAAACCGGCGCCGGCTGGCAGCCCGACATCTGGCGCGCCTTCGCCGACGAACTCGGCATCCTCGGCGCCCCGCTGCCCGAGCATGCCGGCGGAATGGGCGGCGGCGCGGTCGAGGTCATGGTGATCGCCGAGGAACTCGGGCGCGCGCTGGTGACCGAACCGTTCATCGACACCGTCGTCGTCGCCGGTGGTCTTCTGCAGCGCGCCGGAGCCACCGAGGTGCTCAAAGCCGTCACCGACGGGTCGGCGGTCGTCGCACTCGCGGCCACCGACGGCACTCCCACGACGGCCACACGCGACGGCGACGATTGGGTGATCGGCGGAACCAAGACGGTTGTGATGGCGGCTCCGTTGGCCACGCACCTGCTGATCACCGCTGATATCAGAGATCACACGGGGCTCTTCCTCACCGAGTTCGACGCCTCCGCTGCCCCGGCGGGTGTGACGGTGCATCCCTACCGCACCGTCGACGACCGCCGCGCCGCCGACATCCGCTTCGACGGGCTGCGACTACCCGCCGCAGCGCTCATCGACGATGACGCGACGGACTCGCTGGAACAGGCCTGTGACGAGGGTGCCGCGGCGGTGTGTGCCGAAGCGGTCGGCGCCATGCACAAGGTGCTGGCCGACACCGTCGACTACTGCAAGCAACGCCAGCAGTTCGGCCAGCCGATCGGCGGCTTCCAGGTGTTGCAGCACCGGATGGTGGACATGCACATGGAGGTCGAGCAGGCGGTCGCGGCGGCGTATCTGGCCACGCTCACGCTCGGCGCCGAACCTACCGAGCGCGCCCGTGCGGTGTCGGCGGCGAAAGCCACCGTCGGGCGGGCGGCCCGGTTCGTCGGCCAGAACGCGGTGCAACTGCACGGCGGCATGGGGATGACCGAGGAACTGGCCATCGGCCACTACTTCAAGCGCCTCACCGCCGTGCAGTACGAGTTCGGCTCGACCGACTTCCATCGCACCCGCTACGCGAAGCTCACCCGCTCGCACGCACCCGGCTAGGGGATCACCGGGCGGTCAGATCCTCCACCACGGACCGCATCGGGGCCAGGTTCGCCTCGGACCGGACGGCGAACGGGTAGGCCAGTGCCAGCACGACGGTGATCGACATGGCCGGGATCAGGCACCAGATGTAGACCATCGTCGGCTTGCTGTACACCACCGTCGTGACGCCCATCACGATGGTGCTGAGCACTCCGACCATCAGCAGCAGGCCGGCCAGCGCCCGGGGCAGCGCCCTGTTGGCGACCGCCTCGACGGCGGCCGACGCGGAACTGATCGCCGATGCACCGGAGGTCAGTGCGGATGCCCGCCACCGGACCTCTTTGGATGCGGGGTCGTTGACGTAGGCGAAGAGAGCGTTCTCGAAGGTGTCCAGCGCGGCGGCCGACGGCAACTCCCCCGCCGCACCCGTTCTGAGGAAATCGCCGTCGCGCTCCACCACCGTCGTCGCATACGCCCGAAGTTTGTCGGTCAGGGCTGCCGCCGCGGGCCGGTCGGCGATGTTGTTCAGCTCCCAGGCCATCTGGTGGACGACGGCGGCCTGCTGCTCGACGGCGACCTGCCCGGCGGTCACCGCGCCCCAGGTGACGTTGATGGCGAACCCGACGAAGAAGGCGAAGGTCGCCGCCACACCGGTCAGCAGTCCCTTGGCCTGCTCGGAGGCGGCTTCGCGCGCCTCGTCGTCGCGGTTTCGCCGGACGAACCACCGGGCACCCAGACTCACCCCGGAGAAGAAGACGAACAGCACCGCGATAATCGACCACAGCGGCATCGAGACAATAAGTCCTCTCACCGGGGCAAAGTATCAAGGTGAGCCGGGAACACCGGCCTGATCTCACCCGTTGGAGGGACATGTTGAACAAAATCGCCAGTGTGCTGGGCCAGGTCGCCGAAGCCGGAGGGTCCATCGTCGGCATCCGCAGCGGCACCGAGGAGCCGTCCTTCACCGTGCAGCGCCGGATCGGCGACGTGGAGATCCGCCGCTACGGCCCGCGCGTCGCGGCACAGACCGCGATCTCCGCCGATGAGGAAGCCGCCCGCAACGAGGGCTTTCGCCGGCTGGCCCGCTACATCTTCGGCGGCAACACCACCAAGACCAAGATCGCGATGACCGCACCCGTCGCCCAGGAGCAGGGCCGGGGCGCCGGGGAGAAAATCGCGATGACCGCCCCGGTGGCCACCGAGCGCGGGCCCGGCGGCGAATGGGTGATCCGCTTCTTCATGCCTTCGGAGCACACCCTGGACTCGCTGCCCACCCCCAACGACGAACGCGTCGAGCTGGTCACCGTGCCCGCCGAGACGGTGGCCGTGCTGCGGTTCTCCGGTGTCGCCAGTACCGACGCGATCGCCGCGCGCACCGAGGAGCTGCTGAGCACCCTTCACGACGCGGAGATCGAACCGAAGTCGGAGCCGCTCACCTGGTTCTACGACCCGCCGTGGACCGTGCCGTTCCGGCGCCGCAACGAGGTCGCGGTCATCCTGGACTAGCGTCACCGGCGTGGGTAGGACTGAGGTGATGTCACCGACCGCTCTGCTGCGCCGTCACCCACTGGTGTCGTTCTTCGTGATCGCTTACGTCGCCTTGGCTCCGGTCGCGGGCGCGGTCCCCGACGGCGGCGTGCCGCCGGTCAGCCCGCAGGCGCGCGCCGCCGGGTTCATCGACGTGCGGACGGTCGTTCCCGACGCGATCATCGACCTGCGTTACGCCACCGCGAACAACTTCGTCGGCGCGGCGCTGTATCCGCCCGGTGCGCGCTGTCTGGTGCACGAGTCACTGGCGCCGGGGCTGGCGACGGCCGCCGCCGCGCTGCGCGCGCAGGGCGCGACGCTGGTGTTCTGGGACTGCTATCGGCCCCACGGCGTCCAGGTCCGGATGTTCGCCGCGGTGCCGGATCCGGCGTGGGTCGCACAACCCGGTCAGTACGCGCGCAGCCACGAAGCCGGCCGGTCAGTCGACGTGACGATCGCGGCGGCCGGACGACTGGTGGACATGGGCACCGACTTCGACGACTTCTCCCCGCGAGCGACCGCGTACGCCACAGTCGGAGTCAGCGCCACCCAGCAGGCCAACCGGGCGCTGTTGCGTTCCGCAATGTCGGCCGGCGGTCTGTCCGTCTACTCCGGTGAATGGTGGCATTTCGACGGCCCGGGAGCCGGTGTGCAACGGCCGATCCTCGACGTTGCGGTGGACTAGCCCCGTCAGGCGTACCGCGGGTTGGCCAGATAGGTGCGCAGGACACTGGCCGGGATCGAGTTGCTGGTGAAGATGTTGTGCACCAGACCGACGCTGGACCGCGGGGTGCGCTGCAGCGTCACCGGATCATAGGAGTACAGCCCGTACTTCGGCTCGTAGCCCAGGACCCACTCGAGGTTGTCGGTCAGTGCCCAGAGGGTGTAGCCGCGGATATCCATGCCGTCGGCGATGGCCTTGTTCAGCACCGCGAGATGGCGCACCAGGTACGACGCCCGCTTGCTGTCGTTGGCGTCGGCGAGACCGTTCTCGGTGACCCACATCGGGACGCGGTACGAGTTGGCGATGTCAAGCACGTCACGCAACCCGGCGGGGTAGATGATCTGCGCGGTGTCGCTGCATTCGGCGGCGGGACAGCCGCCCGCGATGACGTTCACCAGCGGCGAGAACTCGGGGTAGCCGGTCACCATCGGCAGCGCCGGATCGCCGCCACCGGGGTATCCGACGACGATGCCCTGGCTGTAGTAGTTCACACCGAAGAAGTCGGCCTTGCCTGCCAGATCCGGGTTTATCTCGTCGCCGCTGATCACCCCGTCGAAGTTGGCGTCGACGGCGCCCCTGATGACGGCATCGGGGAACCACCGGTTGTAGAAGTCGCTGAACGACGCCGCCGCCTGCTGATCGACCGGGTTGAGCGGATTGGCCGCGCGCCACGAGTACATGTTCAGTGCGAACCCGACCTGTGCATCCGAGTCGTATTGGTGGATCAGGTCATAGGACCCCGAATAGGCGGCGGCCTCATTGCGCAGACCCGTCGCCACCAGGTCCGGACGGAAGAGCGCCGGCGGGAAGTCCGTCGTGAAGGGGATCGCGTAGTAGGAGGTGAGCATCGAGTTCACCGGCTCGTTGAGCACCACCCAGTTGGTCACCTCGGGTCCGAACTTCCACGCCAGGTAGGCCGAGTACTTCTCGAACTCGGTGACGGTGGAGTCCGACACCCATCCCCCGCCGCTCTGCGGCGTGCAACCCGCGAGTTCCTGCACCCGGGCGGTGGCCGGGTCATGAATCCACAGCGGGAGGGTGAAGTGGTTGATGGTGACCATCGGATCCAAGCCGGCCGCGTTCATCGCGGTCAGCACATCGCCATAGTGCGCCACCTCGGTTTGATTGGCCAGTGCGTCCAGTTGCCGCAGTGCGGCCTCGGTGATGCCGCCGGAGACGTCGACGCCGGCGGTGGACGTCGGGAAGATGCGACTCCACTCGATGCTCATCCGGAAGGTGTCCGCGCCCACCTCATTGCGCGCCAGTGCGATGTCGCTGAGGTACTGCGTGTAGGCGCCGGGGCCGTTCTCCGGCACGGCGCCCTTCCATCCGAGCAGCAGATTGTTGAGCGGGTCGTGGGTCCACTGCCACCAGTCGGAGTTGACGTCCAGCGGTGCGCCGGCCCCCATCTCTGACTGGAACCCGGCGGTGGACACCGCCCAGTGGAAGCCGACCGGGAAGGCCATGGCGGGCGCAGTCGGTGAACCGTCGAATGTCAGCCGCACCGTCGCCGTCGTGGTGGTCACCGGGAGGTAGTCGGAGAACAGTGAGCCGAGGAAGGGGACGTGGCGCAGCAGATCGACCGCGCCGTCGACGAGTTCCTGAAGTCCATGGATGTGCCAGCCGGTGTCCTTGACGGCGACGGTGAAGGCGTCGTTGCCGCCATACGTCGCGATGTCGACGACCGGGGTGTAGGTGAAGGTTCCGGTGCTCTGGTCGATCTGCACCCGGCCCAGGCTCGGCGGTGCGATCAGCGTGTAGGTCATCGCGTCGCCGTCGGGGTCGACGGCGCCGAGCGTTCCGGTGACCACCCCCGAGGATGTCCGGCTGATCTCCACCGGCGCGGCGGTCGGGTACCGGTTGAAGAAGGTGCGCTGCACTTCGCGGCCGAAGACCTCCAGCGGGTTGAGCGCAGGGGCGTTGGCGGTGCCCTTGACGGAGGTGTTGACGGTGTTGTTGGCGGCGCGCGCGGCGGACGGCATCGGCATCCGCCTGACGGCAGCGGCGCTCACCGCCGGAGTGCCCTGGGAGCGGGCGGCGGTCGCCGGCGCGTGGCGAGCGGCCGTCACCGGCCGGGTGGCGGTCGAGTCGTGCCCGGTGTCGGCATGTGCGGCGGCGGCACAGACACTCGCCGCCGCGGCGCCGATGCCCAACCCGACGGCGAGCGCCCCTACCCGGCCGATCGCCCTACCCGCGGGATACATCCCCATGCGGGGACATGCTAGGCCGTGGCCGCGCCCGCGGTGGCCGTTGCGCGCGTCGCGGTGCTGAACCGCAGCGCCGGATCCTCGACCGGGCCCTTACGAAGCCGGCTGTGGTCGGACCAGTAGTCCATCTCGATGGTCCACGGACCGCTGGTGCCCTGCTGCGGGAAGGCCTCGATCGCCCGCTGGATGTAGCCGGCCGAGAAGTCGAGCATCGGCCTGCGCTGGATGTGCGGATCGTCGGCGACGGGGGTGACGGTGGTGAATCCGTGGCGATCCATGTAGGCCAGCAGTCGGCACAGGTGCTCACACACCAGATCCACCTTCAGTGTCCAGGAGGAGTTGGTGTAACCGAACGCGAACGCGAGATTCGGGATGCCCGAGAGCATGAAGCTCTTGTAGACCAGCGAGTCGTGCGGGTTCTTCGCCGCACCGTCGACCGAGACCGCGATGCCGCCGAACGGAAGCAGCTTGAGTCCTGTCGCGGTGACGATGACGTCGGCCTTGATCTCGCGGCCGCTCTCCAGCAGGACGCCGGTCTTGGTGAACCGCGCGATCCTGTCGGTCACCACCGACGCCTTGCCCGCACCGATGACGCGGAACAGATCGGCGTCGGGCACCGCGCACAACCGCTGATCCCACGGGTTGTAGGCCGGGTTGAAGTGGGTGGCGACGTCATACCCCTCGGGCAGGTACCTCACATTGAGCGACCGGATGATCTTGCGCGCCAGCTGCGGCTGCTTCTGGCACAGGTTGTAGATGAAACGGCCCCTGCCGATGTTGAACCGCCGCGTCACCGCGTAGGCGGCCTTGGCCGGCAGCACCTTGCGCAGCGTGTTGGCGATCGGATCCTTGCGTGGCAGCGGCATCACGTACGACGGTGAGCGCTGCAGCATGGTGATGTGGGCGGCTTCGTCGGCCATCGCGGGGATCAGGGTGACGGCGGTGGCGCCGCTGCCGATGACGACGACGTCCTTGCCGCGGTAGTCCAGGTCCTCCGGCCAGGCCTGCGGGTGCACGATCCGGCCCTCGAAGTCCTCCTGGCCTTCGAAGTGCGGGGCGTAGCCGCCGGCGTAGTCGTAGTAGCCGGTGGCGCCGAACAGGAAGTCGCAGGTGATCTCCCACTGGGTGCCGTCGCGTTCCAGCGTCACCGTCCACTGTGCGGCGTCGGTGTCGAAGTCGGCGCGCAACACCTTGTGCTGCAGGTAGATCTTCGACGCCAGGTTGTTCTCCTCGATCACCTCGTAGAGGTAGTCGAGGATCTCGTCGGCGTCGGCGATGGCGTTGTCATTGGTCCACGGCTTGAACTCATAGCCGAAGGTGTGCAGGTCGGAGTCCGACCGGATGCCCGGATAGCGGAACAGGTTCCAGGTGCCGCCGATGACGTCGCGGCCGTCGGCGAGTGCGAAGGTCTTTCCCGGCAGCATGGTGGTCAGGTAGTGACCGAGGCCGATGCCGGAGATGCCGGCGCCGACGATCAAAACGTCGACGTGGCCGGTGAGCGCATCCTTCGGGCGGGTCTGGTTGAGGGTGGCGACGGACATTCGCAAGGCTCCCGAAATCGAGGTGTGTTCCGTAAACACTAACAATGTTATAGTTTTCTCGATGACTGTCAAGGCCCGCAACGCGACCGTGGCCCGCCGCGCCCCGGTGCAGGAGCGCAGCCGGCTGACGGTCACCCGGATCCTCGACGCCGCCGCCGCCATCGCCGACGAGCAGGGCGTCGAGGCGGCCACCACGCGCGCGATCGCCGACCGGGCCGGGGTCTCCTACCCCTCGCTGTACCGGTTCTTCCCCGACCGCGACGCGATCCTCGGCGAGCTGCTCGAGCGGCAGTGCGCCGATCTGGACGCCGTGTGCGAGGAGGCGGAGAAGACCTGGACGATCACCTCCGTCGCCGATCTGCTCAACAACGAGATAGACCTGCACGTGCGTTACTACCGGCGCCATCCCAGCACCGCGCGGATGTGGATGGGCGGACGGACCTCACCGGGAGTCACCGCCTACGTCCGCTCCCGGATGCAGACGCTGGCCGCGCGACTGCACGCGATCCTGGCGGCCGCCGGCCTGATTCCCGCCGACACCGATCCGCGCGCCCTGCTGGTGGCCGTCGAGATGGCCGACCGCATGCTGGAGTTGTCCTACCGCGGCGGCGAGTTCGACGAGCAGATCCTCGCGATCGGGCGGCGCGCGCTCATCGCTTTCGGCCGGGACCTTGCCGGCGACCTTTCCCCGGACCCTTAGCGGGATGCCGGCCGGCGCTGCCCCAGGTGATCTGCATCAGATCCGCGCTGGGGGTCGCCTCCACCAGTCGTCCGAAGGCCGTGGCGAAGCCGTCGATGATCATCTCGTGATCGGGCACAAGGGCTGTGTCGCAGGCGATTCCGACCGTCACCTCACCGTCGTAGCTGTAGATGGTGACGCTCATGGGCTGATTCCCGGAGATCGGCGCCCAACCCACCATGCCGTCCACCAGTGCACCGGCCAGATACACCGGCATCGGCGGGCCGGGCACGTTGGTCAGCGTCCCGATCGTGCGGTTGGTGAACAGGTCCACCGACGCTTCGTAGAGTTCGTGGCTGAAACCGGCGATCGTCTCCTGGAACCGGAACGCGACGGCGGCCTCGTGCCCGTGCTTGATCCGGTCCATCCGGCGCTTGGCCACCTCCAGCACCTTGTGCGCATCGGGTTCGTCGGTGGGCAGTTCCAACTGCACCAGGGCGAACTCGTTGCCCAATGTGTCGGGCAGGGTGAGGTCGATCGGCTTGAGGTTCACCGGGACCATGAACGTCACCGAGGAGCATCTCGCGTCGTGGGCCTCAAGGTAGTCGTGCAGCGCGCCGGCGACGGTGGCCACCAGGACGTCGTTGACGGTGCAACGGTTCGCGGCGGCGACGGCTTTGATGGCCGCCAGTGACATCGGCTCCGACCACGCCACGCTCTTCTCGTCGCCGGCCTCCCCGGTCCAGATGGTGACGTCGTTGCGGGTGCCGACCAGCAGCTTGCGAACGGTGTCGACGTCGCCCGGCGCCGCGGAGAACACGTCGACCAGCCGTCCACCGCCCGGCAGCGCCGAGCGCAGCGCCTCGGCCATGCCACTACCCGCCGTCTGGGCGGCGGTCACCAGAGATCCGCCGGCGCCCAACGGGTTTCGCAGTGCGAAGCGTCCCAGCCGACCGGCCTGCCGAGCCAGTTGCGGAACGTCGGCTGCGGCGCCGATCACCGTACCGAGCCGCGACAGCGCTCCCCCGGCGGAGCGCGCCGCACCCGCCGCGCTTGCCTGCACCCGCTTGGCCAACGGCTGACCGGGGGGATGTGGATGGGCGGCGTGCTGCACGACGGCCGGGGCCAGGATCGCACCGCCCTTGGGTGACCCGTCGAACAGGCTCATCGACAGCTGCACCATCCGCATACCGTCGGCGATCGCGTGGTGGCTGCGCAGGATCATCGCGCTGCCCTCGCGGTAACGCTTCACCCAGATCGCCTGCCACAGTGGGCGGTTGCGATCCAGCATCTCGGTGCGGTGGGCGGCGACGAGGTCCTGCAGTGCGCGCGGGTCATCCGGTTTGTTCAACGAGATGAGTGCGACGTGGTTGTCGACGTCGAAGTCGGGGTCGGGCTCCCACCACCAGGTGCCGTCGTCGTCGCGCACCGCACGGCTGCGGAACACCGGGTAGCGCTCGAGCAGGCGTTCCTCGAGCACGGCCCGGACGCGGGCGAAGTCCAGCGGTTCGGCGGTCCAGATGACCGAGTCCACCACCATGAGGTTGTTGGGGCGATCCATCTCCAGCCAGAGCGCATCCTGAACCCCGAGCCGGCGGCGCTCTTCCATCACTCCATTCTGCCCCACGGACAGCCTGTGAACTGCGACAATGGTTATATCCGACGAAAGGTTCCGATATGCGCCGACGGATCATCTCGCTGCTCGCCGCCCTGCTGGCGATCGCCACGGCGCTGTCGGTGGCTCCACCCGCGGGCGCGTGTAGCCGGGTGACATGGCTAGGCCCGAACGGCATGGTGATCACCGGCAGGTCCATGGACTGGCCCTACTCGTTTCACTCCCATCTCTACGCGGTGCCGGCCGGAAGCACGCAGGACGGTGACGGCGGCGCGAACTCGCTGACCTGGACCCGTAAGTACGGGGCCATCGAGGTGGCCGGAACCACCGATCCGAATGGACCCATCGACGGGGTGTTCGACGGCATGAACACCGCCGGCCTGGTGGCCAACCTGCTCTACCTCGGGGAGTCGGACTTCGGCCCGGCGCCCACCGACGATCGCCCGCGGCTGTCGTTCGCCGGCTGGGTGGACTACGTCCTGACGAGTTACGCGACCGTCAAGGAGGTGGTGGACGCCTTCACCGACCCGAAGATCTACATCGTGCCGATCAACTTCGGCCCGGGCGCCGCCGCGCACCCGACGGTGCACCTGTCGGTCACCGACGCCTCCGGCGATTCGGCGATCATCGAGTACCTCGACGGCAAACCGGTGATCCACCACGGCCGTCAGTACCAGGTGATGACCAACAGCCCCACCTACGATCAGCAACTGCAACTGAACGCCAAGTGGGACGGCGTCGACAAGAACAAGGACCTGCCCGGCTCCATCCAGTCCCAGGACCGGTTCGTGCGGGCGTCGTACTACCTGAGCAAGCTTCCGCAGACCACCGATGACCGTCAAGCAGTCGCCGGGGTGTTCAGCGTGATGCGCAACGTGTCGGTGCCGTGGGGCGTGGGTGATCCGGAGCACCCGAACCTCTCCCCCACCTACTGGCGTTCGGTGGCCGACTCGACGAACAAGATCTACTACTTCGAGTCCGCGCTGAGCCCGAACATCGTGTGGGTCAACCTCAACAAGGTCGACTTGGGTCCGGGTTCCGGCGTGCGCGCCGTGAAGGTCGAGGAGAACTACTCGATCATCGGCAACATCGACGACGCGCTGGCCCCGGTGGCGCCGATCTCCTACCTCGAGCCGACGGCCGCCAATGCGGTGAAGCCGGGGCAGACAGTCCCTGAAGGCTCGACGCCGGCGACCGCTGCGCATTCGAGGTGGTGGTGGTGGCTGGCCGGCGGGCTGGCGGTGCTGGCCGGGATCATCGCGCTGCCGCGGGCGTTGCGGCGCGCCTGAGCTAGGCGAACCGGCCGGCGAATCCGCGCAGCGGCAGGTCGGCACTGGTGATCAGTCCCGGCGGCGCGGCCACCACCGACCTGATCGCGTGCAGGGCGGGCATTCCGGTGACCGTCATGCCGATCGAGGCGAACGAGTCCGGGTCGGACAGGTCGACGCCGGGCTTGGGAAAGATCATGTGCTTGTTGTAGACGTGCGGGTCCCCGATGATCTGGGTGATGTAGCAGCCCTTGATGTCCCAGTGCGGGTCGGTGTGCGGGGTCATCTGCCATTCGAGATGGGTCTCGATGCGCGGAACCCCGCCGACCATGCCCTGGTACTTCAGGTAGTTGGCGCCCAGTGAGCCTTTCGGCAGCTGATACCACCCCAGATCGACGTCCTGGGTGCAGGCGCCGAGTTCGTAGCTGAACCTCACCTCATCGAGGGTGACGTCGAAGCAGTCGGCCATCATCAGCACGCTGTCGGCGAAGACCCGCGTGTAGCGCTCCAGCATCGCCGGCAGATCCGGATGATCGACCGGTAGTCCGTAGCCAACCTCCTTCCAGGTGTCGGCCGAGTGATGACACGACACGTCGACTGATTCGATGGTGGTCACGTTCTCGATCTCGGCGACGTCGATGGAGCAGACCACCCCGAGGATCTGGTTGACACCGGGATTCATCCCGGTGCCATAGAACGTCGAACCGCCCTTCTCGCACGCTTCCTGCAGGACGGCACTGACCTTCCTGCCGGAGTGGTGGGGGTGGTTGGTGTCGCGGTGCCAGCCGGTGATCCAGTCCGCGGTGGTGACGATGTTGATGCCGGCTTCCAGGACCTTGACGTAGAGGTCCTCGTCGGGGAATACGCCGTGGAAGGTGAGCACGTCGGGTTTCGCGGCGATGATCTCCTCGACGGTGCCGGTGGCTGTCACGCCGATGGCGCCGATCCCGGCGATCTCGCCGGCGTCGCGGCCGATCTTCTCGGGTGTGTAGCAGTGCAGGCCGACGAGTTGCAGATCGGGATGGTGCTGGATGCGCCGGATCATCTCGGTGCCGACGTTGCCGGTCGCCACCTGGAAGACGCGGATCGTGGTCATGCCGGCGCGCTTTCGGAGTCCGGGTGGAAGTCCGGGTAGAACTGTGCGGCCCAGGTGCGGAACTCCATGAAGCTCTCCTGTTCGGTCGGCGAGAGAGCCGGGCGGTCCTGGTAGCGCTGATGCGACCAGATCTCGATGTCGGCGTCGAACTGGTCGATCACCATCTGTCCGAATTCGGCTGCTCGGCGTCGCGCCTTGTCGGAATCGCCGATCGACGGCCGGCCGATGTAGACCATGAAGCGCACGTCGCAGGTGTTGTCGTCGACCGGGGTGATCGCCGAGACGGTGCGGTTGTCCACCATGCCCCAGCTCTTGGTGACCGCGACGCCGAGCCCGCCGTTGATGGCCTCCACGCCGCTTTTGACTTCGCCGATGGACTGACCGTCGTCGCCCTCGAAGGTGATGGTGAAGTCGACGTAGGACACCGGTGCAGAGAAGTCGTGCCGGGTGAACAGCGGAACGATCGGCGTCTTGTGCACGAACTTGAAGTGCGCGAAGTCCACCCCGTTCTCCAGCACGTACTGCGGGTGCAGGGTGACGCGCGTGCGCAGCATCCGCATCTGCGGGTAGTAGTTCGCCGCGGTCAGACCGTCGCCGAAGTCGGCGAAGATGTCCGGCACCTCGAAGTGGGGTTCGCGTCCCGCGACGTCGAACCACATGTAGATCGAGTCGTTGCGTTCGGTCACCGGGTAGGTGCGCATCCGCCGGCCCCTGTTGGGCCGCGGTTCGTAGGGAATGCAGACGTTGCGTCCGTCGTGGTCCCACTGCCAGCCGTGGAACGGGCAGGCGATCACCTCTCCCTGCACGTGGCCGCCGTGACCGAGGTGCGCGCCCAGATGTTCGCAGTAGGCGTCCATCACGGTCAGCCGGCCCGAGTTGGCCCGCCACGCCACGAGTTCCCGGCCGAAGTAGTGCAGGCGGTGCACCGCACCGGTGTCGACGTCGTCAGACCAGGCGACCTGGAACCAGCCGGTGGGCGTCATCGACAAACTGGACACCTGTCCAGAGTAATCCTTTCAGCCCTTCTCGAAGTGCTGATAGTCGATCGGATCGCGCCAGGCGCCGCCCCATACCCAGCCGCGGTCGGTGAAGGCCGCGACGGCGGGAGATCCCGCCCGCAGCATTCCCGGTTCGTCGCGGGTGCGGTCGAGGTATTGCCTCGCGGTGGCCGGTTCCAGATCGCCGGCTGCGTCGATGAACGGATTGATCAACGGATTGACGTCCACCGCGCGGCCGTAGGCGTGCAGCGACCATTGATTCGAGTTCGGCAGCGGCCGGCAGTTGAAGGCCGAGGTGTTGTTGTCGCGCATGGACAGCTCGTCCCGGGCGTCGGGGTACTGCTCGACGGTGCGCATCCCGGCGATGGGATAGCGCTGGCGGCGCAGGTCGGTGAAGATCGCGACGACGTCCTCGACGACGTCGCGGTGCACAACCAGCGCACCGCGGTGCACGCCCCCGTCGAATCCGAGGTAGTCCAGTTCCACCCGGCGCAGCACGTCGGGACTCAGCGGGCAGCCGGGCCGCCAGCTCGCCCCCAGATCCGCGGCCGTGACCGGTGCAACGGCCGGTGCCTGCGTGGGCGTGGGTGCCGCGGTGGGCGACGGCGGCGACGAGGGAGCGGCGATGTCCGGCGCCGGGGGCGGTGCCGGTGCGCAGGCGCCCACCACGAGTCCGATCACGATCGGCGCCGCTCGCAGGATAGGTGCCCTCACGCCGCGGCGGAGGGGCGAACTACCGCGGCCGCGCGTCGGGGTCCGGTCGGCGACGTCGGGCGGCTGCCGGCCGCTGCCGGTGTCACCCGCTGCGGGCGGGGCACCGCAGCGGCGGTGACGCCTCGCTTGGGCGCAGCGGTGGCCGACGGCAGGACCGGTTGCACGGCAGCGGGTTTCGCGTCGTTGCGGATGTATCCGGCGTCGACGATCGGCCGCAGCGGAGCTTCCAGAGCGGTCACGACCGGTGCCGGGACCCCGATGTCGAGCAGGGGCTGCAGCAGCGGCAACGTCGCGGTGGGGATCAGATAGCTGGTGGTGACACCGCCGAGGCTGTTGGTGGTGACGGTGATGTTCGTCGCCGGGACGGTCGACAGGTCGAACCCGCCCGGGACCACCTCGTAGTGGCCGTGCACGTAGGCGATGCCCAGCAGTGCGTTGGCGACGCTGATCAGGTTCCACGGGCGGTCGGGGAAATCGCCCCAGCCGTCGTACTCGCCGTTGACGATGATCGAGGTGTACGGGGTGTCCGGCGGGCTGATCGGTGAGATGCCGATCAGCGGCACGCTGAACGGAAGGAACCGCATGATGCCGCCGGGCCCGGTCGGGTCGCCCATCGTGATGAAGGTCAGGCGGTCGGCGGCGGGACGCTGATCGGCCGGCGCCGCCATGATGCGTTGCTTCTGGTAGGCGACCGCGACGGCGCCCTGGCTGTAACCGGCGATGACGAGCGGACCGGCGGTGGATGAGATCCCCGCGCTCAGCCCGTCGACGGCGACGGCGATGGAGGCGTCCATCCCGAACACCGCCGCCGGGTAGGAGATGTGCTCGACGGTGTCGCCGGCGAACAAGCCGGGCAGTAACTGTTCCGGATAGGGCGGGGCGTGGAACGTCCTGGTGCCACTGACGGTGAAGGCGGTGGACGCACCTGTGGCAGGGGCGGCGAAAGCGACCGCCATGACCGACATGGCCACAGCCGCGGCGATCACGCGCCTGCGGGCTGACATAGCAAACACGGTACCCCGTAATGGGTGTTTACAACGACGCGATTTCCGGCCCGAGCGTCTGACAACCTGGTGACGGGGGCAGGAACACCCAATTCGCGCAGCCGCGGCCCGTCGCCGTGTACGTCATGCCCGCCTGGAACGGAAGCGAGATCCGGGCGCCATCGGCGCCGCGCGACTGCGTGCACTGGATGACACCGCCGGCCGGTTGCAGACAGGCGACGCTGAGGTAGGGAGCCGCGCCGGCTGCGCACACCGTCGACAGGATCGTCGCTGTGACCGCGTTGCCCTCCACCGTCGGTGCCGTGATGGTGAACTGGCACGGCGGCGGTGGTCCGGCGTTTGCAACGGGAGGCGTCCAGATGCCGCCCGCGATCACCACCATCCCGACGAGCGCCCCGCGGATCCGCATGACCGGATCGTAATCGCGCGGCGAGTCAGGCGGCGCCGTTCTCGCCCCGTGAGCCGTCATCACCGGCGGAGCCGTAGGGACCGCCGCTACCTCCGGCGCCGCCTGCACCGCCGTCACCGCTCGGCTGGCCGCCGCGACCGCCGTCGCCGCCCCGACCGCCCCTGCTGTAGTCGGCCTGCCCGTTGCCACCGCGGCCCCCCTTGCCGCCGGTACCGCCGCGCGTACTGTCCGGTCCTCCGATGCCGCCCTCGCCGCCCCTGCCGCCGGTGCCGACGCGCAGTCCGCCGAGTCCGCCCTGTCCGCCCTCACCGCCGCGTCCCGCGCCCGGTCCGCCTTTGCCGCCGCGACCGCCCGCGCCACCGTCGCCGAAAAGTCCGCCGTTGCCGCCGGTGCCGCCATTGCCGCCGGTCAGTCCCGAGCCGGAGGTTCTGTCGAAGCCCGCGCCACCCACACCACCGTCTCCGCCGCTGGTGGCCGCCGCACCCAGGACCCCGTTGAGTCCGGTTCGGCTCAGGCCGTAGGCGAGTCCGGGCCGGCCGCCGGCGCCGCCGCCTCCGGCCACGCCCGGATCACCGCCGTTGCCCCCGATACCGCCGTCGGGGGTTCCGCCGTCCCCGTCGCCGCCGGCGCCGCCGGTACCTCCGGCGCCCGCGTTTCCTCCGGCGCCCCCGTTGCCGCCGTCACCGGCGACCCACCCCGGTGCGAACGCGATGAGGTATCCACCGATTCCACCGCTGCCGCCCGCGCCGCCGACGCCACCGTTTCCGCCCAGCACCCCGTCGCCGCCGGTATCGCCGGCCCGGGTGGCGGAGGCACCGTTGCCGCCATGGCCGCCGGTACCACCGGCGCCGCCGTTACCACCGGTCCCGCCGGTGCCGAAGATCTTGCTGCCCATGCCGCCGTTACCGCCGGCGCCGCCGTTGCCGCCGTCGTTGCCCACGCTGCTTCGGTCAGTCGGTGTGGCGCCGACGCGGCCGTTGTCCCCGTTGCCGCCGGTGCCGCCGGCACCGCCCGCGCCGCCGTCACCCCAGAGCGCGAATGCCGAAGCGCTGCCACCGATTCCACCGTTGCCGCCGTTACCTCCGACACCGGGGCCATTGCGGCCGCTGCCGCCTGCACCACCGGCACCGCCATTGCCGCCGAGCCTGCCGCCGCGCCCGCCCGCACCGCCATCACCCCCGAGGCCTCCGGCGCCGCCGGCGCCCCCGGTCCCGAAGAGCCGCGCCGCGCCGCCCACACCACCGGTTCCCCCAGATGCGCCGCCGGCGCCTCCACTACCGCCGGTGCCGCCGAGCAGACCGCCCAGGCCGCCGGTGCCGCCTGCGCCGGTGCCGTAGCCGGCGCCGCCGGCCCCGCCGACGCCGAGCAGGCCGGCGTCACCGCCGCGACCTCCCGTGCAGTCGGTGCAGGAGGCCGACGCTGCGCCGCCGTTGCCGGCGACGCCGTTGAACAGACCCGCGTTACCTCCGGCACCGCTGTTGAATCCGTTGCCCCCCGATCCGAACAGAAGCCCGCCCCGTCCGCCATTGCAGGCGGTGGTGCCCGAGCACGTCGCGCCCGTGTAGGAGAAGCCGTTTCCGATCAACAGTCCGGCATCGGGATGATCCGCAGATCCGTCGGAGATGAAGAGCGCCACGATGCTTCCCGGCTGCCAGCCGCCCCCGGCTGTGGCCGCGGGGCCCACCGGTGCGGCGCGGTGCACCATCGCCGGTGCGGGTTGGGGCGCGGTGTTGGCGTCGGCCAGCGCGGTGCCCGCCATGAGCGGCGAGGCGGCGAGGCTGCCTGCCGCCAGCCAGCCGCAGGACCGCATCAACAGTGTTGTCTGCATCGCTGCCCCTCAGGCACCGTTGGGGATCAGGCCGAAGGTGCCGCCGCCCTCAGGGTCGCCGAGGTAGTACACGGCGTCGTTGAGCAGGAACGGCAGGATCCCGGTGTTGAGGTAGTACAGCGGGGTGCTCCGGTTCTGAACGGTGACGTTGCCGTCGTTGAGACGCTCGTTGGTCCGAAGGTCGAGAACGGTCGCCTGGGTGCCCGCGGTGGTGGTGCCGGTCACGACGAAACGCAATCCGTTGATCAGACTGCCGTCGCTGGTGATCTGGGCGTACTGCGCGGGATAGGGCTGCGGGCTGCGCTCGGTCCAGTGCAGGCCCGTCGTCGCTCCGGTGTCCGGTGTCATACCGACATTGGCGGTGTCGACGATCGTCCCGGTGGCGCCGGTGATCGTAATGGTCGCGTTGAACAGCTGCTCGCCGTAGTAGCGCAGCCCGCTGTACGGATTCTTCGCGTAACCGGGCGAGTTGGGATCGACGATCATCGGGAAGTAACTGCCCGCCGAGTCGGAGACGTCTGCGGCGGTGAGACCGATCTGCAGCCATGCCTGCTGAGCGGCGGTGTCGATGTGAATGCGGTAGCCGGGCAGCACACCGTTGACGTAGGTGAGCTGGCTCAGCAAGTTGGTCACCCCGTTGGTGCGGTAGGTCGGGGCCAGGCCGAAGTCACCCCAGAAGGCCTTGCTGATCGGCGGTGTGGTGACCCCCGGCGGTAAGCCGGTCGGCGTCCACAGCGGAGTTGCGTTCTTGGAGATGCTGTCCATCTGGCCCACCGTCACCCGTGGCGTGCTCAGCAGCGGCTGGGTGCCGTCCTTGGCGAACAGCGATACTTGCGCGTTCGCGGCGAACCCGGTGTAGGCGTTGCCGCTGTCGTAGAGGACGTCGACGGGAACGGCGGTGGTGTTGACACCGGTGCCCCACCACGGCGAGGCGCTGGGCGTCTGGCTGGCGTACGACGCGAAGAACCCGCCGCTACCGGTGTCGACTTCGAAGAGGACGGGCGTGCCCCCCGACCCGAGGGTGGCGTAGATACCGAGCTTCTGGGTGCCGTTGCCGAGATCGGTCAAATAGAGCGGCACGGTGATCGGCGAGGCGATGACACCCACGCTGGTCGGGAAGAGCGACCGGCGCAGCAGATAGACCGCACCACTGAGAAAGTCGGAGATCGGGTTGGTCGGCAGCGTCGAGAGCCAGTCGGCGGTGTTGGTCAGGAAGCGATTCGCGACGGCGCCGACACTCTGCAGCGGCGTGGATGCGGTCTGCTGCGGGGCCGTCTGCTGCGAGGCGATGGCGGCGGGTGCTGCCGCCGCCGGGCGGACCACCGACACCGCCGCCA
>JBAXCK010000039.1:0-23300 GCA_037141465.1 Mycobacteriaceae bacterium | reverse complement strand
TGGTGATCTGTGAGCACCGGCGGTCTGATCGGAATCGCCGTGCTGATCGCCGTCGGTCTGGCCGGCATCCTTGTGCCGCTGCTGCCCGGCACCCTGCTGGTCTACGCGGCGATCGCGGTGTGGGCGGTGGTGGAGAAGACGACCGCCGGATGGGTGGTGCTGGCGGTGGTCACCGTGGTGATCGGCGCCGCGACGGCGATCAAGTACCTCTGGCCGGTCAGGAGGATGCGCGCCGCAGATGTCAGTGGCGCGACGCTGGCCGCGGGCGGGGTCGCCGGTGTCATCGGTTTCTTCGTGATCCCCGTCGTCGGTCTGCTCGTCGGCTTCGTCGCCGGTGTCTTTCTCGCCGAACTGATCGGCACCCGACGCAACGGACGCGGTGATCGCCACCGCGCGTGGACGGCGACTGTTCATGCGGTCAAGGGCGTCGCGTTGTCGGTGGCGGTGGAACTGTCGGCCGGTCTGCTGGCCGCCGTGGCGTGGATCGTCGGGGTGGCGCTATCCCAGTAGCCGGGCGCGCAGCCGCGCGACGTCGTCATCGCTCACGTCGGCGGCACGCAGGTAGCCCGCGAGACCGCCGCGCGTCTCCTCGAGCACGCGGCGTGCGCCGGCCAGATATTCCTCGCGGACCCCGAGCACCTCGTCGGTGAGTCGCGACTCCGCGAACGACAGCACCTCGTCGGTCATGCCCTCGCGGGTCCGCATGGTGGACAGGATGCTCTCCCGCAGGGGACCCACCGCCTCATTGCTGCGCAGGTAGTCACTGATGATCGCGTCGCGGCTCACACCGGCCGCCTCGAGCACCACGGCGAGCGCGAAGCCGGTCCGGTCCTTGCCGGCGAAGCAGTGCACCAGCGTCGGCCGCCCGTCGGCCAGCAGCGTGGCGATCCGGTTCACCGCCCGCAGCGCACCGGGCAGGGTCGGGAATCGCTCGTACTCCTGGGTCATCCATCGCAGTGCCGCCTCGACCGGATCCTCCTCGGAGTACTCCGTCATCATCTTGTTCCAGCTCGACTCGTGCGGCGCCTCCTGTTCGCCGTCGTGCGAGTGGGACACCTCGGGGAAAGGAAGGTTGTGCACCGCGACCCCGTCGGGCACCGCGCCCGCACCGCGGCGCGCGACCTCGGCCGGCGAGCGCAGATCCGCGACGTCGGTCACGCCGATCTCGGTGATGGTCGTGCGCCCGTGGTCGTCGAGTTTGGACAGCTCACTGGAACGGAATAGCCAGCCCGGCGCCACTCCCGTCGACTCGGCGACGTCCCGGAAGTTCCATGCCCCCGAGAGCCTTTCGCCGGTGGCGCTGTCGCCCGACCTCACCCGCTTGTCACTGCTGCGGCCATGGCACTGGGCTCCCGGCCGAGTTCGGCTTTGGCGACGGTGCGGAAGTGGACCTCGTCGGGACCGTCGAAGATCCGCATCGCGCGCTGCCAGCCGTACATCCGGGCCAAGGGGAAGTCATCGCTCACACCGCCGCCACCGTGGATCTGGATGGCGCGGTCGATCACGTTCAGCGACATCTGCGGCGCCACCGACTTGATCTGTGAGACCAATGCGAACGCCGCGCGGTTGCCCTCCTGGTCGATCGTCCAGGCCGCCTTCTCGCACAGCAGGCGTGCCTGGTCGATCTCGTTGCGGCTCAGTGCGATCTGCTGCTGCACCATGCCCTGTTCGGCGAGCGGCTTGCCGAAGGCGATTCGGGTGCGGGCCCGCTCGGTCATCAGGGCCAGGGCGCGCTCGGCCACCCCGATCGCGCGCATGCAGTGGTGGATGCGTCCGGGGCCGAGCCGGGCCTGGGCGATCGCGAAACCCATACCTTCTTCGGCGAGCAGGTTCGATGCCGGCACCCGGACTCCTGAGTAGACGATCTCGGCGTGCCCGTGCTGGTCCTGCCAGCCGAAGACCGACGTAGACCGCAGGATGTTCACCCCGGGGGTGTCGATCGGAACGAGGATCATCGACTGCTGCTGATGCGACGCCGCGTCGGGGTTGGTGCGGCCCATGACGATCAGGATCTTGCAGCGCGGATCGTTGGCGCCGGAGGTCCACCACTTCCGTCCGTTGATGATGTAGTCATCGCCGTCGCGGATGATCTGGGTCTGGATATTGCGCGCATCCGAGGACGCCACCGCCGGCTCGGTCATCGAGAATGCGCTGCGGATCTCGCCGGCGAGCAGGGGTTGCAGCCACTGCTTCTTCTGCGCAGGCGTGCCGAACATGTGCAGCACTTCCATGTTGCCGGTGTCGGGGGCGGCGCAGTTGACCGCCTCCGGGGCGATCTCCGAACTCCAGCCGGTCAGCTCGGCCAGCGGCGCGTACTCGAGGTTGGTCAGTCCCGACTCCGACGGCAGGAACAGATTCCACAGCCCGCGCTCGCGGGCCTTGGCCTTGAGTTCCTCCACCACCGGCGGCACCGTGAAATCGCCCGGCCCGGCCCCGGCGCGGTACTCGTCGTAAAGCTTCTCGGCCGGGATGACCTCGTCGACCATGAACTCGGTGAGCCTCTTGTGGTAGTCGGCTGCTGTGGCTGACATGGCGAAATCCATGACGCCACGATATGCCACGTCATCGGCGATATGCTGCCCGCGTCGAAAAGGGATCAACGGTCGGGAAGGTCAGGCATGCGCGACTCGTTCACCAAGGTCCGCGTCGTCGTGGCCGATGATCATCCGCTGTTCCGCGAAGGTCTCGTGCGTGCGCTCACCAGCAGCGGGCAGATCGAGATCGCCGGCGAGGCGGCGAACGGCTCGGAGGCCCTGGAGATGATCAACGCCCACAAGCCCGACGTCGCCCTGCTCGACCTGCAGATGCCCGGAATGGACGGCGCCCAGGTGGCGGCGGCGGTGGTGCGCGACGAACTGCCCACCCGTGTCCTGCTGGTCTCGGCGCACGCCGACTCCGCGCTGGTGTATCACGCGCTGCAGCAGGGTGCGGCGGGCTATCTGCCGAAGGAGTCGTCGCGTTCGGAGATCGTCACCGCCGTGCTGGACTGCGCGGCCGGCCGCGACGTCGTCTCCCCGGAACTGGCCTCGGGACTGGCCGCCGAGATCCGTCGCCGCGCCGAACCGTCCGGGCCCACGCTCAGCGCGCGCGAACGCGAGGTCCTCAAGCACATCGCCGAGGGCGCCAGCATCCCGATGATCGCCAAGCAGTTGTTCCTGGCGCCGTCGACGGTCAAGACCCACGTCCAGCGCCTCTACGAGAAACTCGGCGTGGGTGACCGCGCGGCCGCCGTCGCCGAGGCGATGCGCCGCGGGCTGATGGAGTAGGGAGTGCGGCGCACCGCCGAACGGGCGCTGGAATTCCTCACCAGCCAGCCGCTGCGGATCCGGTCGTTCCTGCGGCTGGCGATGATCGCGCTGATCTCGCTGCTGGTGGCGTTCACCCACACCGAGCACTGGCTGGACCGGGCCTTCGAGGTGATCCTCGCCGGCTACGCCGTGGCGGCGCTGGCGTGGCTGGTCGTGGTGCTCACCGTGCGGCCGCGCCGATGGTTCCCCTGGGTGTCCACCGCGGCGGACGTGATCTTCGTCCTGGTCCTGTGCATGGTGTCCGGCGGCGCGACCATCTCACTGCTGCCGATCTTCTTCCTCCTACCGATCTCCGTGGTGTTCATCGACAGCCCCTCGGTCACCGCCGTGCTCAGCCTCAGCGCCGCGGTGGGCTATCTGTTCGCCTGGTTCGTCTACGCCGTGCGTGACCGGATGGTGGCGATCCCCGCTGTGGTGTACGTCCAGGTGGGTTGTCTGCTGTGGCTGGCTGCGGCGCTCACCGCGTTGTCCTTCACGCTCAAACGTCGGGCATCCCGCGTGCAGACGCTGCTCGAGGTCCGTCGCCGGCTCGTCGCCGAGGCCATGCGGGCCGACGAACGGCACAGCCGCGAACTCTCCGAGCAGCTTCACGACGGTCCGCTGCAGAACCTGCTGGCCGCCCGACTCGACCTCGACGAGTTGCGGGCCAACCCCACCGCCGACGGTTTCGACCGGCTCGACGATGCGTTGCGTGAATCCGTTGAGGCACTTCGTACGACGGTCTCCGCGCTGCATCCCCAGGTGCTCGACCAGGTCGGCCTTTCCGGCGCAGTGGGAGATCTGGCGACCAAGTTCGAACAGCGTTGGGGCATCACCGTGGCGGCCGACATCGGCGACGTCGGCAGGCCCGGATGCCAGGCGATGATCTTCCGCGCGGCGCGCGAGTTGCTGGCCAACGTCAGCAAGCACTCCCGCGCCACGCACGTCGTGCTGGCGCTGCACCGCGACGGCGACACGGTGCGGTTGCGGGTGGCCGACGACGGCACCGGTTTCGATCCGGAGGTGCTGGCCGCCCGGGTGGCGCAGGGGCACATCGGGCTGGCTTCTCTGGTGGTCGGTATCGCGGCGACCGGCGGTGTGGTCGACGTCGACACCGCACCGGGGTCGGGCACCGAAGTGACCGTCACCATGACCGACGAACCCGTTCCGGACCCGCATCCCCTGGATGGGGGAACCGGGCTCATCATGGGGACTTCCGGCTCGGGGGCAGCGACAGCCAACGGTTAGGGTGTCGCGGTGACAGAAACCAGGACGACGACCGTCGGAGTCGTCGCAGAGTCGGGCGCCGACGAACGTCGGGTGGCACTGGTGCCCAAGGCCGTTTCGGCGCTGGCCGGCGACGGCGTCGCAGTCGTCGTCGAGTCCGGCGCGGGACAGCGCGCCCTGCTGCCCGACGAGCTCTACACCGCCGCGGGTGCGACCATCGGCGACGCCTGGAGCGCGGACATCGTGGTCAAGGTGGCGCCGCCGACCCCGGCCGAGGTGGCCAAGCTGCGGTCGGGACAGACGCTGATCGGATTCCTCGCACCACGCAACGCCGACAACCAGATCGCCGCGCTGAAATCCGCCGGCGTGCAGGCCTTCGCGGTGGAGGCGATTCCCCGGATATCCCGCGCCCAGGCGATGGACGCGCTGTCCTCCCAGGGCAACGTCGCCGGCTACAAGGCCGTGCTGCTCGCGGCCAGTGAGTCCACACGCTTCTTCCCGATGCTCACCACGGCGGCCGGCACGGTCAAGCCGGCCACCGTCCTGGTGCTCGGCGTGGGTGTCGCCGGGCTGCAGGCCCTGGCCACCGCCAAGCGTCTCGGCGGGCGCACCACCGGGTACGACGTCCGTCCCGAGGTGGCCGACCAGGTTCGCTCGGTCGGGGCGCAGTGGCTCGACATCGGGATCGACGCGGCCGGTGAGGGCGGTTACGCCCGCGAGCTCACCGAAGAGGAGCGCGCCGCGCAGCAGAAGAAGCTCGAAGAGGCCATCGGCGGATTCGACGTCGTGATCACCACCGCACTCGTGCCGGGCCGCCCCGCACCACGGCTGGTGACCGCCGCGGCGGTGCAGGGTATGAAGCCGGGAAGCGTGGTGATCGACCTGGCGGGGGAGACCGGCGGTAACTGCGAGCTCACCGAACCCGGACAGACCGTCGTCAAGCACGGCGTCACCATCGCCTCGCCGCTGAACCTTCCGGCCACCATGCCCGAGCATGCGAGCGAGTTGTACTCCAAGAACCTCACCTCCCTGCTGGAGTTGATGATCAAAGACGGCGCACTGGCACCGGATTTCGACGACGAGGTCATCTCGGCCTCCTGTGTGACTCGCGAGGGGCAGAACTGATGTACACCCAACTGCTGGCCAATCTCGCGATCCTGGTGCTCGCCGGGTTCGTCGGTTTCGCCGTCATCTCCAAGGTGCCCAACACCCTGCACACCCCGCTGATGTCGGGCACCAACGCCATCCACGGCATCGTGGTCCTCGGCGCGCTGCTGGTGCTGGGCAATCTCCCGGCCGATGCGCACTGGGGCGTGCGGGCCATCACGTTCGTCGCGCTGGTGTTCGGCACCCTCAACGTCATCGGCGGATTCCTGGTGACCGACCGCATGCTCGGGATGTTCAAGAGCAAGAAGAAGGAACTCGCCGCAGCGGAGCGGACGAAGGAGCTCACCAAGTGACCTACCTCGTCGACGTTCTCTACATCTTCGCCTTCGCACTGTTCATCTACGGCCTCTCCGGGCTCACCGGCCCCAAGACCGCGGTGCGCGGCAACTGGATCGCCGCGGTCGGCATGGGTATCGCCGTCATCGCCACGCTGATCAGGATCCGCGACACCGCGTCGATCAACTGGATCCTCATCATCGCCGGTCTGGCTCTGGGTGTGATCCTTGGTGTGCCGCCGGCCAAGAAGACCAAGATGACTGCGATGCCGCAACTGGTGGCGCTGTTCAACGGTGTCGGCGGCGGCACCGTTGCGCTGATTGCATGGGCGGAATTCATTGAGACCAAAGGCTTCTCACACTTCAAGCCGGATCAGTCACCGACGGTGGCGCTGGTGGTGGGCTCGCTGTTCGCCGCGATCATCGGGTCGGTGTCGTTCTGGGGATCACTGGTTGCTTTCGCCAAGCTGCAGGAGAACATCATTCCGCGTGGTGTGGAGAAGACCTTCGTCAAGAACGCGAAGGTGTTCCAGGCCGCCAACATCATTCTGCTGCTCGCCGCGATCGCCGCGGCGGTCTACATCGGACTGAGCAAGGGCCTGTCGGTCTGGTGGATCGTGCTGCTGCTCGTGCTCGCTGGGATCATGGGCCTGTTCGTGGTGTTTCCGATCGGCGGCGCCGATATGCCGGTCGTCATCTCGCTGCTCAATGCGATGACTGGACTGTCCGCTGCCGCGGCGGGTCTGGCGCTGAACAACACCGCGATGATCGTCGCCGGCATGATCGTCGGTGCGTCGGGTTCGATCCTGACCAATCTGATGGCCGTGGCGATGAACCGGTCCATCCCGGCCATCGTGTTCGGTTCTTTCGGCGGTACCGACGCGGTGGGTGGGCCCGCCGGCGGCGATCAGGGGCCGGTGAAGGCCACCTCGGCCGCCGACGCCGCGATCCAGATGGCATACGCCAACCAGGTGATCGTGGTGCCCGGTTACGGACTGGCCGTCGCACAGGCGCAGCACGCGGTCAAGGAACTGGCGGATCTGCTCGAGGAGAAGGGCGTCGAGGTCAAATTCGCCATCCATCCTGTCGCCGGCCGCATGCCCGGACACATGAACGTGCTGCTCGCCGAAGCCGATGTGGAGTACGACGCCATGAAGGAGATGGACGACATCAACGGGGAGTTCCCACGCACCGATGTGACGGTCGTCATCGGTGCCAACGACGTCACCAACCCGGCGGCGCGCACCGATCCGTCCAGCCCCATCTACGGCATGCCGATCCTCAACGTCGACCAGTCACGCTCGGTGATCGTGCTGAAGCGCTCGATGTCCTCGGGCTACGCCGGTATCGAGAACCCGCTGTTCTTCGGCGCCGGCACCTCGATGCTGTTCGGCGACGCCAAGAAGTCGGTGGGAGAGGTCATCGAGGAACTCAAGGCGCTCTAACGCAGAAGGACGCCCTGCAGCGCACTACGGAAGTCCTCCGGCAGGGGCGCCGGCCCGACGTCGCCGAGCAGCACCAGCACGGTGTCGCAGACGCCGATGCACGTCTGGCCGAGGAACAGGCCGGTGGATGCGACGAACGATGTCCGCCCGATACGGCCCACGCCGGCACCGGTCGTGATCAGTGCCGGCCAGTGTGCCTCGGCGAGAAAGTGCACGGTGTTCTGCGACGTGACCAGGCGTGTCCTCCGTTCACCGGACCGGTAGGCGTCGGGGATCAGCCGTCGGTTCATCGTCGCGCGGGCGTTCTCGTGGAGTGCCTCCAGCGCGAGGTTGTTCAGATGCGCGTTGGCGTCCATATCGCCATAGCGGGCCGCGATCTCATCGACCACCGGGTAGGTGCTCAGGCGCAGCCGTGCCGGATCGGGCCGCGCGGCGGTAGTCGTCAGATCGAGCACAGCGAACCCTAACAACCGGTTACAGTGCGCCTCGTGGGGCGCTTGCGGTTGGTTGTTGTTCTCGCCGTGGCGCTGACGCTCGCGTCCTGCACCTCGCCTTCCGAACCAGCGACGGCCACCAACCCGGTGCTGTTCTACGCCCGCGGCGGCTCCCTCTACGTCAGTGACCTCAACGGCGCACCGCCCCGACGGCTCACCGACGGTCCCGGTGACACCCAGCCTGCGCCGTCGCCGGACGGCAAGCGGGTCGCCTTCGTGCGTCGTTCGGTCCCCGATGAGCCCGGCGGTGAACTGTGGGTGCTCGATCTCGATTCGGGCGCCAGTCGCCGTCTGGTCGATCCCGCCGCGCTGGTTCCCAGGTTCGACGCCGACCGGCCGGGCGTCGAGTACCCCCGCTGGTCACCGACCGGCGAGCGGATCGCGTTCCTCAAGGCGACCTTCGGCGGCGGCGGCTTTCTGCTGACGGCGGCGGCGGACTCGGGCATGGTGCTGGCACCCGACAAGCCGCTGTTCGCCGACCCCGATTACGCGTGGTCGCCGGACGGAAGCCGCATCGCCTGGAGTGGGGGCCGCAGTGATGTCCGTCCGGTGGACGTCGCCGTGCTCACCGTCGGCGGCTCCTCGAACGCGGTCGCCACCGACACCAACGCGGTGTCGGTCAGCTTCGACACCGACGGCCGCTCGGTGCTCTTCGCCAACGGCGACGCGACCGGAAGTGACGTCACCTCAATACCGTTCGCGCTTCGCGACGGGGGCATCTACGCCGTCGACCCGGGGGCGAGTCCGGCACCGCTGCTGACCGGACCGGGGTACTACTCCAATCTGCATGCGTTGCGGTCGGGGGAGATCGGCTTCACGCAGTCCGACACCGACCCCACCGACAATCGGTCCGCGATGGTCCGCGTTCTGGGCAGGGATCGAACTCCGCGAACTATTGCCGACACCTGGACTGACGCTCCCGCGCCGGCATGGTCCGGAGGGTGGGTCGCCTACGTGGAGAAATCAGGGCAGCGTTCGCTGATGGTCCGTCGCGGCGCGGAGGAGCCGCGGAAAGTCGACTCAGGCGCCGATGCGCTGGCCTGGGCGGATCAGACCGGCGGGTAGGACGGGGTGCCGGTCCAGTCGGTGCCGCGCAATGCCCACGGCAGCCAGCTGAAGAAATACTCGATCTCGTCGGTGCCGTCGTAGTCGGGCTGCGGGTCGAAATTCATTGGCGTACCTCCGTGGCTGCTGATCCTAAGCCTATCGTGCCGGGACCGCGCCGCGGCGGGGATCGGGCCCTATTGGCCTGATCCCGGACTGCGCCGGCGGGTGCCTAAACTGTCCAACCAGTTGATAGGGAGGGCGCAATGCCACCGGAAAACGGGACGACCCGCCGCGAGGAACTGCTGGCGGTCGCCACCAAGCTGTTCGCCGCCCGCGGCTACCACGGCACCCGGATGGACGACGTCGCCGACGTGGTCGGCCTCAACAAGGCGACGGTCTATCACTACTACGCCAGCAAGTCGCTGATCCTGTTCGACATCTACCGCCGCGCGGCCGAGAACACCCTGGCCGCCGTGCACGACGACCCCTCCTGGACGGCGCGCGAGGCGCTCTATCAGTACACCGTGCGGTTGCTCACCAACATCGCCGAGAACCCGGAGGGGGCGGCGGTCTACTGGCAGGAGCAGCCCTACATCACCGAGTGGTTCACCGAGGACCAGGTCGCCGAGGTTCGCGAGAAGGAGACCCAGGTCTACGAACACCTCGCCGGCCTGATCGACCGCGGCATCGCCAGCGGGGAGTTCTTCGACTGCGATTCGCACGTGGTGGCACTGGGCTACATCGGCATGACGATGGGCGCCTACCGGTGGCTACGTCCCGACGGCCGCCGCACCGCCACCGAGATCGCCGAGGAGTTCTCGACCGCACTGCTGCGCGGCCTCATCCGCGATGACAAGATCCGGGTGCAGTCGCCGCTGGGCCTGGCCGCCGGGAAGGCGACCGTCTGATGCCTCTGGTGAGCAAGACCGTCGAGGTCGACGCCACCGCGGCCGCGATCATGGCGATCGTCGCCGATTTCCAGACCTATCCGGAATGGAACGACGAGGTCAAAGCCGTCTACATCCTGGCCCGCTACGACGACGGCAGGCCCAGCCAACTGCGGATCGACACCGAGATACAGGGCCACCCGGGCACCTACATCCAGGCGGTCTACTACCCGGGACCCGGGCAGATCCAGACCGTCATGCAGCAGGGCGAGTTGTTCAGCAAGCAGAACCAGGTGTTCTCGGTCGTGGAGATGGGGCCGGCGAGCCTTCTCACCGTCGACCTCGACGTCGAGATCTCGATACCGGGAGTGCCCGCGCTGATGGTGAAGAAGATCGTCAACGACGCACTCGACCACGTGGCGGGCAATCTGAAATCCCGCGCCGAGCAGATGTCTGTCTAGTCGTTCATTCCCGCCGTTTCCCTCCCATTCACTCCTGATTCAGAGCAAGCTGATCCGCGATGGACGCCGGTACTTCGCAAAGCACCTCCCAGCCGTATCTGGCGCGTCGGCAGAACTGGATCACCCACCTCGCTCGGCACGCACTCATGCAGCCGGATGCCACCGCCCTGCGGTTCATCGGCCGCACCATCACGTGGGCGGAGCTGGCCGAGCGGGTGTCCCGATTGGCCTCCGCACTGCACCGCCGCGGCGTCGCCGCCGGCGATCGGGTGATGATCCTGATGCTGAACCGGCCCGAGTTCATCGAGGCTGCCCTGGCCGCGAGTCGCCTTGGCGCCATTGCCGTTCCGGTCAATTTCCGGCTCACGCCCCCGGAGCTGGCCTATCTGGTGGAGAACTGCGGGGCCTCGGTCCTGATCACCGAACCCATGCTGGCACCGGTGGCCGCGGCGGTGCGCGAACTGGCACCGGTGCACAACCTGATCGTCGCCGAGACACCCGGCGACGGCACCGTCATCGGGTACGAGGACCTCATCGCCGAAGACGGCGAGGACGCCCCGCCGGTCGACATCCCTCCGGACAGCCCGGCGCTCATCATGTACACCTCGGGCACCACGGGGCATCCCAAAGGCGCTGTGCTGACGCACTCCAACCTTGCCGGGCAGGTCATGACGGCGCTCTACACCAACCCGCCCCACCTCGGGCACGACGTCGGTTTCATCGGCGTTCCGCTGTTCCACATCGCCGGAATCGGCAACGTGCTGCCGGCGATCACGCTCGGCGCACCCACCGTCGTCTACCCCCTGGGGGCGTTCAATCCGGGGGAGCTGCTCGACGTGCTCGAGGCCGAGGGCGTCACCGGAATCTTCCTGGTCCCGGCCCAGTGGCAGGCGGTGTGCGCCGAGCAGCAGGCCCGCCCCCGCACCTTGCGTCTGCGAACCCTGTCCTGGGGCGCGGCTCCCGCCTCGGACACGCTCCTGCGCGAGATGGCGCAGACCTTCCCGGGCTGCAACATCGTCGCCGCCTTCGGCCAGACCGAGATGTCGCCGGTCACCTGCATGCTGCTCGGCGAGGACGCCATCCGGAAGCTCGGTTCGGTGGGCAAGGTGATCCCGACCGTCGCCGCCCGCATCGTCGACGACAACATGAACGACGTCGCGATCGGCGACGTCGGCGAGATCGTCTATCGCGCACCGACTCTCATGGCCGGTTACTGGAACAACCCCAAAGCCACCGCCGAGTCGTTCGCCGGCGGCTGGTTCCATTCCGGTGACCTGGTGCGCAGTGACGACGAGGGCTACATCTGGGTGGTCGACCGCAAGAAGGACATGATCATCTCCGGGGGAGAGAACGTCTACTGCGCCGAGGTGGAGAACGTCCTGGCCGCCCATCCCGACATCGTCGAGGTGGCCGTCATCGGGCGACCGGACGAGAAGTGGGGCGAGGTACCCGTCGCGGTGGCGGCGGTCAGTGCGCCGCAGCTGCGCCTGGAGGACCTGACCGACTTCCTCAACGAGCACCTGGCCCGCTACAAACAGCCCAAGGCGCTCGAAATCGTTGATTCGCTGCCCCGAAATCCGGCCGGTAAAGTGCTGAAAACCGAGCTCAGGACCCGTTTTGGGGCCTCGGTGAAACCGACGTGAGGTCAATAGTGCGGTTGCGCCGTGGCACCCCGAAACCATCGGGTACATTCCTGTGGTCTGCGCTACTACCAGCCGGTAGGGAGACGCACTTCACTTCTTCGGGTCAAGGAGGCCGTGTGTCAGAGAGGGCGACCCGATGACCACAGCCAGCTTCATCCGCAAGCGCTTCAACGGGCCGATGACCGCCATGGGCGGCTTCTTCAAGATGTGCGTGCTGACCGGCAAGGCGCTCGCGCGGCCGTTCGAGTGGAAAGAGTTCATCCAGTACAGCTGGTTCCTGATGACCGTCGCGCTGCTGCCGACCTTCGCGATGTCCATCCCGCTGACCGTGCTGATCATCTTCATCTTCAACCTGCTGCTGCAGGAGTTCGGCGCCGCGGACGTCTCGGGTGCCGGCGCGGCGCTGGCCTCGGTCACCCAGCTCGGGCCGCTGGTGACGGTTCTCGTGGTGGCCGGCGCCGGGTCGACCGCCATCTGCGCCGACCTGGGCGCCCGCACCATCCGCGAGGAGATCGACGCCCTCGAGGTGCTCGGCATCGATCCGATCCACCGGCTGGTGGTACCCCGCGTGGCGGCGTCGATGTTCGTCGCGGTCCTGCTCAACGGTGCGGTGATCACCATCGGCCTGGTGGGCAGCTTCATCTTCGGCGTCGGATTGCAGAACATCTCGGCCGGCGCCTACCTGCAGACCCTCACCCTGGTGACCGGTCTGCCCGAGGTGATCATCTCGATCGCCAAGGCGCTGGCCTTCGGCCTCATCGCCGGATTGGTGGGCTGTTATCGCGGACTGACGGTCGGCGGCGGCGCCAAGGGCGTGGGAATCGCGGTGAACGAGACGCTGGTGCTCTGCGTGGTAGCGCTGTTCGCGGTGAACGTGATTTTCACGACCATCGGTGTGCGGTTCGGGACGGGGCGTTAGATGGCAACGGCGACAACCACATCGGCGAACCGGGCGGTACTGCGCTCCCGGTTCCCGCGCGCGTCGCGTGACGTCCGCAAGGCGGCCGGCTGGCCCACCCGGGCGCTGAACAGCACCGGCAAGGTCGCGTGGTTCGCCGTGCAGGCCGTGGGGGAGGTCGGCCACGCGCTGCGCTACTACCGCAAGGAGATCGTGCGGCTCATCGCCGAGATCGGCATGGGCGCCGGCGCGATGGCGGTCGTCGGCGGCACCGTCGCGATCGTCGGCTTCGTCACCCTCTCGGCGGGCTCGCTGATCGCGATCCAGGGCTTCGCCTCGCTGGGCAACATCGGCGTGGAGGCCTTCACCGGCTTCCTCGCCGCGTTGGTCAACGTCCGGCTGACCGCTCCGGTGGTGACCGGTGAGGCGCTGGCCGCCACCGTCGGCGCCGGCGCCACCGCGGAGATCGGGGCCATGCGGATCTCCGAGGAGATCGACGCACTGGAGGTGATGGGCATCAAGTCCATCTCGTATCTGGTCTCCACCCGGATCATCGCCGGCGGCGTGGTGATCATCCCGCTCTACGCGATGTCACTGATCATGGCGTTCGCCGCCGCGCAGTTGACCACCACGGTGCTCTACGGACAGTCGGGCGGCACCTATTCCCACTACTTCCACACGTTCCTGCGGCCCAACGACGTGTTCTGGTCGTTCATCGAGGTGATCATCATCTCGGTCATCGTGATGATCAACCACTGCTATTTCGGCTACAACTGCAGCGGCGGCCCGGTCGGCGTGGGTGAGGCCGTGGGCCGGTCGATGCGCACCTCGCTGGTGGTGGTTCAGTTCGTCGTCCTGTTCGCTTCGTTGGCGCTGTACGGCACCAACCCGAACTTCAACCTGACGGTGTAGCGCCCATGACCGCACCGCTGAACCCGCCGCGCAACCCGCCACTGAAGCTGGCGGGGATCATCTTGCTCGTCATCCTGGCGGTCATCCTGACCGTGACCGCGTTGCAGTTCCGCGGCAAGTTCACGCCGGAGACCAAGCTGACCATGCTCTCCAGCCGGGCCGGCCTGGTAATGGATCCAAACTCCAAGGTCACCTACAACGGCGTGGAGATCGGCCGGGTCACCAAGGTGGCGCCCGCCGTCGTCAACGGGACACAGGCCGCCGAGTTGTCCCTGGAGGTCTCCCCGAAGTTCATCAAGCTCATCCCGAAGAACGTTCGTGGTGACATCCAGGCCACCACCATCTTCGGCAACAAGTACGTCTCGCTGTCGAGTCCGTCCAACCCCACCCCGGCCCGGATCTCCAGTTCCGACGTCATCGATGCCCGCAGCGTGACGACCGAGTTCAACTCGCTGTTTGAGACCGTCACCGGACTCGCCGAGAAGATCGACCCGGTCAAGCTGAACCTGACCCTGTCGGCCACCGCCGAGGCGCTGACCGGTCTGGGCACCAAGTTCGGTCAGTCCCTCGTCAACGCGAATGTTGCGCTGGACAACATCAACCCGCGGCTGGGCACGCTGCAGTACCTCAACCAGCGCCTCGCCGACACAGCCGACGTGTACACCGCCGCGAGCCCGGACTTCTTCAACGCGCTGGACAATTCGAACACCACCTCGCGCACCCTGAACAACCAGCGCGGTGACCTCGACGCCGCGCTGCTGGCCGCGGCCGGGTTCGGTAACACCGGTGCTGATGTGTTCGAGCGGGGGATGCCGTATTTCGTGCGGCTGATGTCGGATCTGGTTCCGACCACGCAGCTGCTGAACACCTACAGCCCCGAGCTGTTCTGCATGATCCGCAACTACGCCGAGGTGCTGCCGCTGGCGCTGGCGAGCTTCGGTGGCAACGGCTACTCGCTGGCCGACCGTGCGGCGCTGGTCGGCGCCCCCAACCCCTACGTCTACCCGGACAACCTGCCCCGCGTGAACGCGCGCGGCGGCCCCGGCGGAGCGCCGGGCTGCTGGCAGAAGATCGACCGTAACTTCTGGCCCGCGCCGCACCTGGTGGTCGACACCGGAGCCTCGATCGCCCCGTACAACCACTTCGAACTCGGTCAGCCGATCCTCAACGAGTTCGTCTGGGGACGCCAGGTCGGGGAGAACACGATCAACCCATGAGCATCCGGCCCACGGCGATCAAGCTCGCCATCTTCTCGATCATCCTGCTGCTGTGCACGACGCTGCTCATCGTGGTGTTCGGACAGCTGCGCTTTCAGCGCTACAACACCTACACCGCCGAGTTCAGCAACGGCAGCGGTCTGAAGGCCGGCCAGTTCGTCCGGGCAGGCGGTGTCGAGGTCGGCAAGGTCTCCGGCCTGCGCCTCACCGACAACGGACAGCGCGTCGTCGTGGACATGAAGATCGACAAGTCGCTGCCGCTGTACCAGTCGACCACCGCGCAGATCCGATACGCGAACCTCATCGGTGATCGCTTCGTCAACCTGGACCGCGGCACAGGCGAGGGCGCCGACCGGGTCCTGCCCGGCGGCGGCTTCATCCCGCTGGCACGCACCCAGCCGGCCCTGGATCTCGACGCCCTCATCGGCGGGTTCAAGCCGTTGTTCAAGTCGCTGGACCCGGAGAAGGTCAACAACATCGCCACCTCACTGGTGACGGTGTTCCAGGGCCAGGGCGGCACGATCGCCGACATCCTGCGCCAGACCGCGCAACTCACCACGACGCTTGCCGAGCGCGACCAGGCGATCGGCGAGGTCATCACGAACCTCAACACGGTGCTCACCACTGTCAACAAGCACCAGCAGGACTTCGATCAGACGGTGAACAACCTCGAGGTGCTCATCACCGGACTGAAGAACCGCAAGGATCCCCTGGCCACAGCGGTCGCCGACATCAGCAGCGCGTCGGGAACGCTGGCCAGTCTGCTCGCCGACAACCGGCCGGCGTTGCAGTCCACACTCGGGTACCTCGAGACCATCCAGACCCCACTGGCCGATCAGCCCGCAAAGCTCGACAAGCTGCTCGGCGAGTACCCGAAGGCGATCACCCTGATCGGCCGCGTCGGCGGAATCTACGGTGACTTCTTCAACTTCTATCTCTGCGATCTCACCCTGACGCTGAACGGTTTGCAGCCGGGTGGACCGGTGCGCACCGTCCGGATCACCAAGCAGCCGTCCGGGAGGTGCACGCCCCAATGAGAACCCTCCAGGGATCCGACCGCGTCCGGACCGGCCTGCTCGGTCTGCTCGTCGTCCTCATGGTCGTGGGCGTGGGGCAGAGCTTCGCGAGCATTCCGATGATCTTCGCCAGGCCGATGTACTACGCCGAGTTCGCCGACGCCGCCGGTTCCGCACCCGGCGACAAGGTGCGCATCAGCGGCATGGACGTCGGTCAGTTGAAGTCGCTGAAGATCGACGGCGACCGCGTCCGCGTCGGGTTCACCCTCGGCGATCACCGGATCGGCACCGACAGCCAGCTCTCGATCCGCACCGACACCATCCTCGGCAAGCGGGTGATGGAGATCGAGCCGCGCGGCGCCAAGAACCTCCCGGTGAACGGCACCCTGCCGCTGACCCAGAGCACCACCCCGTATCAGCTGTACGACGCGTTCTCCGATCTCACCACCACCACCGCCGGCTGGGATCTGCAGACGGTGAAACGCTCGCTGAACGTGCTGAGTTCGACGCTGGACGCGAGCGCTCCCGAACTGAAGGCGGCGCTGGACGGTGTGGCGCGCTTCTCCGACACCATCGGTAAACGCGACAACGAGTTCAAGGACCTGCTCGCCCAGGCCAACAAGGTCGCCTCCGTCCTGGGCAACCGCAGCGAGCAGATCAACCGGCTGCTGGTCAATGCCCAGTACCTGCTGGCCGCGCTCAACGAGCGCAACCGCGAGGTCGACGTACTGCTCCAGAACGTCTCCGCGGTGTCCCAGCAATTCGAGGGCTTCGTCAACGACAACCCGAACCTCACCAACGTTCTCGACCAGCTTCAGGTGATCAGCGACGTCCTCGCCAAGCACAAGGAGGACTTCGCCTACTCCATCACCACGGCGTCGAAGTTCATGGGCGCGTTGGCCGAGTCGATCGGTTCGGGTCCGTACTTCAAGACCATGCTGGTCAACCTGATTCCGTATCAGTCTCTCCAGCCGTTCGTCGACGCGGCGTTCAAGCAGCGCGGTATCGACCCCGAGGAGTTCTGGCGCAACGCCGGTGTGCCGGCCTTCCGGTTGCCCGACCCCAACGGTGCCACCCAGGCCAACGGTGCGCCGCCGCCGGCTCCCAACGTGCTGGAGGGCACACCGGAGTTCCCCGGTCCCGCCGTTCCGCCGGGCCACCCGTGCTCCTACACCGCACCGGGACCCAACACCCCGACTCCGGGCAACCCGCTTCCCTGCGCCGGCCTGGACCAGGGCCCCTACGGCCTCGGACAGTTCGGCCCGATGATCGGCGTGCAGAACCTGCCGATGAACCCCGACGCCATGACGCCCAACCACGGCGTGCCGGCCGCGGCCATCCCGGGCCTGCCCGGCCCGCTGGTGCCCGGCGCACCGGGTCCGGCGCTCGCCCCCGGCCCGCCCGGAGCCCGTACCGTTCCGGTCGACCCGGCCGCCCCGCCGACCGTCGCACCCATCGATACCGCGGGGGATAACTGATGGCTGTCCGCAACACCCGACTGCCCAACCTGACCCGCGGTTCGGCGACCGTGGCCGCCATCGCGGTGGTGCTGGCGCTGATCGCCGGGTTCGTGGGGTACAACCTGATCAAGAAGGCGAGCACCACCACGGTGGTGGCGTACTTCACCGACGCGCTGGCGCTCTATCCCGGCGACCGGGTCCAGATCATGGGCGTCAAGGTGGGCAACATCGACTCCGTCGAGCCGGCCGGCGACAAGATGAAGGTCACCCTGCACTACGCCAGCAAGTACAAGGTGCCGGCCAATGCCACCGCGTCGATCCTCAACCCCACCGTGGTGGCGTCCCGCGTCCTGCAGCTCTCGCCGGCCTACACCGGCGGGCCGGCGCTCACGGACAACTCCGTCATCCCGCTCGAGCGCACCCAGGTTCCGGTCGAGTGGGATGACATCCGTAGCCAGCTCGACAAGCTGGTCACCGAACTGGGCCCGACGCCGACTCAGCCGAAGGGCCCGCTGGGCGATCTGGTCGAGTCGCTGTCTTCCAACCTCAACGGCAAGGGCAAGCAGATCAACACCACGTTCCGCGCGCTGTCGGACGCGGTGGGTGCGCTTCGCGACGGCCAGGGCGATCTGTTCTCGGTCACCAAGAGTCTCGCGTTGTTCGTCAACGCCCTGCACAAGAGTGATCAGCAGCTCGTGGCGCTCAACAGCAACCTGGCGACGTTCACCGGTTCGCTGAACAACTCCGACCAGGAACTCGCCAAGGCGGTGCGCGACATCGACGGCCTGATGAAGACGGCGCGCAAGTTCGTCGACGACAACGGTTCGCTGCTGTCCACCGACATCAACAACCTGGCCGACGTCACCAACGCACTGATGCAGCCGGAGCCGCGCAACGGCATCGAGACCGCGTTGCACGTGTATCCGAACCTGGCGGCCAACGTCAACGGCATCTACCACCCGACGAACGGTTCGATCAACGCGATTCCTGCGGTCGCGAGCTGGGCCAACCCGATGCAGTTCCTCTGCTCGGCGATCCAGGCCGGTAGCCGGCTGGGCTACCAGGAGTCCGCGGAACTGTGTGCGCAGTACCTCGCGCCGATCCTGGACGCGACCAAGTTCAACTACCCGTTCTTCGGTGTCAACCAGTTCTCCGGAGCTGCGACCCTGCCGAAGTACGTCGCCTACTCCGAGGAGCGGCTGCGTCCACCGCCGGGCTACAAGGACACCACGGTGCCCGGTATCTGGTCGCGCGACACGTTGTTCTCGCACGGCAACCACGAGCAGGGCTGGATCGTCGCACCGGGTATGCAGGGCGTGCAGGTGCAGCCGTTCACCGAGGCGATGCTGACGCCGGATTCACTGGCCGCACTGATGGGTGGTCCGGATCCGGTGAACTACCCGCCGGGAGGCCCGCGCGGCGGTGCGCCGTCGAACTCCTACGACCAGCTCAACCCGCTGCCGCCGCCGTGGTACCCGGGTGCACCGCCACCCCCGGCCCCCGCTCCCGACGTGGTGCCCGGCCCGCTGCCGGTCTCCCAGCTGATCGGTCCGCCGCCGCCGGCGGGTGCGGCGCCGGCCGCCGCACCGATGCCGGCTGGACCCGCGCTGCCTGCTGAGATGGGGAGTGGATAGTGACCACACGGGTGAACACTGCACGCCGGATCGGCCGGCGCGGACTGGTGCTCGGCGTCACCGCGATGGTGCTGACGTCGTGCGGCTGGAAGGGCATCGCCAACGTCCCGCTGCCGGTCGGACCGGGTAGCGCCAAGGGCTCGGAGACCATCTACGTCCAGATCGCAGACACCCTGGCGCTGAACACCAACAGCCGCGTGCGCGTGGCCGATGTGTTCGTCGGCACGGTCCGCAAGATCGAACTCAAGGACTGGGTCCCGACGATCACGCTGAGCATCGATCCGGGAATCAAGCTGCCCGCCAACGCCACCGCGAAGATCGGACAGAGCTCGATCCTGGGCACCCAGCACGTCGAGCTCGCCGCGCCGCCCAACCCGTCGCCGGAACCGCTGCGCGACGGTGCGACCATTCCGGTCTCACGGTCGTCGTCCTTCCCGACCGTCGAGCGCACCCTGGCCAGCGTGGCCACGGTGCTGCGCGGCGGCGGCATCCCGAACCTCGAGGTGATCCAGACCGAGGTCAACAACCTGCTCACCGGCAATGCCGAGCAGATCCGGGACTTCCTGAACAAACTCGACGTGTTCACCGCCGAGCTGAACAAGCAGCGCGACGACATCGCCCGCGCGATCGAGTCCGCCAACAAGCTGTTCACCTATGTGGCCAGCCGGAGCAACACCATCGACCAGCTGCTGGTCGACCTGCCCCCGCTGGCGAACTACCTGGCCGGTGCGCGTGACCGGGTCAGTGACGCCGTGATCGCCCTCGGACGGTTCGGCAAGGTCACCAGCGAGTCGTTGTCGGCGGCGCAGGCCGACCTGACAACCAACCTCGATCAGCTGCAGCGCCCGCTCAAGCAACTCGGCCGAAGCTCGCCCTACTTCCTGGACGCGATGCGGCTCATCATCACCAACCCGTACCCGCTGGACAACATCCCGAAGGTGATCCGCGGTGACTACCTGAACCTGTCGCTGAACGTCGACCTGACGCTCAGCACCGTCGACAACGGTTTGCTGACCGGCACCGGGGTGCAGGGCATGCTGCGCGCGCTCGAGCAGTCATGGGGCCGTGATCCGCAGACGATGATCCCGGACGTCCGGTTCACCCCGCATCCGAACATGACCGACGGCGGCGGGCCGTTCGTCGAGCGTGGCGAGTGAGTGAGGGGATGACTCGATGCTGACTCGCTTCATCAAGACACAGCTGATTCTCTTCATCGTGCTGACCGTGATCGCGATCCTCGGCCTGGGTCTGTATTACCTGCGCCTGCCGTCGGTCGCCGGCATCGGACAGTACCCGCTGAAGGTGGATCTGCCGGCCGCGGGCGGCCTGTACCGGACCGCCAACGTCACCTACCGGGGCGTCACCATCGGCAAGGTGACCGGCATTGAGCCCACCGAGGAGGGTGCGCAGGCCTCGCTCAGCATCAATGACCGCTACAAGGTACCGCTGGATTCCACGGCCAACGTGCGCTCGGTGACCGCGGTCGGTGAGCAGTTCGTCGACCTGGTCTCCGACAGCGGCAACACCGATCAGTACTTCAAGCCCGGCCAGATCATCACCAAGAGCACCATTCCGCAACCGGTCGGCCCGGCCCTGGACAACGTCTACCGGGCGATCGCGGCGATCCCGACGGACAAGATCCCCAGCCTTCTCGATGAGACGGCGCTGGCGGTCGGCGGCCTGGGTCCGACACTGCAGAGGCTGGTGGACAGCACGCAGTCGTTCGTCACTGAATTGAAGAACAACATCACCGACATCAACGACCTCGTCGACAACTCGCCGCGACTCCTCGACAGCCAGGTGACTTCCGCCGATGCCATCTACCGGTGGGCGGCCAACCTCAACTCGCTGACCGCTCAGGCCAAGGAGCAGGACGCCGCACTCAGTAGTGCACTCGCACAGACGGCACCGGCGGCTGAACAGCTCAACACGCTATTCGTCGACGTCAAGGACGCCCTGCCGCAGACGCTGGCCAACCTCGAGATCATCGCCGAGATGCTCAAGCGCTACAACAAGGGGGTGGAGCAGGCACTGGTGCTGCTGCCGCAGGCCCCTGCGGCGGGACAGACCGTTGCGGCGCCCTTCCCCAACGAAGCCAAACTCGATCTCGGGCTGTCGATCAACCAGCCGCCCCCGTGCCTGACCGGCTTCCTGCCCGCGCCGCAGTGGCGCGCGCCGGCCGACATCAGCATCAAGCCGGTGGAGAACGGCCTGTACTGCAAGATCCCGCAGGAGACCCCCGCCAACGTGGTTCGCGGTTCGCGTAACTTCCCATGCGCCGACGTGCCGGGCAAGCGAGCTGCCACGCCGCTGGAGTGCCGCTCCAACGAGCCGTACACCCCGCTGGGCACCAACCCCTGGTATGGCGACCCCAACCAGATCCTCACCTGCCCGGCGCCGGGCGCCCGCTGCGATCAGCCGCCGAAACCGGGCCTGGTGATCCCGGCGCCGTCGATCAACAACGGACTCAACCCGTTGCCGGCGGATCTGCTCCCGCCACCCAGTGCGAATCCGGTGATCAGCGACCCGGTGTCGCCGCCACGATCGGGCTCGGTGGTCTGCAACGGCCAGCAGCCCAACCCCTGCGACTACACGCCGGCCCCGACCCCGGCGACGAGGACTTCTGCCACCTACGACGCCTCGAGCGGTGAGGTCGTCGGCCCGGATGGTACGAAGTACACCGTCACGAATTCGACGACAACAGGAGACGACGGATGGAAGGAGATGCTGGCTCCGGTCAGCTGACCCCAACCCCGCCAGTCACAGCTGACGAGACACCCGAACCCGACTCAGCGCTCAACGCGTCGGCTACCCAGCCGGCCAGGTGGCTGACCAGGGTGTGCGCCGTGATCGCTGTCGCGGCGCTGGCTCTCACCGTCGCTGGAGTCCTCGCACTGCTGGGTCACCGGAAGACCTCCGCGGCGATCAACGGTGAAGCGGTCGCGGTGGCGGCGGCCAAGGACTGCATCGCCGCGACGCAGGCGCCCGATGTCAAGGCCATGAAGGAGAGCCAGCGCAAGATCGTCGACTGCGCGACGGAGAACTACGCGCCGCAGGCGAACCTCTACAGCGGGATTCTCGCCGACGCCTACGAGGCCACCAAGGCTCAGGTGAAGATCGCCGACATCCGCGCAGCCGCGGAGAAGCACAACCCGGACGGGTCGATCGACGTCCTGGTTGCGACCCGCGTCGCCATGTCCAACATCGATCAGCAGGGCCAGGAGATCAGCTACCGCCTCCGGGTCCGCATGGTGCCCTCCGGCGGGACCTACAAGATCGACAGCATCGATCCGGTGAGCAAGTGACCCTCACCGTCGCCGAAACCGAAACGGTCGACACGGTGCCGCGCCGCGCGGCGTGGTCGGCGCGGGCCGGCGCGTTCACCATCGATGTTCTCTTCGGCCTCGCGGTGATCGGCTGCCTGCTTCTGCAGGTGTGGGCCGCACCCCGGGGCGGTTGGCTGTGGTGGGTCGCCCTGATCGCCGCCGCGGTCGTGTTGCTGGCGGTGGCGTTCAACCGGCTCGTGTTGCCGGCGGCCACCGGATGGAGCCTCGGTCGGTCCCTGGCCGGCATCCGCGTGGTGCATTCCGACGGGACACCGCCGGGTCCCTGGCTGCTGCTGCTGCGCGATCTGGCCCATCTGCTCGATACCGTCCCGCTGCTACTGGGCTGGCTGTGGCCGCTGATCGACGACCGTCGCCGGACGTTCGCCGACGTTCTGACCCGCACCGAGGTCAGATATGTCGACGGCGAGGTGCCCGACCGCCGGCGGCAGGTGCTCGTCGCCCTCGCATCGGCGGCCGGGCTGGCCACCGTCGCCGCCGGGCTCGGCTATCTCAGCACCTACCGCGATCAGGTTGCGGCCGTCAAAACCCGCGAGCGGATCTCCGTCGAGGGTCCGAAGCTGGTGATCGACATGCTCAGTTACAGCGTGAAGTCGGTGCAGGAGGATTTCGCCCACGACCAGACGCTGGTGAGCGATTCCTACCGACCCGAACTCACCAAGCAGCAGGAGTCCGTCCGCAAGGCCGGTCTGGTCGACAACGAGTACTGGGTGACCAACAGTGCGGTGCTGTCATCGTCGGCAGACCGCGCGGCGATGCTGCTTCTCCTGCAGGGCCAACGCGGAAGCGCGCCGGCGCAACGGTTCATCACCGCCTCGGTGCGGGCCGACTACGTGAAGTCCTCCGGCCGGTGGCTCATCGACAACCTCACCGTGCTCACCCCGCC
>JBAXCK010000038.1:0-23677 GCA_037141465.1 Mycobacteriaceae bacterium | reverse complement strand
TCGCTCCTGCCCGCCGGGTGGCGTGACCACCGGCCGTCTGCTCCTGGGCGCCACACCGCTGGGTCAGCCGTCCGACGCGTCGCGGCGACTCGCCGATGCGCTGGCCACCGCCGACGTGGTGGCCGCGGAGGACACCCGCCGGGTCCGAATGCTCGCGGCCGCACTGCAGGTCGGCATCAGCGGCCGGGTGCTGAGTCTGTTCGACGCCAATGAGGCCGGCCGGGTGCCCGCCCTGGTGGATCAGATCGCCGGCGGGGCCACCGTGCTGGTGGTCAGCGACGCCGGCATGCCCCTGATCAACGATCCGGGCTACCGGCTGGTGTCGGCGTGCGTCGCGAAGGGACTACCGGTGAGTTGTCTGCCGGGGCCGTCGGCGGTGACGACGGCGCTCGCGGTCTCTGGCCTGCCCTCGGATCGCTTCTGCTTCGAGGGCTTCCCGCCTCGGCGCACCTCGGCGCGCCGCGCGTGGTTCTCCGGGCTGTCCGGCGAGCCGCGCACGGTGGTGTTCTTCGAATCGCCCCGCCGATTGGCCGAGTGCCTAACTGACGCGGCCGCCGAACTGGGCACCGAGCGGCGAGCGGTGGTGTGCCGGGAGTTGACCAAGGTGCACGAAGAGATCCGCCGCGGCACGCTGGGTGAACTGGCCGGCTGGGCCGCCGACGGCGTTCTGGGGGAGATCACGGTCGTGCTGGCCGGCGCTGAGCCGGTGGCCGAATTGCAATCCCTTGTCGCCGAGGTGGATTCGCTCGTCACCGACGGCATGCGCGTCAAGGACGCCTGCGCCCGGGTCATCGAGCGGACCCCGGGGGCACCGTCGCGACGCGAACTCTACGAAGCGGTGCTGCGCGCCCGATCCGATTGAGCGACCGTCGCGACGATGGGTGCGGCTTTGTCCAGGCATTCCTGCCACTCGGCGTCGGGGTCGGAGTCGGCGGTGATCCCACCACCCACGCCGAGCACCGCGCGGGACCCCGTGTCGAACTCCACGGTCCGGATGGCCACGTTGAGCTCCATACCGCCGACGGGCGATGCCATCCCGACCGTCCCGCAGTAGATCCCCCGGCGGTGCGGTTCCCATTGCGAAAGCAGTTCGCGTGCCCGACCTTTCGGGGTTCCGGTGACCGACGCGGGCGGGAATGCGGCCGCCAGCAACTCCGCGGCCGGAACCGCGGCGTCGACTCGGGCCGAGACCGTGGACACCAGATGCCATACGCCGGGGGCGGGGCGGACCGCCAGGAGTTCGGGCACCGTCACCGATCCGGTCTCTGCGAGGTGACCGAGATCATTGCGGACCAGGTCGACGATCATGATGTTCTCCGCGACGTCCTTGGTCGAGGCCAGCAGCCCGGACGGATCTGCGTGCGCCGGGAGGGTTCCCTTGATCGGACTGGACGTCACCTCGTCGCCGCGGCGGCGCAGGAACAACTCCGGCGACAGCGACGCCACAGCGCCCCAGTGCCCGGCCAGATACGCCGAGCGGGCCGCGGGTGTGCGGGCGACCGCGTCGGCGAAGAACTCCAGTGGATCTCCGGCGACGGTTCCGGTGAACTGGGTGCACACGCACGCCTGGTAAACCTCGCCGGCCGCGATGGCCTCGAGGCAGGACAGCACTCCGGCGCGGTGCGCGGCGAAATCGGGCCCGCTCCATGTGATCTCGCAGCCGTGCGGTGGTACCGCCGTGGTGAGAGCGGCCTGCACCCACGGCGGCACCGGCTGCTGCGACAGGCTCTCGAACCACCAGCAGCCGTCGGCGTCGAGGCGCAGCACGCAGTCGGTCCACCCGCCGGCGGCCTCGGGGATGCGCGCCGCGGCTCCGTCGCCGCCGCGATCGGGGTAGGACAGGTAACCGATCCAGCCGCCGCCCACCGCGTGAGGTTGCGCACCGGGCCGCACGTCGAACACGGTCGCGGAATCCACGGCGCATACTGCGACGCTCGGGGCGATCACCGCACGGGAGCCGAACCATTCGCCGATGAGTGCGGCGGGTGGGGGCAGACCGTTGCGGCGCGCGCCCGATGCCAGTGCGCGCAGCACCTCGGCCGGTGAGTGCCCCTCACCCAGCCGCTGGGCGCGCATGCCTACTCCGCCGGCGCTTCGTAGCGGGGGAACACCCCGCTGGGCGCGGGCAGCGCGGTGCCCGGCTCCAGTCGGGTGTCGATCGCGGCGAAGTCACGCGCGTGTTCGGCCTGGCCCAGCAGGTCGAGCAGGCGGCCGGCTGAGGCCGGCATGACCGGCTGCACGAGCAGCGCCGCGACGCGCACGGCCTCGCACGTCACGTACAGGACTGTGCGGAAACGCATCTGGTCGGTCTCGGCATCCGACTTGCGCAGCACCCACGGCTCCTCGGCCGAGAAATACCGGTTGGCCGCACCGAGCATCAGCCAGATCGCCTCGAGACCCAGATGCATGGCCTGGGAGTCGAACGCCTCCCGCACCCGCGGCAGCAGATCCGCCGCGGTGTCCAGCAGTTCGCGGTCCGCCGCGCTGAACTCCCCGGGCTGCGGCACCACACCGTCGAGGTTCTTGTTGACCATCGACAGCGAGCGCTGCGCAAGGTTGCCCAGTTCGTTAGCCAGATCGGTGTTGATCCGGCCGATGATGGCCTCTTCGCTGTAACTGCCGTCCTGGCCGAACGGCACCTCCCGCAGCAGGAAATAGCGCACCTGATCCAGGCCGAACGTCTCCACCAGCGAAACCGGGTCGACGACGTTGCCGACCGACTTGCTCATCTTCTCCCCGCGGTTGTAGAGGAACCCGTGTGCGAAGACCCGCCGCGGCAGCGGAAGACCCGCCGACATCAAGAATGCCGGCCAGTACACGGTGTGGAACCGGATGATGTCCTTGCCGATCATGTGCAGATCCGCCGGCCAATAGCGTTGGTAGAGAGCCGAGGAGGTGTCGGGATACCCGACTCCGGTCAGGTAATTGGTCAGCGCGTCGACCCAGACGTACATCACGTGGTCGGGATCGCCGGGCACCGGGACGCCCCAGTCGAACGAGGTCCGCGAGATCGACAGATCCCGCAGACCGCCCGAGACGAAGCTGATCACCTCGTTGCGGCGCACCTCCGGGGCGATGAAGTCCGGGTGCTCGGCGTAGTGGGCCAGCAGCCGCTCGGTGTAGGCCGACAGCCGGAAGAAGTAGGTCTGCTCCTCGGTCCAGGTCACCGGGGTGGCGGTCTCGGTCGCCAGCCGGATGCCGTCCGCACCCACCGTCGTCTCGGCTTCGGTGAAGAACCGTTCGTCGCGCACCGAGTACCAGCCCGAGTAGGAGTCGAGGTAGACGTCGCCGCGCTCGGCCATCTGCTGCCAGATCGCCGAGGACGCGGCGTAGTGGTCGGGGTCGGTGGTCCGGATGAACCGGTCGAAGGAGATGTTGAGCAATTCCTGCAGGCGCTGGAACTCATCGGAGTTGCGCCGGGCCAACTCGGCGGTGGGGATGCCCTCGGCGGCGGCGGTCTGCGCCATCTTCAGGCCGTGCTCGTCCGTGCCGGTCAGGAACCGCACATCGAATCCGTCGAGTCGCTTGAACCGGGCGATCGCGTCGGTGGCGATGTACTCGTAGGCATGCCCGACGTGCGGTGCGCCGTTGGGATAGGCGATCGCGGTGGTCAGGTAGAAGGGCTGGTTCATGACGGATTCACCTTATGGTGTGGGACGTGCGCCCCAACCGCCCGGCACCGCCGCCACCGGAACCGTTGGCGCCGTTGATCGACGCACATACCCACCTCGACGCATGCGGGGCGGCCACCGCGGACGACGTGCGTGCGATCCTGGACCGTGCCGAAGCCGTCGGCGTGCAGGCGGCGGTCACCATCGCCGACGACCTGAACTCGGCGCGCTGGGTGGCCGCTGCGACGCACTTCGACGACCGGTTGTACGGCGCGGTGGCATTGCATCCCACCCGGGCCGGCGCGCTGACCGAGCAGGCCCGCACCGAGATCGAGCGGCTTGCGGCCGACCCGCGGGTGGTCGCGATCGGTGAGACGGGCATGGACCTGTACTGGCCGGGGCGGCTGGAGGGCTGCGCCGATGAGGCCACCCAGCGGGAGGCCTTCGCCTGGCACATCGACCTGGCCAAGCGCACCGGCAAACCGCTGATGATCCACAACCGCGATGCCGACGCCGCGGTGCTCGACGTGCTGCGGGCCGAGGGCGCCCCCGATGCGGTGATCTTCCACTGCTTCTCCTCCGGGCCGCAGATGGCGCGACGCTGTCTGGACGCCGGTTGGGTGCTGAGCCTGTCGGGCACGGTCAGCTTCACCAATGCCCGTGAGCTGCGGGAGGCCGCCGCGCTGATCCCGCCCGGGCAACTGCTGGTGGAGACCGACGCCCCGTTCCTCGCCCCGCATCCGTTCCGGGGTGCGCCCAACGAGCCGTACTGCCTGCCCTACACGGTGCGATCGCTGGCCGAATTGCTGAACCGGCCCGCCGAGGAACTGGCCGCGGAGTCCACCGAAGCCGCACGCATTGTTTACCGAATGGACTGAAGGCCCGGTTTTGCGCTGCTGATCGGTCCGTTCTGTTGCGACCCACCTTTGCCGTCCGTTACCGTCTTGTGACCGTAACTGGAGTTTTGAAGTCCTGGGGGAAGTGTTCGCCGTGAACGCGTTGAGCAAGCTGCACCGTTCGCCGTCACCCGCACTGCGGGTGGTCGTGGGCGTGCTGCTGGCCGCGCTTGCCGGGGCCGGCATCCTCGCCCTGGCCTCGCACAAGACGGTGACGTTGGACGTCGACGGCACCGCCATGACGGTGACGACGATGAAGTCCCGCGTCGCCGACATCATCGCGGAGAACGGTCTGAGTGCGCAGGACCGCGACGAACTTCTGCCCGCGGCGGGAGCCAGTGTGCGCAACGCCGACACCATCGTCCTGCGCCGCAGCCGCCCGCTGCAGATCTCACTGGACGGCGGGCAGCTTCAGCAGGTCTGGACGACGGCCTCCACCGTCCATGAAGCCTTGAACCAACTGTCGCTCTCCGACACCGCCCCGGCGGCCGCGTCACCGGTGAGCAGGGTGCCGCTGGCCGGGATGGCCCTACCCGTGGTCTCCGCCAAGACCGTGCGGCTCAACGACGGCGGAACGCAGAGCACGCTGCGACTGGCCGCGCCGACGGTCGGTGCGCTGCTGGCCGCCGCCGGCGTTCCACTCCAGCAGAGCGACGTCGTGGTGCCCGCCGCGTCGGGTCCGGTGACCGACGGTATGGCCATCGAGGTGACCCGCATCCGCATCGAGAAGCGCACCGAACGCGTCGCGCTGGCGCCGGTCGCACGGCGGGTCGAGGATCCGACGATGAACATGAGCCGCCAGGTGGTGGTCGATCCGGGTGTTCCCGGACTGCAGGACGTCACCTTCGCGGTCTCGATGGTCAACGGCGCTGAGACCGGGCGGCTTCCCGTCGCCAACACCGTCATCACCCCGGCCCGCGACTCGGTGCTGCGGGTGGGGGCAAAGCCGGGCACCGAAGTCCCGCCGGTGGTCAACGGGGTGGCGTGGGACACTGTCGCGGCGTGTGAGTCGGGCAATAATTGGGCCATCAACACCGGAAACGGGTACTACGGCGGAGTGCAGTTCGACCAGAGCACCTGGGAGCGCCACGGCGGTCTGCGGTACGCCGCACGTGCGGACCTGGCAACGCGCGAAGAGCAGATCGCCATCGCCGAGGTGACCCGCGCCCGGCAGGGCTGGGGCGCATGGCCCGTGTGTGGAAGAGGCCTAGGATGATTGAAAGAGGATTGGGATGACCATTCGATTGCTGAGCCGGACCGAGATCCGCAATCTGGCCAAGGAACTGGACTTCCGGCCTCGCAAGTCACTCGGTCAGAACTTCGTCCACGACGCCAACACGTTGCGCCGCATCGTCTCGGCCTCCGGAGTGAACAAGAACGACCACGTGCTCGAGGTCGGACCGGGTCTCGGGTCGCTGACGCTCGCGCTGCTCGACCGCGGCGCGGCGGTGACCGCGGTGGAGATCGACCCGGTGCTCGCCGAGCGGCTGCCCAAGACCATCGCCGAGCATTCGCACAGCGAGATCCACCGGCTCACCGTGCTCAATCGCGACGTCCTGGGCATCCGGCGCGCCGACATCGAGCAGCCGCCGACGGCGTTGGTGGCCAACCTGCCGTACAACATCGCGGTGCCGGCGCTTCTGCATCTGCTCGCCGAGTTCCCCAGCATCCGCACCGTCATGGTCATGGTGCAGGCCGAGGTCGCCGAACGACTGGCGGCCGAGCCCGGTGGCAAGGAGTACGGCGTGCCGAGTGCGAAGGTCCGTTTCTTCGGAAACGTCCGCCGCTACGGGTCGGTGTCACCGACGGTGTTCTGGCCCATCCCGAGGGTCTACTCCGGCCTTGTGCGCATCGACCGCTACGAGACCTCGCCATGGCCCACCGACGAGGTGTTCCGCCGCCAGGTGTTCGACCTCGTTGACACCGCGTTCGCGCAGCGGCGCAAGACCGTTCGTAACGCCTTTCTGGAATGGGCCGGCTCCGGCAATGCGTCCGCGGAGATGCTGCTGGCCGCCAGCATCGATCCGGCGCGTCGTGGCGAGACGCTCACCGTCGCCGACTTCGTGCGACTGCTTCAGCGTTCCGGCCGCGGCACCCCGGCGGCGGAGTCGACACCGGAGCCGACCGCCGACGCGCGCTGATCGCGCCGGCGGCGGCGGTACCCTTCTGCGGTGTCCCCCACCAAGGGCAGCGCCGCTGCGGAATGGCTGCCGACCGGGTCGGTGACGGTGCGGGTGCCCGGGAAGGTGAACCTGTTCCTCGGCGTGGGGGATGTGCGGTCCGACGGCTATCACGACATCACCACCGTGTTCCACGCCGTCTCGCTGTCCGACGATGTCACGGTTCGCGACGCGGACGTCCTGTCGCTGCGGGTGTCCGGTGAAGGCGCTGCGGAGGTGCCCGCCGACAAGCGCAACCTGGCCTGGCGTGCTGCCGAACTGATGGGCGAGCACGTCGGCCGCACCCCCGAGGTCGAGATCGTCATCGAGAAGTCGATACCGGTGGCCGGCGGCATGGCCGGTGGCAGCGCCGACGCCGCGGCGGTGCTGGTCGCCATCAACGAACTGTGGGAGTGCGGCGTGCCCCGCCGCGACCTGCACGCGATCGCCGCGCAGTTGGGCAGCGATGTCCCGTTCGCGCTGCACGGAGGTACGGCCTTGGGCACCGGTCGCGGTGAGGAACTCGCAACGGTGCTGGCGCGCAACACCTTTCACTGGGTTCTCGCGTTCGGGGCGGGCGGGCTCTCGGCCGGCGCGGTCTACACCGAGATCGATCGGCTGCGCAAAGCGGGCGACCCCGCACGACTGGATGACCCTGAGCCGTTGCTGACCGCGCTGTCCTCCGGTGACCCGCATGCCCTGGCGCCGCTGCTCGGCAACGACCTGCAGCCGGCGGCGCTGAGCCTGCAACCCGATTTGCGCCGCACCCTGCGGGCGGGCACCGAGGCCGGCGCGCTGGCCGGGATCGTCTCCGGTTCCGGACCCACGTGCGCGTTTCTGTGCGCCTCGGCGGCGGCGGCGGTCGACGTCGGCACCGAACTCGCCGGCGCCGGGGTGTGCCGCACGGTGCGGGTCGCCAGCGGTCCGGTGCACGGAGCCCGGGTGGTTCCGCCCTCGCGCGCCTGAGGGCCGAATGCGCGGCAATTACTTAAGAGTAGTTTAAGATCGTTGGCGGAACCCGAGGAGGTCGCCGTGAGCCGATTCACCGACAAGATGTTCCACAGCGCCAGAACCAGCTCCAAGGGCATGGTGACCGGCGAACCGCACGAACCGGTCCGGCACACCTGGGCCGAGGTGCACGAACGGTCACGGCGCATCGCCGGCGGCCTGGCCGCCGCCGGGGTGGGTCCCGGCGACGCGGTCGGGGTGCTGGCCGGCGCCCCGGTGGAGATCGCCCCGACCGCCCAGGGCCTGTGGATGCGCGGCGCCAGTCTGACGATGCTGCACCAGCCGACGCCGCGCACCGATCTGGCCGTCTGGGCTCAGGACACCACCAATGTCATCGACATGATCGACGCCAAGGCCGTCGTCATCTCCGAACCCTTTCTCGTCGCCGCACCGGTGCTGCAGGAGCGCGGCGTCAAAGTCCTCACCGTCGCCGATCTCCTCGACGCCGAACCGATCGATCCGGTCGAGACAGCCGAGGACGACGTCGCGCTGATGCAGTTGACGTCCGGTTCCACCGGTTCGCCGAAGGCGGTGGTGATCACTCACCGCAACATCTACTCCAACGCCGAGGCGATGTTCATCGGCGCGAAATACGACGTCGACACCGACGTCATGATCAGCTGGCTGCCCTGCTTCCACGACATGGGCATGGTGGGCTTTTTGACCATCCCGATGTACTTCGGCGCCGAACTGGTGAAGGTCACCCCGCTCGACTTCCTGCGTGACACACTGCTGTGGGCCAAGCTCATCGACAAGTACGACGGCACCATGACCGCCGCGCCGAACTTCGCCTACGCGCTGTTCGCCAAACGGCTGCGCCGGCAGGCCAAACCGGGCGAATTCGATTTGTCCACCTTGCGTTTCGCCCTGTCGGGTGCCGAGCCCGTCGAACCCGCCGATGTCGAGGATCTGCTCGACGCCGGCAAGCCGTTCGGGTTGAACCCGAACGCGATCCTGCCCGCCTACGGTATGGCCGAGACCACATTGGCGGTGTCGTTCTCCGAGTGCGGTGCGGGTCTGGTGGTCGACGAGGTCGACGCCGACCTGCTCGCCGCCCTGCGCCAGGCGGTGCCCACCAGTAAGGGCAACGTGCGCCGGCTGGCCACCCTCGGTCCGTTGCTGCGCGACCTCGAGGCCCGCATCGTCGACGAGGAGGGCAACGCCCGCCCGCCGCGTGGTGTCGGGGTCATCGAGCTGCGCGGTGAGTCGCTGACGCCCGGATACATCACCATGGGCGGATTTGTCTCCGCGCAGGACGAGAACGGCTGGTATGACACCGGCGACCTCGGTTACCTCAACGAGGAGGGCCACATCGTGGTGTGCGGCCGCGTCAAGGACGTCATCATCATGGCCGGCCGCAACATCTACCCGACCGACATCGAACGCGCAGCGGGACGTGTCGAGGGTGTGCGTCCCGGTTGTGCGGTCGCGGTGCGTCTTGACGCCGGGCATTCCCGGGAGACGTTCGCCGTCGCCGTCGAGTGCAACACCTTCGAGGATCTCGCCGAGGTGCGCCGGATCGAGCAGCAGGTGGCCCACGAGGTGGTCAACGAGGTCGGGGTGCGTCCGCGCAACGTCGTCGTCCTGGGGCCGGGCACCATTCCCAAGACCCCGTCGGGCAAGCTGCGTCGCGCCAACTCGGTGGCACTGGTCACCTGACCTGTGCGCCGGCGGGGTCAGTGCAGGCGGTTCTGCGCGGTCTCCACGCCCAGTTCGATCAGCATCTCCGTCGCGTCGGCGGCCTGCTCGCAGATCACCGGAATCTCGTCGCGTTCGCCCGCCGAGAAGTTCTCCAGCACGAACGCGGCCGGATCCTTGCGGCCGGGCGGTCGGCCGATGCCGATGCGCACCCTCTGAAAATCCTTGGTGCCCAGTGAATTCGCGATCGAGCGCAGGCCGTTGTGGCCGCCCTCACCGCCGCCGAGCTTGAGCCGGATCTTTCCGAAGTCGATGTCGAGCTCATCGTGGATGACGATGACGTCGGCGGGTGTCACCGAGTAGAACTTCGCCAGCGGCCCGACCTGACGTCCGGATTCGTTCATGAACACCCGCGGCCTGGCCAGCACCACCGGACGCTGCCCGAGCCGGCCGGTGACGATCTCGGCACCGGATTTCTTGTGCACCTTGAACGGCGCACCCATCCGGCCGGCCAGCAGGTCGGCGACCATGAAGCCGAGGTTGTGCCGGTTCTTGGCGTACTCGGGTCCCGGGTTGCCCAGGCCGACGACCAGAAGCGGCTCGGCCACGGACTACTCGGACGCCTCGGCCTCGGGTGCCTCGGCAGCCTCGGCCTCGGGGGCTTCGGCAGCCGGCTGCTCGCCGCCGGCCTCGCCGGCGCCCTCCTCGGCGAGGTCCTCGGCGGTCGGGGCGGCGACGATGTTGACGACCAGCATCTCCGGATCGCTCATCAGGATCACGCCGTCGGGCAGCGGCACCTGGCCGGCCAGGATCTGGGTGCCCTCCTCGGCGCCCTCGATGGACACCGTCAGGCTTTCCGGGATCGACAGCGCCTCGGCCTCGATCTCGATCGCGCTCGCGTCCTGGGTGACCAGCGTGCCGGAGGCGGCCTCGCCCTCGAGGTGGACGTTCACCTCGACGGTCACCTTCTCGCCGCGGCGGACCACGATCAGGTCGATGTGCTCGAGATTGCGCTTGACCGGGTGGACGGTGATGGATTTGGGCAGCGCCAACTGTTCCTGGCCGTCGATCTGCAGGCTCAGCACCGCGTTGGTGCCGGAGTGGCGCAGCACGGCGGCGAAGTCATGGGCGTTGAGTTCCAGATGTTGCGGCGCGGCGCCGTGGCCGTAGAGCACCGCGGGGACCTTGCCGTTGCGCCGGGCCTGTCTGGAGGCGCCCTTGCCGGTGCGGGTGCGCACCGCGACGTCGATTTCGGTGGCGCCACTGGTGGCGGTCTTGGCCATGAGAGTCTCCCTGCCTTCGTTGCTTGTTCTCACACGTCGAAGGCGGGCGGCGCGAAGGCGCCTGATGAGCCTCGTCGATAACGGTGCCCGGAAATTCTCCGACCACCCTCGCCGTGATGCGTTCCCAAGGTTAGCCGAGGCGGGTGCCGCAGCGGAAATCGCTACCTGACTGCGACGGTGAAACCGTTGATGACCTGCTGCACCTCGGGTGCGGCCGCCGCGGCCTGGTTGGCCAGCGTGGTCACGGTGAACTGCACCAGGTAGCGCTGGAACGCCGGCCCCGGCGTGACCGGGATGACGATCCGGTTGTAGGCGTGCAACCGGGTGCCCTTGAAGTCGTAGCTGCCCTCGATCATCGACGAGGGAAACCCCTTGAAGTCGTCCTTGGAGGAGTTGAGCTTCTTGAAGTCCTTGGACAGTTCGGCGTCGGCGTCGGCGTGTTTGAGTGCCTCGGCGACGTCGAAATTGCCGCTCAGCTTGAAGACCATCACCATCGCCGTCGGATAGGTGTTGTTCTTGGCGATCGCCTCGGTGCCGGGGGAGAAGTTCGGGTTGGCGTACCTGGTCCATCCCGCCGGGCGCGGCAGCGTCACCGTGAGATCTTTCAGCGCGTCCACCCGAACCTGCTCGCCGGTGACACCGAGTCCGGCGAGATGCTCGGCGATCGGTACCGGGCGCTCCTTGGGAGCGTCCTCTTTGGTGGTCTCGGTCGGACTCGTCGGCGTCGTCCAGATCGAGGAGTAGTCGGCGGTCTTGGCGCCGCAGCCGACGAGGACAGTCGCGAGCGCCACCGCCGGCAGCGCCGCGACCCGCGCTCTACGCATCCCCGTCGAAAAGCCCCGTCACCGAGCCGTTCTCGAACACCTCGCGGATGGTGCTGGCCAGCAGGGGGGCGATCGAGAGAACGGTCAGCTGCGGAAAGCGCTTGGACTCGTCGATCGGCAGGGTGTTGGTGACCACCACTTCACGTGCACCGCACTCCGCTAGGCGCTCGGCCGCCGGATCGGACAGCACCCCGTGGGTGGCGGCGATGATGACGTCCTTGGCGCCGTCCTCACGCAACAGTCGCACCGCGCCGGCGATGGTGCCGCCGGTGTCGATCATGTCGTCGGTCAGCACACAGGTCTTTCCCTCGACCTCGCCGACCACGCGGTTGGACACCACCTGGTTGGGCACCCGCGGGTCGCGCGTCTTGTGGATGAAGGCCAGTGGGCTGCCGCCGAGGGCGTCGGCCCACTTCTCCGCGACTCGCACCCGGCCGGAGTCCGGTGAGACCACCACGATGTCCTCGGTCGAATAGTTGTCGTGGATGTAGCTGGTCAGCAGACTCTGCGCCCGCATGTGGTCCACCGGCCCGTCGAAGAAACCCTGGATCTGGTCGGTGTGCAGATCCACCGACACGATCCGGTCTGCGCCGGCGGTCTTGAGCAGGTCAGCCACCAGTCGCGCCGAGATCGGCTCGCGTCCGCGATGCTTCTTGTCCTGTCGCGCATACGGATAGAACGGCAGGATCGCCGTGATCCGCTTGGCGCTGCCGCGCTTGAGCGCGTCGATCATCAGCAGCTGTTCCATCAGCCATTTGTTCAGTGGCGCGGGATGGGACTGCAGGACGAACGCGTCGCAGCCGCGGACCGACTCGTGGAAGCGGACGAAGATCTCGCCGTTGGCGAAATCGCGTGCGGTCTGGGCGGTGACATGGACGTCGAGTTCCTTGGCCACCTGGTCGGCCAGTTCCGGATGGGCCCGGCCGGAGAACAGCATCAGGTTCTTGCGGTTGTCTATCCAGTCGGTGCTCACTGCGCTGCCCTTACCTCGGATGGCCGTCGGCGCTCATGGTTGCTCGCTCATGGTAGTTGCTGGCCCTTCTCCTGAGCTCGTCGGGCAGCGCGCGCCGAGTCGCTGTCCGGACGGTTGTGCAGCACCCAGTCCTCGATCACACGCTGCTCGCCGGCCGAGACCGCCAGCGCGCCGGGCGGCACGTCGTCGCGCAGCACCGTGCCCGCCCCGGTGTAGGCGCCGTCGCCGACGGTGACCGGTGCGACGAACATGGTGTCGCTGCCGGTGCGCACGTGCGAGCCCACCGTGGTGCGGCTCTTGGTTTCGCCGTCGTAGTTGACGAACACGCTGGAGGCGCCGATGTTGCTGTGGTCGCCGATGTCGGCGTCCCCGACGTAGGTCAGGTGCGGAACCTTTGTGCCGGTGCCGATCGAGGCGTTCTTGGTCTCGACGAACGCGCCGAGCTTGCCGTCGGCGCCCAGCCGGGTGCCCGGTCTCAGATAGGCGAACGGACCGACCTCTGCGCCGTCTCCGATCAGTGCATCGCTGCCATGGGTGCGCACCACCTGGGCTCCGTCGCCGACGCGCACATCGTGCAGTGTGGTGTCCGGGCCGATCCGGCATCCGGCGCCGACGCGGGTGGCCCCGAGTAACTGGGTGCCGGGCGCGACGACGGTGTCGCGACCGATCGTGACGTCGACGTCGATCCAGGTGGTGGCCGGGTCGACGACGGTGACCCCGGCCCGCTGATGCGCCGCGACGATGCGGCGGTTGAGCTCGCGCGCCAGATCCGAGAGTTGCACGCGGTCATTGACCCCCGCCACCAGGGCGGAGTCCTCGATGTGCTTGGCGTGCACGGTGTGCCCGTCGGCGCGCACGATCGCGATCGCATCGGTGAGGTAGTGCTCGCCCTGGGCGTTGTTCGACGACAGCCGGCTCAGCGCCGAACGCAGCGCGGCGATGTCGAAGGCGTAGATGCCGGCGTTGACCTCACCGATGGCGCGCTGCTGCGGCGTGGCGTCGGTCTCCTCGACGATGGCGATCACCTCGCCGTCCTGGGTGCGCAGAATCCGGCCGTACCCGGTCGCGTCGGGCACGGTGGTGGTCAGCATGGTGACTGCGGCGTGCTGTTCACTGTGTGCGGCGATCAGGTCGGCGAGGGTGTCGGCGTCGAGCAACGGCACGTCACCGGAGGTGATCACCACCACGCCGTCGAAGCTCTCCGGCAGGGTCGACAGGCCGCACAGCGCAGCGTGGCCGGTGCCGAGTTGCTGATCCTGCACCGCCACCTCGATCGGCCGGCCCAGTTCTGCCGCGAGGTCGTCCACCGCGGCGGCGACCCGCGCGCGGTCCTTGCCGAGAACGACGACGAGGTGCTGCGGGGAGACCTTGGCGACCGCGTGCAGTGCGTGCGAGATCATGCTGCGGCCGCCGAGGGTGTGCAGCACCTTGGGGACATCGGAGCGCATCCGGGTGCCGGACCCCGCGGCCAGCACCAGCACGGCCGATTCGGTGTTATTCATGGCGCTCCGTTGCATCCATAGCGCTCCGCCGCCAGGACTCGAACCTGAACTATCTGAACCAAAATCAGAGGTGCTGCCAATTACACCACGGCGGATGGTTCGACCCAGACTCTAGTGCAGGCCTCTAGGCTGCGAGGATGGCCGCGCCGGACCCCAAACGCCCCCCGCGGGCGAGGATGACCGGCACCGAGCGCCGTCACCAACTGATCGAGATCGCCCGCACACTGTTCGCCGAGCGAGGCTACGAGGGCACGGCCGTCGAGGAGGTCGCGCACCGGGCCGGGGTCTCCAAGCCGGTGGTCTATGAGCACTTCGGCGGCAAGGAGGGGCTCTACGCGGTGGTGGTCGACCGCGAGATGACCGCCCTGCTGGACCGGGTCACCGCCTCGCTGACCAATAACCGCTACCGCAGCCGCGTCGAGGCGGTGGTGCTGGCGCTGCTGACCTACGTCGAGGAGCGCACCGACGGCTTCCGGATCATGACCCGCGACTCGCCGCCGTCGAGCACCGCGGGCACCTACTCCAGTCTGTTCAACGACGCCGTCGGGCAGGTCGCCTCGATCCTGGCCGGCGATTTCTCCCGCCGCGGCCTCGACCCGGAGCTGGCGCCGCTGTACTCCCGCGCGCTCGTCGGTTCGGTGTCGATGACGGCGCAGTGGTGGCTCGACGCACGGCAACCGAAGAAGGAAGTGGTCGCCGCGCATCTGGTGAACCTGATGTGGAACGGTCTGGCGCACCTGGAACCCGATCCGCAACTACGGGACGACTAGCCTGACGATCACCATGACCGCACCGCTGGCGGGTCTGGTCGACGTCGCCTGTGCGGCCCCGGCCTTCACCGACCTGACCGAACGCGCCGCCGCCCGCCCGGACAACCTTGCGGTGATCGGTCCGGCCGCGGCGCAACTGTTCGTCGCCGCCGCGCTCGCCCGCACCGGACCGCTGCTGGTGGTGACCGCCACCGGCCGCGAAGCCGACGACCTCACCGCCGAACTGCGCGCGGTGCTCGGCGACGCGGTCGCGATGTTCCCATCGTGGGAGACGCTGCCGCACGAGCGCCTGTCCCCGGGCGTGGACACCGTCGGCGCGCGCCTGCTGGTGCTGCGCCGGCTGGCCCGCCGCGACGACGCCCGTCTGGGAGCACCGCTGTCGGTGGTGGTCACCACCGCGCGTTCGCTGCTGCAGCCGATGGCCGCCGACCTCGCCGAGATCGAACCGGTGACACTCAGCGTCGGTGCCGAGGCCGACTTCAACGAACTCGTGATCCGCCTCGCCGCCTTGGGCTACGCCCGCGTCGACATGGTCGCCCGGCGCGGGGAGTTCGCCGTGCGCGGCGGAATCCTCGACGTCTTCCCGCCCACGGCCGAGCATCCGGTGCGGGTGGAGTTCTGGGGCGACGAGATCACCGAGATGCGGATGTTCTCGGTCGCAGACCAGCGTTCCATCCCCGAACTCGCCGTCGGCACGGTGATCGCGGTGCCGTGCCGGGAGTTGCTGCTGACCGACGACGTCCGCAGTGCCGCTGCGCGACTGGCCGGAGACGCGGTCTACGACGCCCGCGCCGACAACCGCATCACCGGCGGCGTCGCCGACATGCTCACCAAGATCGCCGAGGGCATCGCCGTCGACGGAATGGAGGCGCTCCAATCGGTGTTGCGCCCCGACAAACTCACACTGCTCACCGATCACCTGCCGCCGGGCATGGCGGTGCTTGTGTGCGACCCGGAGAAGGTGCGCACCCGCGCCGCCGATCTGATCAAGACCGGAACCGAATTCCTCGAGGCGTCGTGGTCGGTCGCCGCGGTCGGCGGCGATGCGCCCATCGACATCGAGGCGCTGGGCGGTTCGGGATTCCGGGAACTCGACGAGGTGGCCGCAGCCGCCCGGGCCGGCGGTCATCCATGGTGGACCATCAGCCAGCTCGCCCACCAGGACGGCGTCACCCTCGATGTGCGGGCGGCGCCGACCGCGCGCGGCCAGCAGGGCGCCGTCGAGGAGATCTTCGCGATGCTGCGCCCGCACGTGCTCACCGGCGGCAGTGCTGCGGTGGTGGCACCGGGCACCGGCATCGCGCACCGCGTGGTCGAGCAACTCGGTGAACGCGACATCCCCGCGGTGATGCTCGACGCCGGGGCCGCTCCCAAACCCGGCGTCGTCGGCGTGCTCAAAGGCCCGCTGCACGGGGGCCTCATCGTGCCGGGCGCGAACCTGGTGATCGTCACCGAGACCGACCTCACCGGCAACCGCGCCACCGGGCCCGAGGGCCGCCGCCTGGCGGCCAAGCGGCGCAACACCGTCGATCCGCTGGCACTGACCGCCGGCGATCTCGTCGTGCACGATCAGCACGGGATCGGCCGGTTCGTGGAGATGGTGGAGCGCACCATCGGCGGTGCGCGTCGCGAATACCTGGTGCTGGAATACGCATCGAGCAAGAAAGGGCAGCAGGCCGACAGGTTGTTCGTGCCGATGGACTCCCTGGATCAACTCTCCCGCTACGTCGGCGGCGAGGCGCCCAGCCTGAGCCGGCTCGGCGGCAGCGACTGGGCCACCACCAAGACCAAGGCGCGCAAGGCGGTTCGTGAGATCGCCACCGAACTGGTGGCCCTGTACGCCAAGCGTCAGGCCGCACCCGGTCACGCCTTCGGCCCCGACAGCCCGTGGCAGGCCGAGATGGAGGACGCGTTCGGCTTCACCGAGACCGTCGATCAACTCACCGCCATCGCCGAGGTGAAGGCCGACATGGAAAAACCCGTCCCGATGGACCGGGTCGTCTGCGGCGACGTCGGCTACGGCAAGACCGAGATCGCGGTGCGCGCGGCGTTCAAGGCGGTTCAGGACGGCAAGCAGGTGGCGGTACTGGTGCCCACCACGCTGCTGGCCGATCAGCACCTGCAGACCTTCACCGAACGGATGGCCGGCTTCCCGGTGACCGTCAAGGCGTTGTCGCGGTTCACCGGCACCGCCGAGTCCAAAGCGGTGCTGACCGGTATGGCCGACGGCTCCGTCGACATCGTGATCGGTACGCACCGGCTGCTGCAGACCGGTGTGCGCTGGAAGGACCTCGGCCTGGTGGTGGTCGACGAGGAGCAGCGCTTCGGCGTCGAACACAAGGAGCACATCAAGAGCCTGCGCAGTCACGTCGACGTACTGACCATGAGCGCCACCCCCATCCCGCGAACGCTGGAGATGAGCCTGGCCGGCATCAGGGAGATGTCGACCATCCTCACCCCGCCCGAGGAGCGCTATCCGGTGCTCACCTACGTCGGGCCGCAGGACGACAAACAGGTGGCCGCCGCCCTGCGCCGCGAACTGCTTCGCGACGGGCAGGTGTTTTACGTCCACAACCGGGTCGCCAGCATCGACGCCGCCGCAGCGCGTGCCTCGGCGCTGGTGCCCGAGGCGCGGGTGGCGGTCGCGCACGGCCAGATGCCCGAGGACGTCCTCGAACGCACTGTCGCGGGCTTCTGGAACCGCGAGTACGACATCCTGGTGTGCACCACGATCATCGAGACGGGTCTGGACATCTCCAACGCCAACACCCTGATCGTCGAACGCGCCGACACCTTCGGACTGTCGCAGCTTCATCAGCTGCGCGGGCGGGTGGGCCGCAGCCGCGAACGCGGATACGCCTACTTCCTGTATCCGAAGGAGAGCCCGTTGACCGAGACGGCGTATGACCGGCTCGCGACCATCGCGCAGAACAACGAACTCGGCGCCGGGATGGCGGTCGCGATGAAGGACTTGGAGATCCGCGGCGCCGGCAACGTGCTGGGGGTGGAGCAGTCCGGTCACGTCGCCGGCGTCGGCTTCGACCTGTACGTGCGACTCGTCGGCGAAGCGGTCGAGGCCTACCGCGCCGCCGCCGACGGTAAGACCGTCACCACCGTCGAGGAACCCCGGGACATCCGCATCGACCTGCCGGTCGACGCACACCTGCCCACCGACTACATCGCCAGCGACCGGTTGCGTCTGGAGGCCTACCGCCGATTGGCCGCGGCCGCCGACGACGCCGCACTGGCCGCGGTCCTCGACGAACTCGTCGACCGCTACGGCGCGTTGCCCGAGCAGGCTGAACTACTGGTGGCGGTCGCGCGGCTCCGGCTGCTCTGCCGCGAACTCGGCGTCACCGAGGTCTCGGCCACCGGAACCGGCTCGGGCACGACACTGCGCGCGGCACCGCTGGTGCTGCCGGATTCCGCGCAGATCCGGCTCAAGCGCATGTACCCGGCGGCCAACTACCGCGCCACCACCTCGTTGGTACAGGTGCCGATTCCCCGCGCCGAGTCCGCGCTGGGATCCCCGCGCATTCGAGACTCCGAACTTCTGGCCTGGGTGGCCGAGCTGTTGACTGCTATAACCGCGTCATGACCGTCGTCCTTCTTGACCCCCGGCACCCGGAACTGGTGCCGCTGCAGGCGGTCGGGTTGCTGACCGGCGACGTGCAGTACACCGAGGAGGTCCCGGCCGGGCTGGCGAGCGCACTGCCCACAGCCCGTCCTGTCGGCAGCGGTCCGGACGCGCCGGTGCTGCTGTCCTCAGATGCCCGACACCGCAGTGTGGCGAGCCGGATCGACGCCGGCGAGCAGGTGATCTCGGCGTCGGCACGGCGTGCCGGCGAGCGCCTGCTGGATGCGGTGGCCGTCATGGACACCCTGCGCACCGCCGGGCCGTGGGAGAGCGAACAGACACACGACTCGCTGCGGCGCTACCTGCTGGAGGAGACCTACGAACTCTTCGACGCGGTGCACACCGGCGATCCGCGAGAGATCCGCGATGAACTCGGCGATGTATTACTGCAGGTGCTCTTCCACGCGCGCATCGCGCAGGAAGCGCCGCACAACGCGTTCTCCATCGACGACGTCGCCGACGCCCTCGTGCGCAAACTCGGCAACCGCGTTCCCGCGGTGCTCGCCGGTGAGGAGATCTCACTGGAGGAACAACTCGCCCAGTGGGAGCAGCGCAAGGCCCTGGAGGTGTCGACGAGACAGTCCTGCGTCGACGGTGTGCCCACCGCGCAGCCCGCGTTGGCGCTCGCGCAGAAGGTGATCGCCAGGGTCAGAGCAGCGGGGATCCCCGCCGACCTGATCCCCGCGGCATTGACCACCGTGCACCTGGCGGCCGACACCGACGCCGAGAACGATCTCCGCACCGCGGTGCTGAACTTCATGGACGCCGTGCGGGTGGCCGAGCGTGCGCTTTCCGGCCGCGGGCCGATCACCGCCGACAGGTGGCGCGAACACCTGTCGTGACGTTCGTATAAGTGCAGTTCGGGCTCAACAAAGGGCGTTGCGGTGCCCGCTGACGCGCGGTAAGTCATGCAACGATGGAGTCGTGTCGTCGTCACGCTGGGTGCGGACCGTCGTCGTCGTGGCGGCGGCGGCGATGCTGCTCGCCTCCAGTTGCTCCTGGCAGTCCGGTACACCGATTCCCGAGGGCGTCCCGCCGCCGCCCGGCGATCCGGTCCCGGCGATCAACACCCACATCCCCGGCCGCCCCGCCGACCAGTTGCGGGGCTGGGCAGCCCAACGCGCCCCCGCCCTGGGCATCCCTCTCGAGGCACTCGAGGCCTACGCCTACGCCGCCCGGGTGGCGGAGGTGGAGAATCCCGACTGCCATCTGGCATGGACCACCCTGGCCGGCATCGGAATGGTGGAGAGTCACCACGGCACCTACCGCGGCGCGGTGATCGCACCCAACGGCGACGTCACCCCGCCCATCAGGGGAGTGCGCCTCGACGGCACCAACGGCAACCTCGAGATCATCGAGACCGAGATCGCCCGGGCCACCGGGATGGCTCCCTCCGACGGGCCGGCCGACGCATCGCCCAGCGATCCGGTTTACGCCCGTGCCATGGGCCCCATGCAGTTCATCCCCGAGACGTGGCGGCTCTACGGCGTCGACGCCAACAACGACGGGGTGATCAGCCCCGACAACTTCGACGACGCCGCACTCTCAGCGGCCGGCTATCTCTGCTTCCGCGGCAAGGACATGTCCAGCCCGCGCGGCTGGATGAACGCGCTGCGGGCCTACAACCACTCCGACATCTACGCCCGCACGGTCCGGGACTGGGCCACCGCCTACGCCCAAGGCCACCCGCTCTAGCCCGCGACCCCTTTCAGTCCGGCCCGGCCGGGCCAGCAACTACGCTGAGGACGCCGAGCATCTGCCACGGACCCGCGAAGGAGAACCCCGTGCCCGTCATCGACCTCATCGCCGCCCGCGAAATCCTGGACTCGCGGGGAAACCCGACCGTCGAGGTGGAGGTGGCCCTGACCGACGGCACCATCGCCCGCGCCGCGGTTCCCTCCGGCGCCTCCACCGGTGAGCACGAGGCCGTCGAACTGCGCGACGGCGGTAGCCGCTACGGGGGCAAGGGCGTCAAGAAGGCGGTCGAGGGCGTGCTCGACGAGATCGCGCCGGCCGTGATCGGCCTGGCCGCCGACGATCAGCGTCTGGTCGACCAGGCGCTGCTCGACCTCGACGGCACCCCTGACAAATCCCGGTTGGGCGCCAACGCCATCCTCGGTGTCTCGCTCGCGGTGGCCAAGGCCGCCGCCGACAGCGCGACCCTGCCGCTGTTCCGTTACCTCGGCGGACCCAACGCGCACATCCTGCCGGTGCCCATGATGAACATCCTCAACGGCGGCGCCCACGCCGACACCGGCGTCGACGTCCAGGAGTTCATGGTCGCCCCGATCGGCGCCGCCAGTTTCTCCGAAGCGCTGCGCTGGGGTGCGGAGTGCTACCACTCGCTCAAATCGGTGCTCAAGAAGCAGGGCCTGGCCACCGGCCTCGGTGACGAGGGCGGCTTCGCCCCGGACGTCGCAGGCACCCGCGCGGCCCTTGACCTGATCTGCTCGGCCATCGAATCCGCCGGCTTCAAGCCCGGCAGCCAGGTGGCACTGGCCCTGGACGTCGCCGCCACCGAGTTCCACGACGCCGCAACGGGTTACAGCTTCGAGAAACAGACCCGCACCGCCGCGGAGCTGACCGACTTCTACTCCACGCTGCTCGACAACTACCCGCTGGTGTCCATCGAGGATCCCCTCAGCGAGGATGACTGGGACGGCTGGGTGGCGCTGACCGCCGCCATCGGCGACCGCGTGCAGGTAGTCGGCGACGATCTGTTCGTCACCAATCCGGAACGTCTCGAAGAGGGCATCGCACGCGGCGCCGCCAACGCGCTGCTGGTGAAGGTCAACCAGATCGGCACTCTCACCGAGACGCTCGACGCCGTCGCACTCGCGCACAACAGCGGCTACCGCACGATGATGAGTCACCGCAGCGGTGAGACCGAGGACACCACCATCGCCGATCTCGCCGTCGCAGTGGGCAGCGGTCAGATCAAGACCGGTGCGCCGGCCCGCAGCGAGCGGGTGGCCAAGTACAACCAGTTGTTGCGCATCGAAGAAGCACTCGGCGATGCCGCCCGCTACGCGGGGGATCTGGCATTCCCCCGGTTCGCGACGGGCGAGTAGAGCGAAACCTGCTGTGGCCGAACGTAAGCGACCCGACTCCAACCGGCGGGGCCCGGCATCCCGGCCCGGCGCGCCGAGCAGGGGCCGCTCGCGTCCGGCGCCCGCGCGCAGCCGCGAACCGCGGCGCAGCAGCCTGCGCGACCAGGCGAAGTCCGTCCGCCGCAACTTCACCGAGCCGATCCGCCGCGTCATCGCCGCCTCGATAGCCCAGCAGAACGAGCAGCGATTCGGCCTCTCCGCGCGCCGCGCGGCCATCCTCGCCGGACTGGTCTGCGTCCTGACGCTCACCATCGCCGGACCGGTGCGCACCTACTTCGCCCAGCGCACGGAGATGAAGCAGCTGGCCGCCAGCGAGAAGGCGTTGCGGGCTCAGATCGCCGAGTTGGAAGGTCAGAAGGTCAAACTCGCCGATCCGGTGTTCGTCGCCGCGCAGGCCCGGGAACGGCTCGGGTTCGTCATGCCCGGCGACATCCCGTATCAGGTGCAGCTTCCGCCGGGTGCGGTGCCGGAGGGTCAGACCGGATCGAATTCCGGTCCGGTGAACACCGGCGACCCCTGGTACACATCGCTGTGGCACACCATCGCCGACACTCCGCACGGGCCGCCGCCGGCCGCGCCGCTCTCGGATCAGGTGGCGCCCGATCAGGTGCCGCCGGATCAGCCGCCCGTGCCCGCACCGGAGCCGCCGCCCGTCCCACCGTCCGCTCCCGGTGGTTGATCTCGCCGATCTCGACGCGGTGGCCCGCCAGCTCGGCCGCGAGCCGCGCGGCGTGCTGGCGATCGCCTACCGGTGTCCCAACGGTGAGCCCGGGGTGGTCAAGACCGCGCCGCACCTGCCCGACGGCACGCCGTTCCCCACGCTGTACTACCTGACCCATCCGGCGTTGACGGCGGCGGCGAGCCGGCTGGAGTCCGAGGGGGTCATGCGGTCGATGACCGAGCGCCTGCACCAGGACGCTGACGTAGCGGCGGCGTACCGGCGTGCGCATGAGTCCTACCTCGCCGAGCGCGATGCGATCGAATCGCTCGGAACCGACTTCTCCGGCGGTGGTATGCCCGATCGGGTCAAGTGTCTGCACGTGCTGATGGCCCACGCGCTGGCCAAGGGTCGTGGTGTGAACCCTTTCGGCGATGAGGCGCTGGCGATGCTGGCCGGCGATTCGGCCATGGCGGGCATCCTGAATCCAGAGGAGTGGAGATGAGCCCAGATCGGGTGGCGGCGATCGACTGCGGCACCAACTCGATCCGTCTGCTGATCGCCGACCGCGACGGCAGCCGGCTGCGTGACGTACACCGCGAGATGCGCATCGTGCGACTCGGTGAGGGTGTCGACGCCACCGGCCGCCTCGGCGCCGAAGCGCTGGCCCGTACCGAGGCCGCCCTGGTGGACTACGCGGACCTGCTACGCCGGCACCGGGTGCCGAACGTCCGGATGGTGGCCACCTCGGCCACCCGCGATGCCGCCAACCGTGACGATTTCTTCGACATGACCGCCGCGGTGCTGGGCGCTGTGGTGCCCGGCGCGGTGGCTGAGGTGATCACCGGCACTGAGGAGGCGCAACTGTCGTTTCGCGGTGCGATCGGCGAGTTGGATCCGGCGCAAGCCCCGTTCGTCGTCGTCGACCTCGGTGGCGGTTCCACCGAGGTGGTCCTCGGTGACAGCAGCGGTGTGCACGCGAGCTATTCGGCCGACATCGGCTGTGTGCGGATGACTGAGCGCTGCCTGCATTCCGACCCGCCGACCGCCGCTGAGGTGGCCGATGCTCGCGCCGTGGTGCGCGAACGGCTGGCCGAGGCACTTGCCGTCGTACCGGTGGAGCAGGCCCGGACCTGGGTGGGAGTCGCCGGTACCTTCACCACCATCGCCGCTCTGGCGCACGGGCTGCCGACCTATGACTCCGACGCGATCCATCTGTCGAGCGTGGCGTTTCCCGAGCTGCTCGCCGTGTGCGATCAGCTGATCGGCATGACCCGCGTGCAACGCGCCGCCCTGGGCCCGATGCACGAGGGCCGGGTCGACGTCATCGGGGGAGGCGCGATCGTCGTCCAGGAACTCGCCGCAGATCTCGGCATGCGCGCCGGCGTCACCGAGTGCATCGTCAGCGAGCACGACATCCTCGACGGGATCGCGCTGTCTATTTGATGAGCCCCGGAACGCAAACTCCGGTCCCGCGCACCGCGCGGAACCGGAGCCGGGCCTAGGGGACGATCAGAGCTTGACGCGGCAGCCGCTGCCGATGTTCTTGCAGTGCGCGCCGTTCTTGCAGGCGTTGCAGCGACAGGTGCAGCCGCCGGTGTGCTTGGT
>JBAXCK010000037.1:0-24218 GCA_037141465.1 Mycobacteriaceae bacterium | reverse complement strand
GGCGTCATTGGGGTGGCGTCATTGCGGTTCGGCGACCTCGAAGCCGATCTCGGCGCCGGCCTTCAGCGTCCGCCCGACCGTGCACACCTGGTCGATGGCGCGGTTGACGACGACCAGCAGCCGTTCCCTGTCCTGCGCGGACAACCCGGACAGGTCGACCTCGAGTCGCTCCTCCAGGCGCGGGTAGCGCTCGGTCTCACGGTCGGCGGCACCGGAGACCCGGATGACCGCCCGGTAGTCGTCGCCGAGGCGTCGCCGCAGTGGCTGGTCGCTGGACAGTCCGCTGCAGCCGGCCAGCGCGATCTTGAGCAACTCGCCGGGGGTGAAGACGCCCTCGTCGGTCTCCGAACCGATGAGCACTTCGGCGCCGCGGCTGCTGCGCCCGGTGTAGCGGCGGACGCCGGTGCGCTGCACCCAGAGATCAGTCATGTCGGCGAACACTACCGGCGCGGTCTCGGCTGGCAGACCGGGCAGTAGAACGAGGACCGGTTCATGAACTTCTCCCGGCGGATCGCCGCACCGCAGCGCCGGCAGGGACGGTCTTCGCGGCCGTAGACGGCCAGCGAACGGTCGAAGTAGCCGGACTGGCCGTTGACGTTGACATACAGCGAGTCGAACGATGTGCCGCCCTGCCCGAGTGCCTCGCGCATGACCTCGGCGGCGGCGTCGAGTACATCGCCGAGCCGGCGTCGGGTCAGCTTGTCGGCGATACGGGCTCCGTTGACACCGGCCCGCCAGAGCGCTTCGTCGGCGTAGATGTTGCCGATGCCGGACACCACCGTCTGGTCGAGGAGCTGGCGTTTGATCTCGGAGTGCTTGCGGCGCAGTACTTTCAGCACACCGTCCGGATCGAATCGGGGGTCGAGTGGATCGCGGGCGATGTGCGCCACCGGCGCGGGCACCCTGCTGCCGTCGACACTGACCAACTCGGCGAGCTGCCATCCGCCGAAGGTGCGCTGATCGACGAAACTGAGCGGTGTCCCGTCATCGAGGGTGACCGCGATGCGCAGGTGGTTGTCGTTTCCGATCGGGCCGAGCAGCATCTGCCCACTCATGCCGAGGTGCACGACCAGCGCGGTCTGATCGTCGTCGAGTGTGAGCCACAGATATTTGCCGCGCCGGTCGGTGCCCAGGATCGTCGCACCGAGCAGGCGGGCGGTCAGGTCGCTCGCGCCCGCCTCGTGGCGGCGCACCGCGCGCTCATGGTGCACGCGGATGTCTGCGATCCTCTTGCCGGCGATGTGCGCCTGCAGACCCCGCCGGACGACCTCGACCTCAGGCAGCTCGGGCAAGCTCAGGAATCCGCTTCGGCGTCCAGAGCCGTCCAGGCCTGCGCAGCGGCCTTCTGCTCCGCCTCTTTCTTGGTCCGGCCCACCCCGACGCCGTACACGGTGTCCATGACGCGCACCTCGGCGGTGAACTCCTTGTCGTGGTCGGGTCCGGTGCCGACGGCGGAGTAGGCCGGCACGCCCAGACCGCGCTCGGTGGTGAGCTCCTGCAGGCTGGTCTTCCAATCCAGACCGGCGCCCAGCCGCGCGGCGGCGTCGAGCAGATCGGCGAAGAGTCGCAGCACCACCTGCCGGGAGACGTCCATACCGTGGGCGACGTAGACCGCGCCGATCAGCGACTCCATCCCGTCGGCGAGGATGCTGGACTTGTCCGACCCGCCGGTGTTGACCTCCCCGCGGCCCAGGAGCAGATACCCGCCGAGTCCCGGGCCGGGCAGGCCGCGGGCGACCTCGGCCAGGGCCGCGGTGTTGACGATGCTCGAGCGCAGCTTCGCCAGGTCGCCCTCGGGACGGTCGGGGTGGCGGCGGTAGAGCTCCTCGGTGATCACCAGACCCAGCACGGCGTCGCCGAGGAACTCCAGACGTTCGTTGGTGGGAAGGCCGCCGTTCTCGTAGGCGAAGCTGCGGTGCGTCAGGGCCAGTGTCAACAGGTCCTCGGGAAGTGTTGCGCCCAGTGCGTCGAGCAGCACCTGACGTGATGCGCTCATCGATTCTCCTGCCCGTCGGGCGGCAGCAGCGCGGAGAGTTTCGCCCACCTCGGGTCGATGTCGTCGTGCCGGTGTCCGGGTTCGGCGGTGGCCAAGACGACACCGCACTTCGGACACAACCCCGGGCAGTCCGGCGAGCACGTCGGCGCGAACGGCAGCGCGAGCCCCAGTGCGTCGATGATGGGCTGTTCGAGGTCCACGGTGTGGTCGATGACGTGGCCGACTTCGTCTTCCTCGGTCGTCGACTCGGTGAGGCTGTCGGGGTAGGCGAACAGTTCGGTGAGTTCGAGCTCTACCTCACCGCTGATCGGCCCCAGGCAGCGCGAGCATTCCCCGCTCGTCGGCGCGCGGACGGTCCCGGAGACCAGCACGCCCTCGGACACCGATTCCAAACGCAGATCGAGGTCCATGTCCGCGCCGGGTTGGATCGCGATGAGTTCCAACCCGATTCGGCCCGGACTGGGCACCGTCTCCGTCACCGTCTGCATGACGCCCGGCCGGCGTCCCAGCCGCGAGACGTCGAACACCAGTGGCGAACGGGACATACCGCCGATCCTAACGGCGGTGGGCCCGACCCCGGCGCGTGAGACTAGTGCTGTACGTAATCGTGGGTGCCGGCCGCGGTGCGCAGCTGATGGCGGCCACGACTCACCGAGCGCAGCGTCCCGTTGAGGTACTCCTCGAACTGGGCGAGCTTGTTGTCGACGTAGATGTCGCACTCACCGCGCAACCGGTCGGCTTCGGCGTGCGCCGCGTCGATGAGCCGGGTGGCCTCGGCGTGGGCCGACTGGACGACCTCGGTCGCCGAGACCAGACGCTGCTGCTCCTTGATGCCCTCCTGGACGGCGTTCTCGTAGGAGATGTTGCCGTTCTCGACGAGGCGGTCGGCTTCGGCCTTGGCGCGGCTGGTCGCCGCCTCGTAGTCGCGCTTGGCGGTGGTGGCCAGCCGGCTCGACTCCTCGCGAGCCTCGGTGACCATCTGATCGCTGTGCGCGCGGGCCTCGCTCACCATCCGGTCGGCCTGCGACTTGGCCTCGGCCAGCAGTCGGTCGGCCTCGGCTCGGGCATGCCCGAGCAGCGACTCCGCCTCGGCTCCGGCGCCGGCGACGGTGGAGTCGGCGTGCTCCTTGGCCTCGTGCAGCAGGGAGTCGCGGGCGTCCAGAACGTCCTGGGCGTCGTCGAGTTCTCCCGGGATGGCGTCCTTGATGTCGTCGATCAGTTCCAGCACGTCGCCGCGGGGAACCACACAGCCGGCGGTCATCGGCACCCCGCGGGCTTCCTCGACGATGGCACTCAGTTCGTCGAGCGCTTCAAAAACTCGGTACACGGCGGCCTCCCGGACGTTCGTTGGTAGTGACCAGTGTGCCTGGTGTTACTGCTGTGAAAGCGGTGGCGACGCGGTGTGTCGCGCGGGAGATCAGCGGCCGAGCTTGGCCGCCAGCCGCCGGTTGACCGACTCCGGCAGCAGGGCCGAGACGTCCCCGCCGAGGCCCGCGACCTCCTTGGCCAGCGACGATGAGACGAATGAGTACCGCGGGGTGGTCGCCACGAAGAAGGTGTCGACGCCGGCGACGTGCTTATTCATCTGGGCCATCTGCAGCTCGTATTCGAAGTCGGTCCCGGTGCGCAGGCCCTTGACGATCGCGGTCATGCCGCGGGACTTCACGAAGTCCACCACCAGGCCCACGCCGGCCTCGACGCGCAGATTGGGCAGGTGGGCGCAGGCCTCGGCGATCATGGCGATGCGCTCGTCGAGGTCGAACAGCCCGGCTTTCTTGGGGTTGGTCAGCACCGCGACGATCACCTCGTCGAACTGCGCGGCCGCACGCTCGAAGACGTCGATGTGCCCCAGTGTCACCGGATCGAAGGATCCCGGGCACACCGCGCCGCTCATCGGGCACCGCTCATGCGTGGTGACGCTAGCAGGAAGCCGCTTCGATCCGGGTGTCTCCGTACCGACGCTGGGGCCACACCGTCCAGCCGGCCGGCCACGTCAGCGGCGGTGCCGCGGCCGGGCGTTCGACGACGACCACACCTGCCGGGCCCACCCATCCGTTGACCGCCAGTGCGCTCAGCACGTCGTCGACATCCGTCGTCGCCACCTCGTAGGGCGGATCGGCGAACACCAGATCCACCGGACCTCCGCCGGCCGCCAGAACTGCGGCCACGGTGCCGCGGCGCACCGTGGCACCGACAAGCCCGACGGTCGCGACGTTGCGGGTGATCACCTCCGCGGCACGCCGGTCGGAGTCGACGAACAACACCTCGGCCGCGCCGCGGGACAGCGCTTCGAGCCCCAGTGCGCCCGAGCCGGCGTAGAGATCGAGGACACGAAGACCGGCGAAGTCCAGGCGCGACGCCAGGACGTTGAACACCGCCTCACGCACCCGGTCGGTGGTGGGCCGGGTGCCACGAGGCGGCACCGCCAGCCGCCGACCGCCGGCCGCGCCCGCGACGATCCGGGTCATGTCGCTAGATCAGCGTCGACCAGTAGTCCCAGAACCGGACCAGGATCTCCAGCGCCACCCAGGTGAACCACAACACCACCAGTGGCCAGCGCCAGTTGTAGAGGAAGCGGGCCACCCGGTTGCCGGCCAGTGGTTTCAGCGCGAGTGGCGCGACGACCGCGAACAGCGGGATGGTCACCGCCCACACCACCATGCAGTACGGGCACAGCGCACCGATCTGGTACAACGTCTCGTACTTCAGCCAGTGCACGAAGCCCACCGCGACGCCCACGCCGGACATCAGTCCCACCCAGTACCAGCGCGGCAGTTGGACTTTCGTGATCGCGAGCACGCCGGTGACGATGACGACGGTGAACCCGATCACGCCGAAGAGCGGGTTGGGCGGACCGAACACCGACGCCTGCGGCGTGATGATCACCGACCCGCACGCCAGCACCGGGTTGATGCTGCAGCTCGGCACGAACTTCGGGTCCTTGAGCATCTCGATCTTGTCGACCAGCAGCGTGACCGAGGAGAGCAGTCCGATGACACCCGCGATCAGAATCCACCAGGCGCTGGCCGGCCGAACCCGAACCGATTCGGGGCCCGCCGCACTGACCGTGTCGCCGCGCGTGGCGTCGGCCTCCACCGCAGCCGGGGTGGTCAGGCTCACGGCGCCACCGGCGCCGGCGCGGCCGGGGTGGGCGCGAGCGCGGGCAGCGGTCCCACGACGGCCACGATCTTGGCGATCAACTCATCGGGGGTGGCCGGGCTGATGTCCTGGCCGTTGAGCCGGATCGTCGGCGTCGCGGTGATCTTGGCATTGGCCGCCAAGCCCTTCACCATGTCGCCGTAGCGGTCCTTGTTGACGCAGTCCGGCACGCTCCCGACGACGCCGGCCTGGCGCGCCGTCTCGATCAGCGCGGCGTTGTCCGGGCCGGTGCCCGAGCCCTCCGGCGGCTGCTGGGCGAACAGCGCGGAGTGGAAGCGCTCGAAGGCGTCCTTGTTCTCGTCGGCCACACAGTAGGCGGCGTTGGCCGCGCGGCCCGAGTAGCCGCCGCTCACCTTGCTCAGGATCGACACCATGTAGTAGTCGACGGCTGCGGCGCCGCTGGAGATGAGCTTGTTGATCGTCGGGCCGAAGTTCTTCTCGAAGTCACGGCAGTGCGGGCACTGGAAGTCCTCGTAGATCGACAGCACCGCCTTCGGTTCCTCGGTGCCGGCCTTCTTGATCAGCGCCGGAGAGGCGATCCGGACTGCTTGGGGCTCGCTGCCACTCTTCTTGTCGCTGCCCATCACGATGTAGAGGACCAGGCCGACGGCGAACGCGACGACGAGTGCGGTCAGGCCCAGCCGCACGGCGAGGTCGCGCTTGCGGTTCTGGGCGTTCAGGTCGTAACGGGGCGTGCTCTTCTTGTTGGTGGCCACGGCCCTAGAGTACCGGCGGCCGGGATTTGGCTAGTCGTGGGCGAGGTGGGCACGCAGGGCGGAGATCATCTCGGTGTTCGCCGCGGCGACCCCGCCGCCGAGGACGTTGAGGTTCAGAAAGGCGTGGATCATCCCCGGCATCCGGCGCTGGTCGACGACGACCCCGGCCTCCCGCAGTTTGGCCGCGTACTGCTCGCCCTCATCGCGCAGCGGGTCGAATCCGCCGGTGACCACCAGTGCCGGGGACAGACCGCTGACATCCTCGGCCAGCAGGGGTGAGACCAGCGGGTCGGTGGCCTCCAGGCCGGAGCCCTTCAGGTAGGTGTCCTGGAACCAGTCCATGTCATGTTTGGTCAGCAGGAATCCGTCGCCGAACAGGGTTCGGGAGCGGGCCAGCCCGCGCATGTCGGTGACGGGATAGATCAGCCACTGCAACGACGGCACCGGCTGACCGGCATCCCGGGCCAGTCGGGTGACCACCGCGGCCAGACACCCGCCCGCGCTGTCGCCACCGACAGCGACCCGGCGCGGATCGGCGCCGAGTTCGACGGCGTGGGCTCGGGCCCACAGGTAGGCCGCGTAGGCGTCATCGGATGCCGCCGGTGCGGGATGTTCGGGGGCCAGCCGGTAGTCGACGGCCAGAACGTGTACGCCGGCGTCGCGGCAGATCAGTCGGCACGCCGCATCGTGGGTGTCGAGGTCGCCGAAGACGAAGCCGCCGCCGTGGAAGAAGACCAGCAGCGGTGCGGGTCCGTCGGTGGCGGACGGGCGATAGTGGCGCGCCGGGATCACCCCGGCCGGGCCGGGGACCGACAGCGGCCTGATCTCGGCGACGTGCACGTCGGGTTCGTCCAGCGAAGCCGTCAGCTCCCGGTTGCTGGCCCGGGTGGCGACCGGATCGTCGTGGATCACCAGACCGTCGATGCCCATCAGGCGCTGGGCCGCGAGCAGCATCTGGATGGAGGAATCCAGTGTGTTGCCGTCGATGGTGACCGCACGCCCCCCGGAGGCGAGGCGCTTGAGAGCGGTCGGCAGACGCGGGATCACCTTGACGCCGAGACGATTGGCCACCGCCAGGACGCGCTGCTTGGCTTTTGTGCCTGCTGAAGTGCTCGCCATCGCCCCTGCCTTCCGGATCGCCGCCTGTGCCTGCAGCGTAGGTGGTGCCGTTGCTCAGCCGAGCGTCGGCCTGCAGGGTAGAAGGCCCTCGGTGCTGAAGCGCCCCTCGACGATCGAGCGGCACACCTGCACGAAAAGGTCGACGTTCTGGCTGAACCGGCCCTGATACAGGTGATAGACGCCGCCCTCGAAGACCGTGCCGATGCCGAAGACGCCGTAGGTGTGCAGATGCCAGGTGCCCTCGTCGGGCGTGCGGGTGTAGTGGGTGGGAAACAGCGTCCGGTAACGCACACCCGCGACCTCGGCCGCGTAGCAGACGTTCTCGGCGACATCCCCGTACTGCGTTTCAGAGAACGTCGGCCGGTGCAGGCTCTCCCAGGTTTCCCGCCAGATGAAGAAGAAGGCGGGCGCGGCGAAGATATGCGACTTCGGCGGGATGTGATTGCTCGCCTGGGCGATGCCGATGAACGACTGCGTCTCGTTCACGTGGCGCACCGACGCGGGCACGATGGCGTCATTGGTGGGCACGCAGTCGATGTCGAGGAATCCCACGATGTCTGCGGTGCTGTTGGCAAGGACCGAATCCATCCACTCACCGTGCGGACGCTGCTCGACGGTGTAGTTCACCGCGACGCTCATCGCGCTGCAGGTGTCGGTATGCGCCGCCACCAGCCTCGGGTCGCAGTTGGGCCACGCCAGCGTGTGGATCTCTACGTCCATGGGATCCCCATGGAGTCGCAATGTAATCCGCGAGTGACCTGATCGCCTACCGGCGGGAGCGGGATCCGGCCTACGTACTATTCTCACCCGGGTTCGGTGAAAACCCACTGAAACCTTTGAGAAGCAGGTGACATGGCATCGACTGCCGCGATCCCCACCCTCAGGCTCAATGACGACCACTCGATCCCGGTGCTGGGCGTGAGTGTGGCGGACCTGTCGGCGGCCGACGCGCATGCGGCCGTCACCGCGGCACTGGACGCCGGCTACCGGCTGATCGACACCGCGGCGGTCGATGGCAACGAGGAGGCCGTCGGCCGGGCCATCGCAGAGTCGGGAATCGCGCGCGAGGAGCTCTACGTCACCACCAAGGTGGCCACCGCCGAGCAGGGTTTCCAATCCTCCCAGGACGCCTGCCGCGCCAGCCTCCAGCGCCTGGGTCTGGAGTACGTCGACCTCTACCTGATCCACTGGCCGGACGAGCAGAACGGCAAGTACATCGACGCCTGGGGCGGGATCATGAAATCCAAGGAGGTCGGCCACACCCGGTCGATCGGGGTCAGCAATTTCACTCCCGAACACCTGTCGAACATCATCGATCTGTCCTTCTTCACCCCCGCCGTCAACCAGATCGAACTGCACCCGAAGCTCAACCAGTCGGAGTTGCGCGGCGTGCACGCCCAGCACGGAATCCTCACCGAGGCCTACTGCCCGTTGGGCGCCGGCAAGCTCCTCGGCGACGCAGCCGTCTCCGCCGTGCTCGCTCCGATGGGCGTCGCGCACGGCAAGACGCCGGCGCAGGTGCTGATCCGGTGGAACATCCAGCAGGGCAATGTCGTGATACCGCAGGCGTCCTCACCGCAGCGGCTCGCCGAAAACCTCGACGTGTTCGACTTCGAACTGTCCGAGGCCGAGATGTCCGCACTGAACGCACTCGACGACGGCACCCGGTTCCGGCCGAACCCGGAAAACTCTTCCGGCGACTGATCACACCAAAGGGGTTCCGGCTGTGCGCGTCTCGCGTCTGTCACAGATGACCGTCGGCGCGTTGAGTGCCACCGCTGTGGTGCTCGCGCCGCTCACGCCAGACTTCCCTCGCGCGGCGGTGCCTGAGCTCACGGCGATCAGGGCAGTGGAACTGACCGCTTTCGACGTGATCACACCGTGGCTGTCGGTGTTCAACAACACGGTGAACAATGCCGTCAGGCTCATCAACGACGTCATCTACCCACCGCTGCCCGTGGCGCAGCAAGCGGTCGCCAATCAGCTTCTGTACCTCTCCGAACTGCCCGACATCGCGACGATCGGCACCCAGGCGGCGGGCAACCTGTCAGCGGCCGTCACCGCGGCGGTCGGCCGCGACCTGTTCTCCATGGACATCCCCCACGCGCTGGGCTTCGTCGCGCTCGAAACGGCCCTGGCCAAGATCCCCGAGTTGGCCGGCGCGTCCGCCCTCGTCACCCCACTGCTCAACTTCACCGCCTCCTTCGCCAGCGGGGCGCTGATCGGGCTGATCGGACCGGTGCTGTCTCCGGCGCTCGCACTGTCGCAGAGTGTTCTGAAGATCACCGCGGCGATGACCGCATCGACACCGGACGTCGCGACCGCTCTGAGCGAAGTCATCAACATCGTGCCCACTGTGCTCGACGCCTTCCTCAATGGCGGCCCGGTGCTCGCGGCCACCCCGCTGGTGTCGGTGCTCGGCTCGATCCTGGGGGTGAACATCCCGGCGGTGACGACGGTCGGTATCGCGATGGGCGGTCTGCTCAGTCCGGGCGGTTCGCTGTTCAACACCGCGGACCTGAGCATCCAGATCGATCTCCCCGACCCCGAACCGCCGGTGGAGTTGGCGCTCAAGGGTGTGCCGAGTGGCGCCCTCGGATCGCTGCTGGGGATTCCCCGGTCCATCGCCAGGGCGATCGGCTGGGACGGCTTCGGCAACCCGCTCAAGCCGGGCATCCCGGTACCGGGCGGGTCACCGGCCAGGCTTGGGGATCGGGGCGCCGGCAGGCCTGCGGCCGCGGTCGTCAGCCGGACGGACAGCCGGCCGTCGCCTGCCGCAACTGCTGCACCGACGCAGCATCGACAGCCAACCGGTAACCGCGCACAACGTCGATGAACGCCACCGCGTAGGCGCACCAGAATGCGGTGTTGGGCGGCATCCATCCGCCCGGCGGCAGATCGCCCTTGTCCTGGTTGGCCTGACCCGCGACGGCGAGCAGGTTGGCCGGGTCGTTGGCGAAACGCTTCCGCATCTCCTCAGGCCAGTCCCGCGCACCCATGTCCCAGGCGAACGCCAGCGGCACGATGTGGTCGATCTGCACCGAGGATCCGGTCTGATCGCCCCGCACGAACGTGATCGTGTCGTTGGTGTACGGGTCGCGCAGCGCTCCACCGGCCACCGCGCGCGGGCAGCGTTTCGTGGCGACGTAGGTCTTGTCCACCAGGTCGCGATCGAGGATGTCGTTGCGGGTGTCGCAGCCGTTGCGCCCGCCGGGTGCGCCGGTGTCGTCGTCCCAGGCCTCACCGAACGCCGCGCGCCGGTAGTCGCTGCCGCGCACCCGATCGGGCACCACGGCGACGCCGCCGAGCACATCGGCGCCTGCCTTGACGGTGGGCGCACGGCCCTGCGCGACGTCGGCCCGCGCGGCCTGACCGACGACCTGCACGGCGACGATGACGGCCACCGCGGCTGCGGTAGCCGCGGGGAGCAGGAACCGATCCCGCGTCACGACTTGTCCAGGAACTCGATGCGCTCGGGTTCGCTGAACTGCTCGGCCAGTTGCGCCATGCCCGGATCCGAGGGGTTGGCCGCATACACCTCGTCGCACAGCGCGCGGGCCGCGAGGATCACCTCGAGGTGCTCGGCCAGCGACAGGAACTTCAACGTGATCGGGCGCCCGGACTGGCTGTGGCCCAGCACATCTCCCTCCCGGCGTTCCCGCAGATCGAGATCGGCGAGCGCGAACCCGTCCACCGTGGCGGCGACGGCCTTGAGCCGCTCGCCGGCCTTGGACTCCTCGGGCTGCTGGGTGGCCAGCAGGCACAGACTCGGATGTGCGCCCCGGCCGATGCGTCCGCGCAACTGGTGCAGCTGGCTGATGCCGAACCGGTCGGCGTCCATCACCACCATCACCGTCGCGTTCGGGACGTCAACCCCGACCTCGATCACGGTCGTGCACACCAGAACGTCGATCTCACCGGCCCGGAACGCCGCCATCACCGCGTCCTTCTCGTCGGCCGAGAGCCTCCCGTGCATCAGACCCAGGCGCAGTCCCGAGAGCGGGCCGTGCCGCAGATGCTCGTGCAACGCCACCACGGTCACCGGCACCGGGCCGGTCTGCTCGCTCGCCGGCTTCTCGCTCTCATCGATGCGGGAGGCGACGACGTAGGCCTGCCGGCCCGCGGCCACCTCCTCGGCGACCCGCCGCCAGGCCCGCGCCAGCCACTGCGGCTTCTCGGTGGCGAAGATGGCCGTCGTGGTGATGGGCTGGCGGCCACGGGGCAGTTCGCGCAGCGTCGAGGTCTCCAGATCGCCGTACACCGTCAGAGCGACGGTCCGGGGTATCGGCGTGGCCGTCATCACCAGCAGGTGCGGGGTGATGTCGGCGGGCGCCTTGGCGCGCAACCGGTCTCGCTGATCCACCCCGAAGCGATGCTGCTCGTCGACGACCACCAGTCCCAGCCGGTGGAACTCGACGGCGTCCTGCAGCAGCGCGTGGGTGCCGATGACGATGCCGGCCGCACCGGAGGCGACCTCGTCGCGCACCTGACGCTTCTGCGCGGCCGACATCGAACCGGTCAGCAGCGCGATCCGTGTCGCCCCGTCGGCGCCGCCGAGCTCCCCGGCCATGCCGAGCGGTCCGAGGACGTCGCGGATCGACTGCGCGTGCTGGGCGGCGAGCACCTCGGTGGGCGCCAGCAGGGCGCACTGATGGCCGGCGTCGATCAATTGCAGCATCGCCAGCACCGAGACGATGGTCTTGCCGGATCCGACTTCGCCCTGCAGCAGCCGGTTCATCGGTTTGGTGCCGGACAACTCGCCGGCGATGACGTCGAGCACCTCACGCTGGCCGGCGGTGAGGTCGAACGGAAGCCGCTTTCCCAGCGCCGCCACCAGACCGTCGTCGCGACGCGGGGCTGCCGGGCCGGACCCGGCCAGTTCGCTGTGGCGGCGCACCGCGAGTGCCCACTGCAGGCCGACGGCTTCATCGAAGGTGAGCCGCTGGCGGGCGCGGTCGCGTTCGGTGGCCTTTTCGGCGACATGGATGGCCCGCAGCGCTTCGTCCTCACCCATCAGATCCTGCTGCGCCACAACCGCTTTCGGCAGCGGATCGGCGACCGGGTCGAGTACGTCGAGCACCTGGCGCACACAGGAGTAGATGTCCCAGCTCTGCAGCTTGGCGCTGGCGGGGTAGATCGGGAAGTAGTCGCGCTCGAAGACCGACATGTCCAGCTCACCGCTCTCGCGGCGGGCCGCGTCGGCGATGCTCTTGAGGTTCTTGCTGCCGATGCGCCGGCCGTCCGGCGAGTCGAGCACCAGGAACGCCGGATGGGTCAGTTGCATGACGCCCTTGAAGTAACCCACCTCGCCGGAAAGCATCAGTGTGGTGCCCTCGTGCAGCCCCTTCTTGAGGTACTTGGCGTTGAAGAACGTGGCGGTCACTTTGGGCTGGCGGTTCTTGAGTGTCACCACGAGGTACTCGCGGCGCGGTGTGCGGTTGGTCCAGCGCGTCTCCGCCTTGGCGATCTCCCCGACGAAGGTGATGTGCTCACCCTCGGCGGGCAGTTCGTCGCCGTCGCCGCGCACGGTCATGCCCTCGCTGTATTTGCGCGGGTAGTGCCGCAGCAGTTCGCCGACGGTGCGGATGCCGAACACCTCATCGAGGGCGCGGGCCGCCTTGGCACCCAGCACCCCGTCCAGCCGATCGGCGAGTCCGACCACCGCTACTCCACCCCGATCAGCAGGACGTCGCCCCGGTGGCCGGTGGCGTAGCTGGCGAACTCGGTGCCCGGGTGGCGGCGGCGGACATGCTCGGACAACGACTCGGAGACCTCGGCACCGGAGCGCCGTCCGAGCAGCACGGTCACCAGTTCGCCGCCGGAGGACAGCAGCAGGTCGATCAACCCCGCCGCCGCCGAGCACACGTCGGGGGCGACGACGAGCACCTCGTCACCGGCGATGCCCAGACCGTCTCCGGGATGACACGGGCCGGCCCAGGTGAGCGCGTCGGCGTCGGCGACCCGCACCGAACCGTGCCTGGCGCCGGCCGCCGCGCGCGCCATGGCGTAGCCGTCGTCGACGGCGACCCGGTCCGGGTCGTGCACGGCCAGTGCCGCCAGTCCCGCCACCATCGACCCGGCGGGCAACGGCACCACGTCGATTCCCCAGCCGATCGCGGCCGCGCAGCCGGCCACCAAGTCCTCGGCGGCGACGTATCCGTTGGGCAGCACCATCACCTGCGCCGCGCCGGTGTCGACCAGCCCGCGCAGAAGATCGGCCGCGCTGACCGAGTTGACCGGGTCGACCAGATCGGCGTCGGGCCGCAGCACCGCCGCACCCTCTGCCGCGAACAGGTCGGCGGCGCCGTCGCCGTCGACCACGGCGAGCACGGCGCGATCGCGGCTCCACCCGCCGGGCGACACCCGGCCGGTGGCCAGGGCGCTGATCCGGATGCGGCTGACGGCCCCGAGGCGCAGGCCGTGTTCGATGGCCGCACCCGCGTCGTCGGTGTGCACGTGCACCGAGTGCCGATCACCGGCCGCCGGGGCGATGGCCACCGAGTCGCCGATCTCACGCAGACCGGTGCGCAATGCGGCCAGCGCATCGGGGTCGGTGCAGCCCAGCAGATACATCACCTCGAATTCGGGTCCGGCTTCGGCCACCCCGGGCGCTGCGGACGCCGCCGATGCCGCGGCCGGATAGCCGCGCCGCCGCGGCCGGTGTCCGGCGACGGTTTCGGTGAGCGCGTCGAGCAGGACCAGCAGTCCGCGGCCGCCGGCGTCGACCACACCGGCCTCGGTGAGCGCGGCCAGTTGTGCGGTGGTGTGCTCGAGTGCCGCCTCGGCGGCCTCGCCCGCCGAGGTCAGCGCGACCGCCAGCGACGTGCCGTCGTCGGCGGCGCGTTCGACGGTCTCGGCCGCGGCCCGCAGCACCGAGATCACGGTGCCCTCCACCGCCCGTCCGCCCATCGACGACACCACCAGCGCCTCGGCATGGCGCAGCGCGGCACCGAGCACGCCCGCGCCGATGTCGGACAGGGCGGTGTCGGACTCCATCTGCCCCGCGGCGGACGCGGTCGTCTCGGCCAGCGCCCGCAGGATCTGCGACAGGATCACCCCGGAGTTGCCGCGGGCGCCGTGTTCGGCGCCCCGGGACAGCGCCGCCGCCGTCTCGGCGACGTCGCCGGCGGCCGCGGCGGTGGCCTGCGCCAGCGCCGCACGCATGGTGAACAGCATGTTGGTGCCGGTGTCGGCGTCGGGCACCGGGAAGACGTTGAGTCCGTTGATCTCGTCGGTGTGCGCGATGAGCCCGGCCACCGCGGCGTCTCCCCACGCCAGCAGGGCGGGTGCGTCCAGCCGCCGTTCCGGCATCCACACCTCCCGCCCGCCCTGATCAACAGTCCTGCCGCGTCAGCCTATCCAGCAGGGCCGTAATCGGAATGCCGCCGCGCTGCGGGTCTGTGGGCAGGCCCTTTTTGGCCCACGGCGGGCCCGACGGTATCCTCGGACACGGCCACCCGCGTCGCGGTCGTTGGCCACCGACACGTTGAGGAGTTCCACATCATGGCTGCCGTCTGCGACATCTGCGGTAAGGGTCCCGGCTTCGGCAAGGCCGTGTCCCACTCGCACCGCCGCACCAACCGCCGGTGGAACCCGAACATCCAGACCGTGCGCGCGGTGGCGCGTCCCGGTGGCAACAAGTCCCGGGTGAACGTGTGCACGTCATGCCTCAAGGCCGGCAAGGTCTCCCGAGGCTGACCGGCTGCCCTAGGGCAGAGCCCAGTCGACGGGCTCGGCGCCCATCGTCGCCAGCAGTTCGTTGGCGCGGCTGAACGGCCGCGACCCGAAGAATCCCCGGCTCGCCGACAGCGGCGAGGGATGCGGCGACTCGATGCTGACGCAGTGCCCGCCGGTCAGCATCGGGGTGAGCGTCGCCGCGTCGCGCCCCCACAGGATCGCCACCAGCGGTGTGTCCCGCGCAACGAGCGCCCGGATGGCGCACTCGGTGACCGTCTCCCAGCCCTTGCCGCGGTGCGACGCCGGGGTTCCCGGCCGCACGGTGAGCACCCGGTTGAGCAGCATGACGCCGCGCTGCGCCCACGGTGTGAGGTCACCGCAGGACGGCGCCGGGTGTCCGAGGTCCGCGCTGTACTCGGTGAAGATGTTGGCCAGGCTGCGCGGCAACGGCCGCACGTCGGGTGCGACCGAGAAACTCAGTCCCACCGGATGCCCCGGCGTCGGATACGGGTCCTGGCCGACGATGAGCACGCGGACACCGTCGAAGGGGAACGTGAAGGCGCGAAGCACGTCGGCGCCGGCGGGCAGATAGCGGCGTCCCGCGGCGATCTCCTCGCGCAGGAACTCCCCCATCGCGCTGATCTGGTCGGCCACCGGAGTCAGCGCCCGCGCCCAGCCGTCGTCGACGAGTTCACTCAGCGGGCGAGCGCTCACGCGAAGGACTCCCAGCCCGCATCACCGGTCCAGGGTTGCCCGTCGAGGAGCACCTGCGCTGCGCCCCCGTCGGTGACGTCGCGGCGCACCACGCCGATCGGTCGCCATCCGGGGGGAAGCTGCTCGAAGCACGCGACGAGGGCGTGGTCCTCACCGCCGCCGAGTACGAGTGACCACGGATCGGTTCCGGTCGCCGCCGCGGCGGCGGTGACGGCCTCGACGTCGGCGCGCAGCAGGGCGCGGTCGAGGTCCATCACCACCCCGGACCGCGCGGCGATGTGCCCGAGATCGGCGAGCAGGCCGTCGGAGACGTCCGTCATCGCCTGCGCACCGGCCTCTGCGGCGGTTCGCCCCTGGCCGTAGGGCGGCCGCGGCACCCGATGGCGGCTGCGTAACTCCTCGAAACCGTCGACGCCGTTGCGGTACACCGCCAGACCGGCTGCCGAGCGGCCGAGTTCACCGGCCACCGCGATCACCGCGCCGGGCCGTGCGCCACTGCGCGGCACCGCGGTGCGCCCGCCGAGATCTCCCAGTGCGGTCACCGAGACCACCCACTGCGGGGCCGACACCATGTCTCCCCCGACGATGCCGGCTCCGGCGGCGGCGGCCTCCTGCCACATGCCGTCGGCGAGTTCGGTTACCGCGGACACGGCGGTGCCCGGCGGTGCGGCGAAAGCGACGACGAATGCGGTGACGCGGGCGCCCATCGCCTCGATGTCGGCGGCGTTCTGCGCGATCGCTTTTCGGCCGACGTCGTGCGGGCGCGACCAGTCCGACCGGAAGTGGCGCCCGGCCACCAGCATGTCGGTGGTCACGACCACGCGGCCGTCAGGCGCGTCGATGACGGCGGCGTCATCGCCGGGGCCGAGACTCACGCCGGGCAGCACCGGCCGGCCGGCGACGAGGCGGTCGATCACCGCGAACTCACCCAGATCGTGCAGGGTGGGTTCACGCTGATCGGGCACGGCACTCCTTGGACTAGGTTGGGCGCCAGTCTATGGCGGGCTGGAGAGGTCGGACTCAGACGATGCACGACGACACCGGTGGCGGGCCGGGGCGCGCCGCGATCATCGCCGCGCTCGTTGTGGCGGTGGCCGCGATCGGCGCCGTTCTCGCGATCGCCGCGACGCGCCGCACACCCGCGGCCCCGATCGCCATCGCGGGGGTGCCCGCACCGCAGGCCGAGTCGGCCGAATGTCGCGCACTGATGGCGACGCTGCCCGAGAGGCTCGGGGAGTTCACCCGCGCGGCCGCCGCGGAACCGGTGCCGCCGGGTGCGGCCGCCTGGCGCGGCTCCGGCGAACACGACGCCGGCGATCCGGTGATCCTGCGGTGCGGCCTGGACCGGCCGGCGGAGTTCGTCGTCGGCACACCGCTGCAGATGGTGGATGACGCGCAGTGGCTTCGGCTCGCCGACGGGAGTGGGAATCGTCCCGATTCGGAGCGCAGCACCTGGGTAAGCGTGGACCGGCCGGTGTACATCGCGCTGACACTGCCGGCCGGGTCCGGTCCCGCGCCCATCCAGACACTGTCGGAGGTGATCGCGCGGACCATGCCGGCGATGCCGATCCGGCCGGCGCCGGCGCGATAGTCGCTCAGCGCAGACCGGTGCCGCGGGCCAGCGCGGTCTCGACCATGGTGGTCACCAGGCTGGTGTAGTCGATCCCGCTGGCGCCCCACATCCGCGGGTACATCGAGATGGTGGTGAAGCCGGGCATGGTGTTGATCTCGTTGACCAGTGGGCCCTCGTCGGTGAGGAAGAAGTCGACCCGGGCAAGACCCTGAGCGCCGATCGCTGTGAAGGTCCGCACGGCCAGCTGTCGCAACTGCTCTGCGACGGCGTCGTCGACTTTGGCCGGCACATCGAGTTCTGCGCCGTCGTCGAGATACTTCGTCTCGAAGTCGTAGAAGCCGTCCTCTCGGCCGGCCACACCGGCCACCCGGATCTCGCCGATGACGCTCGCCCGTACCGTTCCGTCGGGGAACTCCAGCACTCCGCATTCGAGTTCACGGCCGACCACCTCGGTTTCGACGATGACCTTCGGGTCGTGACGGCGCGCGGCGGCGATCGCCGCCGGCAACTCCGACGCCGCCGTCACCCGGCTCACACCGATGGACGAACCGCCTCTCGCCGGTTTGACGAAGACCGGTGCGTCCGGAAAGCCGACTTCTGCAAGCAATTCCGCCGACGGGCCGTCGTCGCACGCACGCAGCACCGTGTATGCACCGATCGGGAGGCCGTCTGCGGCCATCAGTTTCTTGGAGAACTCTTTGTCCATCCCGGCTGCGCTGGCGAGCACACCCGCGCCGACGTAGGGCAGCCCGGCGAGCTCCAGCAGACCCTGAATGGTGCCGTCCTCGCCGTAGGGCCCGTGCAGGATCGGGAATACGACGTCGACCGAGGCAAGGATCTCAGGTGCGAGTGCCAGTGGCGTGTCGGTGCGACCGGTGACCTCCGGCAGCCGGCCGTCGCTGATCGCCAGCGCACCCGGATCGGTGTCGGTGCGCAGCCAGCAGCCGTCCCGGGTGATACCGACGGCGATGGCCTCGAAGCGGTCCGGATCGAGATGGCGAAGAATGCTCCCGGCCGACACGCACGAGATCGCGTGCTCGGAACTCTTGCCGCCGTAGACGACGGCCACCCGGACGCGGGAGCCTGTCGCGGAAGCCACAAGCACAAGAGGCTACGCCGTCGGGCTAGGGTGCGGCGTCCAGGGCGCGCTCGATGTCGGCGATGAGGTCATCGGTGTCCTCGATCCCCGCGGAGATCCGGGCGAAGCCTGCCGCGACGTCGTCTCCCCAGCGTGCGCGCCGGTCCACCGAGGTGTGGATACCGCCGAAGCTGGTGGCCGCCACCAGCAGTTCACTGTTGGCCACCAGGGCGTGCACCGCTTCGGCGTCGGCGAGTTCGATCGACACCAGTGCCCCGAAGCGCCGCATCTGCCTCGAGGCGATCGGATACGACACGTCGTCGGGCAGACCGGGATATCGCACACCGCGGACCCGCGGATGCGTGCGCAGTGCGGTCGCCAGAGCACCGGCGTTCTGACACTGACGCTCGAAGCGGAGACCGAAGCTGCCGATGCTGCGAAGCAGCATCCACGCCTCGAACGGGCCGAGGATTCCCCCCGACAGCAGCCGCTCGTTGTGCACTGCCGCCAGCAGCTCCGGCTTGCTGCCGGCCACGTAGCCCGCGACGAGGTCACTGTGTCCGGCAAGAGACTTGGTGGCGCTGGCCACCACGAGATCGGCGCCGAGAGACAGCGGCTGCTGCCCCAGCGGTGTCGCGGTGGTGTTGTCGACGACGAGGTGCGCTCCCCGGCCGTGGCAGATCCCGGCCAACCGGTGCAGGTCGATCACCTCGAGTGCCGGATTGGTCGGGGTCTCGGCCAGCACGACGTCCGCATCGGCCGCCGCCTCATACATCTGCGCCACCGTCGCCTCCCGGATGACGACGCCCTGCGGCGCCAGCAGCTCGCGGGCCCAACGGCGCACCTGGTAGTAGCCGTCGGCGGGCACCACCAGCACCGAACCGGGCCGCACCAGCACCCGCAGCGCACCGGCTATCGCGGCCATCCCGGAGGCGAAGGCGTACGCCGTCGTCGCACCCTCGAGTGCGGCGAGGGCGGACTCCAGCTGTTCCCAGTTCGGGTTGGAGTAACGCCCGTAGATGTGCGGCTCGGTGCCCTCCTGCGGCGAGAGGTGATACGCCGACGCCGGAACCGGTGTCGGCGCCACCGGGGTCCCGGGAACCGGCGCGGAGTCGACGGCGCGCACCGACCGGGTGGAATCGCCGTAGGGCTGATTCCTCGTTTCTCTCACTGTCATCGTCTCTATCACTCCGACTTCGTGCGGCGACCCAGGAGCAGGGCGACGGCCTCATCGACGGACAGTCCGCGGTGGCACACCTGATACACCGCGTCGGTCAGCGGCATCTCCACGTCATGGCCGGACGCCAGCGCCAGGATCGAGGTGCATGAGGAAACCCCTTCGGCCACGTGGCCTTCCGTCCCTCGCTGGGCGGACTCCAGCGACTCTCCGCGGCCCAGTCGAACACCGAAACGGCGGTTGCGTGAGTGCTGCGACGTGCACGTGGCGACGAGGTCGCCGACGCCGGCGAGTCCGGCAAGGGTGGCCGGTGTGGCACCCAGGGCGATGCCCAGTCTCATGATCTCGGCCAGTCCGCGGGTGATGATCGTCGCGGCGGTGTTCTCCCCCAAGCCGACGCCGGCCGCCATACCGCACGCCAGCGCGATGACGTTCTTGCACGCACCGCCGATCTCGGTGCCCACCACGTCGGAATTGGTGTAGGGCCGCAGGTAGGTGGTGCTCAGCGCGCGTTGCAGCGCCATCGCCCGGCCCGAATCGGTGCACGCCACCACGGTGGCCGCCGGTTGCTCCTCGGCCACCTCGCTGGCGAGGTTGGGACCCGAGATCACCGCCACCTGCCCGGGCGCGACGCCGGTGACCGCCGCGACCACCTCACTCATCCGCATCAGTGTGCCCAACTCGATGCCCTTGGCCAGACTCACCAGTGTGGCGTCGGCGGCGATATGCGGGCGCCACACCTCGAGATTGGACCGCAGGCTCTGTGACGGGACACCCAGCAACACGGTGGTGACACCCTCCAGCGCCGCCGCGGCATCGGTGGTCGCACGCAGCCCTTCGGGCAGCACCACGCCGGGCAGATAGGCGTCGTTGGTGCGTGCACGATTGACCTCGGCCGCCACGTCCTCGCGGCGCGCCCACAGTCGCACCTCGGCGCCGGCGTCGGCGAGAACCTTCGCCAGCGTGGTTCCCCAGGCGCCGGCACCCAGCACCGCCGCGGTCCCCAGCATGTCGGCCACATTCTCAACCTAGCGGTGACGCTGGCAGGATGACGCCATGCTCGGCGCGCCGGATGTCAGCCTCATCATCGCGGTGAAGCGATTGCGTGACGCCAAGACCCGGCTGGCCCAGGTGTTCGATGCGGGCGGACGCGAACGCGTGGTGCTCGCCATGCTGATCGACACCATCGACGCCGCCCGCGCCGTCGAGACGCTCGGATCGATCACCATCGTCACCCCGGACCCGGTCGCGATCACCGCCGCGCGCGACCTCGGCGTCACCGCGATCGAGGACCCCACCCCGCCCGGTCACCCGGACCCGTTGAACAACGCCCTGCGAGCGGCCGCGGAACTGCTGGAGGGGCCCAACCTCGCCGTGCTGCACAGCGACCTGCCGTCGCTGCGCAGCGCCGAACTGCGCGAGGCGCTGCACGCCGCGCGGGCGCACCCGCGAAGCTTCGTCGCCGACCGGGAGGGCACCGGCACCAGCGCGCTGTTCTGTTTCGGGGTGGCCCTCAATCCGCTCTTCGGCGCCGGCTCGGCCCGGCGGCACCGGGACGACGGCGCGTTGGAACTCACCGGCGACTGGCCGGGGCTGCGCTGCGACATCGACACCCCGGCCGACCTGGAGGCGGCCCGCCTGCTGGGGCTGGGTCCGGCCACCGCCGCCGCCACCGCCACCGCCGCCACGCCCTAGCGGGCCGGTCGGGCCGGCGGAAGGTTTACCTACTATTAGCCGGCACAGATCCCGCACTCGTCGCGATGGTGAATGATGAGACCTATGACGGACACCGAGATCCAGCCGCGAACAGGGGAAACCGACGGCCAGACCGGCAAATCGCCCGATGCCCCGCCGGCGGCCACCGCCGCGGCCGTCGAGAATCCGCTGCCGCCGGACCGCTACCTCAACCGTGAGCTGAGCTGGCTGGACTTCAACACCCGGGTGCTCGCCCTGGCCGCCGACACCTCGCTGCCGCTACTGGAGCGCGCCAAGTTCCTGGCGATCTTCGCCTCCAACCTCGACGAGTTTTACATGGTGCGGGTCGCCGGCCTCAAACGCCGCGACGAGATGGGCCTGAAGGTGCGTTCGGCCGACGGGCTCACCCCGCGCGAGCAGTTGCGCATGATCGCCGAACGCACCCAGCAACTGGCCACCCGTCACGCCCAGGTGTTCATGGAGTCGGTCCGGCCGGCTCTCGCCGAGGAGGGCATCGTGTTCGTCCGCTGGGACGACCTGTCCGAGGCCGACCGCGCCCCGCTGTCGACCTACTTCGCCGAGCAGGTGTTCCCGGTGCTGACGCCGCTTGCGGTGGACCCGGCACACCCGTTCCCCTTCGTCAGCGGGCTGAGCCTCAACCTCGCCGTCACCGTGAAGTCCCCGGAGGACGGTGGCGAGCACTTCGCCCGCGTGAAGGTGCCCGACAACGTCGACCGGTTCGTGCGCCTCGACAGCACCGATGGCTCAGGCGAGATCCGCTTCCTGCCGATGGAGGAACTGATCGGCGCGTTCCTGCCCGTCCTGTTCCCCGGGATGGACATCGTCGAACGTCACGCGTTCCGGATCACCCGCAACGCCGACATGGACGTCGAGGACCGCGACGAGGACCTGCTGCAGGCTCTTGAACGCGAGCTGGCACGGCGCCGGTTCGGCCCGCCGGTGCGGCTGGAGATCTCCAGCAATATGAGCGAGCACATGCTCGGCCTGCTGCTGCGGGAACTCGACGTGGATCCCGGCGATGTGGTGCAGGTGCCCGGCCTGGTGGATCTGAAGTCGCTGTGGCAGGTCTACGGCGTCGACCGGCCGGGCCTCAAAGAGCGGCCGTATGTTCCGGTGACCCCGCCGGCGTTCGTCGACCGCGAGGGCAAGAGCCTTTTCGCGACGCTTCGCGAAGGCGATGTTCTGGTTCATCACCCCTACGAGTCGTTCTCGACGAGCGTGCAGCGTTTCATCGAGACGGCCGCGGCCGACCCGAACGTGCTGGCCATCAAGCAGACCCTGTACCGGACCTCCGGGGACTCCCCGATCATCAACGCGCTGATCGAGGCGGCCGATGCCGGCAAGCAGGTGGTGGCTCTGGTGGAACTCAAAGCCCGGTTCGACGAGCAGGCCAACATCAAGTGGGCCCGGGCATTGGAAGACGCCGGAGTGCATGTCGTCTACGGGATGGTGGGGCTCAAGACCCACTGCAAGACCTGCCTCGTCGTGCGACGAGAGGGCTCGACCATCCGCCGGTACTGCCACATCGGCACCGGCAACTACAACCCCAAGACCGCACGCCTGTATGAGGACGTCGGATTGTTCACCGCGGCACCGGACATCGGCGCGGACTTGACCGACTTGTTCAACTCGCTGACGGGGTACTCCCGCAAGGTCTCCTACCGCAACCTGCTGGTGGCCCCGAACGGGATCCGCAAGGGCATTCTGGAGCGCATCGAACGCGAGGTCGCGGCGCACCGGCAAAGCGGCAACGGCCGCATCCGGATGAAGGCCAACGCGATGGTCGACGAGCAGATCATCGACGCCCTCTACCGCGCCTCCCAGGCCGGTGTCCGGGTGGAGGTGGTGGTGCGCGGAATCTGCGCGCTTCGACCGGGGGTGAAGGGCTTCTCGGAGAACATCGCCGTGCGTTCGATCCTCGGTGAGTTCCTCGAGCACTCCCGGGTCATGCATTTCGCCTCGATCGACGAGTTCTGGATCGGCAGCGCGGACATGATGCATCGCAACCTCGATCGCCGCGTGGAGGTCATGGTTCAGGTGAAGGACCGCCGCCTGACCGACTACCTCGAGGACGTCTTCGACTCCGCCATGCATCCGTCGACGCGATGCTGGGAGCTGGCGTCGGACGGCAGTTGGACCGCCGCACCACAGGACGGCCGCGAGGTTCGCGACCATCAGCTGTGGTTGATGGAAATGCACCGGTCGTCCTGAGGTGCCCTCGGCGAAGTCCAAGGCCGTCATCCCGGCGGCGGGTGCGGTGCTGTGGCGACCCGATGAGAGCTCCGGTGCGCCGCTCGTCGCGGTGATCCACCGTCCGCGCTATGACGACTGGTCGCTGCCCAAGGGAAAGCTGGACGACGGCGAGACCGAACCGGTCGCCGCCGTTCGCGAGATCATCGAGGAAACCGGCCAGGGCGCACATCTGGGCCGCCGGCTGGGCCGGGTCAGCTATCCCATCCCCGAGGGCACGAAGGTCGTCCACTACTGGGCGGCGCGCGCCCTGGGCGGAGAGTTCGTCGCGCACGAGGAGGCCGACAAGATCCGGTGGCTGACGGTTCCCGACGCCCGCAAGCGGCTCAGCTACCCGCTGGACCGCAAGATCCTGGGCCGCTTCGCCAAAAAGCCGGCCGACACCCAGACCGTTCTGGTGGTGCGCCACGGCACCGCGGGCCGCAAGGCGCGCTACCACGGCGACGACCGGTTGCGCCCGCTGGACAAGAGGGGCCGCGCGCAGGCGCTCTCCCTGGTGCCGCAACTGCTGGCCTTCGGCGCCTCCAGCGTCTACGCCGCGGACCGCGCCCGCTGCCGGCAGACCGTGGAGCCGCTGGCCGAGGAACTCGGTGTGCCGATCTCCATGGAACCGGCGCTGACCGAGGAGGCCTATGCGGCCGACCCCGACGCCGCCCACGAACGGATGCTGGCGATCGCCGCCCTCGGCGGCACCCCGGCGATCTGCACGCAGGGCAGGGTCATCCCCCACCTGATCGACTGGTGGTGCCGCCGCGACGGCGTCAAACCGGACAAGTCGCGTAATCGCAAGGGCAGCACCTGGGTTCTGTCGCTGGCCGGCGGGAAGGTTCTCGCCGCCGATCACCTGCCGAGCCCGCTGGCCAAGCGGGACAGCCCCTAGACAGACAAATACGCCGCGGACGTGGTGTCCGCGGCGTATTTGCTTGGAGGAATCTAGCGACGCTTGGCCGGAGCCTTGCGAGCCGTCTTGCGCACGGCCTTCTTGACGACGCGCTTGCGCACGGCCTTCTTGGCGGCCTTCTTGACCACGCGCTTGCGCACGG
>JBAXCK010000036.1:0-24317 GCA_037141465.1 Mycobacteriaceae bacterium | reverse complement strand
TATCCGCCGCCCCCGCCGCCCGGCGGCTATCCACCGCCCCCGCCTCCCGGTTACGGCTACCCGCCGCCCCCGCCGCCCGGCTACGGATACGGCTATCCGCCGCCGATGCCGGGCGGTTACCCGCCGCCGCCTCCGCCCGGTGGCGGTTACCTGCCGCCTCCCCCCGGGGCGGGACGGCCGGGATTCAACGTCAGTGACGCGCTGACGTGGGCGTGGAACATATTCACCAAAAACATTGGGCCGCTGGTGATCTCCGCTCTGATCATCAACCTGGTGCTGGCGGTCTACACCGTCGTCGCAATGGTGATCCTCGATGCGGTATCACCGCAGACGCTGTCGACGGTCGGTACCGCCGACGGCATCGTCGACACCACCACGGCGACCCTTACCGGTGCGGGCGTCGTCGTGCTGATCGTTGCCTTCATCGGCGGCCTGCTGCTGTTCGGCGCCGCACTGTCGGCGTACATCGGTGGGGTGCTTGATCTCGCCGACGGCAGACCGGTCACGTTGGCGTCGTTCCTGCGGCCGCGCAACGTCGTGCCGATGATCGTGGCGACCCTCATCGTCGGCCTGCTCACCGCAGTCGGCCTGGTGCTGTGCATCATCCCCGGACTGATCGTCACAGTGTTCACGCTGCTGTATCCGCTGGCGATCGTGGACCGCAACTCCTCGGCCGTCGAGGGCATCAAGGCGAGTATCGCCGCGATCAAGGGCAACTTCGGGCAGGTGCTGCTTGCGTGGGTGATCAGTTCGGCACTGTTGGCGATCGGCAATTTCTGCCTGGTGCTGGTGCTCGTCGCATGGCCACTGACCTACCTGTTCCTCGGCTGCACCTGGCGCAAGCTCAGCGGCGGATCGGTGGCACCCGCACCGCGGTAGGACCGGCGGCCCGGCGGCTAGGCTCAGATGCGATGTCTGACAGCCAACGCCACCAGGGGTTCGCCACCCGGGCCATCCACGCCGGCTTCCGTCCGGACCCGCAGACCGGCGCCGTCAACGCGCCGATCTACGCCAGCAGCACCTTCGCCCAGGACGGTGTCGGCGGTCTGCGCGGCGGCTACGAGTACGCGCGGACCGGGAACCCGACCCGCACCGCACTTGAGTCCGTACTCGCGGCGGTGGAGGACGGCCGGTTCGGCCGGGCGTTCGCCTCCGGGATGGCAGCCGGCGACTGCGCACTGCGCGCGGTGTTGCGCCCGGGTGATCACATCGTCATTCCCGACGACGCCTACGGCGGCACATTCCGGTTGATCGACAAGGTGTTCCGCCAGTGGGGTGTGGAGCACACCCCGGTCGCGTTGAGTGATCTCGATGCCGTGCGCCTCGCCGTCACGCCGGACACCCGGATGATCTGGGTGGAGACGCCCACCAATCCGCTGCTCTCGATCGCCGACATCGCCGCCATCGCCGAGATCGGCCACCGGGCCGGGTGCAAGGTGCTGGTGGACAACACCTTCGCCTCCCCGGCGTTGCAGCAACCGCTGAGCCTGGGGGCTGACATCGTGCTGCATTCGACCACCAAATACATCGGCGGGCATTCCGACGTCATCGGCGGCGCGCTGGTGACCGATGACGAGGAACTCGACGCTGCGTTCGGCTTCCTGCAGAACGGCGCGGGCGCGGTCCCGGGCCCGTTCGACGCCTACCTGACCATGCGCGGGATCAAGACCCTTGAGGTGCGGATGCTGCGGCACAGCGACAACGCCGCGAAAGTCGCGGAGTTCCTCGCCGGGCACTCCGGCGTCAGCCAGGTGCTCTACCCGGGACTGCCCGGTCACCCCGGCCACGACGTGGCAGCGCGGCAGATGCGCGGATTCGGCGGCATGGTGTCGATCCGGATGCGCGGCGGCGCGGAGGCCGCACGCAAACTGTGTTCGCGAACCGAGGTTTTCATCCTCGCGGAGTCCCTCGGCGGGGTGGAGTCACTCATCGAGCACCCCGGCGCGATGACGCACGCCTCCACCGCCGGTTCGCAGCTCGAGGTACCCGATGACCTCGTGCGGCTGTCGGTGGGCATCGAGGATCCGGCCGATCTGCTGGCAGATCTCGAGCAGGCCCTGACTTAGTTCAGCCCTGACTTAGTTCAGCGCCGGCAGCACCGCGGATGCCGTCATCGCGAGATTGACCTCGCCGGTGTCCGAACCGGGACCCCAGCCGGCGAAGGTGATCTCCTCGGCCCGCGTGGCCGCGGCGCGCGCCCCGTCCTCGCTGAAGCCCAACACGGCCGCCAGCGCACCGCAGCGGTACAGCAGCGCGATGACCGCCGCCGTCACCGGATCCGGACGGCGGTGCTCGAAGAGCACCGCGTGAATCGTCGCGCGCGCATCGCCGACCCGGCGGGTGTCGCTCAACGGCCAGGCATAGGTGTTGCGCCGCAACCGATGTGAGGACAGCTGACGCTGGTGAATCTGGCCGGTGCGCAGCAACTGGTCCAGCACATCGTCCTCGGCGTGCTTGCGCACACGTGCGATCGCGGCACGGGGCGTGAGCGGACCCTGCTCCAGCAGTGCCAGCGCCGGGCGCACCGCGGGGTCGCGAGCGGGCGGGCCGGCCAGTGCGATCAGATGGCCGGGCGGCACCGGGTCGCCCGCCACGGCGGGCCGAACCCGGCAGTCGTGGGCGAGGTCGAGCAGCAGTGCCGCAGCCAGCAGGCTTCCGCGCCGGTTTCGGTCGAGAAGGGGCTGCGCCGACTCGTTGTCGAGCAGAAGCACGAGGAGTTCCTCGGCGATACGCGCCACGGTGTGAATTCGCCGAGCGGCGAGGCTAGGCGTGGTAAGGCTCGGCGCTGACCAGCGTCACCTTGACGGCCTTGCCGCTGGGCACCGTGTAGGTGCGGGTGTCGCCGACCTTCGCGTTGAGCAGCGCCGAACCCAGGGGCGAGTTCGGCGAGTACACCTCGAGCTTGCCGTCGCTGATGACCTCCTGGCGGGTGGCGATCAGGAAGGTCTCGGTGTCGGACTTGTCGCCGTCGTAGTAGACCTTCACCACCGACCCGGGCAGTGCGACCCCCGACTGCTTGGGCGCCTCGCCGACCTTGGCGGTGGTGAGCAGCTCCTGCAGCTGGCGGATCCGGGCCTCCTCTTGGCCCTGCTGCTCGCGTGCCGCGTGGTAGCCGCCGTTCTCCCGCAGATCACCCTCCTCGCGACGGTCGTTGATCTCCGCCGCGATGATCGGCCGGTGTGCGATCAACTGGTCGAGTTCGGCCTTGAGCTTGTCGTAAGACTCCTGCGTCAACCAGACAACCTGGGTATCAGTCATCCTCGTCGCACTCCTTAAACATTCGCCTATTCCCCGCGAGACGCGGGTGAGCCCCCGTGGGTCCTTCGCCTTTCACAAGCTGCGTTCGACGCGCTAATGAAGCAATACACGGCTCCCCGAGAGGAACCGTGCATCTGGACGAAGTGTAGCACCGTGGCCGGTGCGCCGATTCCCCTTTTGCCGGATGGATGTTTGCTAGCCCGGCACCAGATAGCCGGGCACATCGGTGCCGCACCCGTAGATGTCACCGACCGCCGGCAGACGGAACGACTTCACCGTGGTGGTCAGCTGAACCGTCCTTTCGTCGGATGGTTCCACCAGGATCTCCCGACGGCCGGTCTCGGCACCGTCGTACGCGCGCGCCCTGACGATGCACACCGCCGGGACGGACGGATCCTTTCGTGTCACGGTGATCGTCACCTGAACGGTCTGCGGATCGAGGACCTCGAAGGCGACACTCTTACCCTCCACCGCGACGCCCTCGAAGCGCTGATACAGCAGGGCCGCCGCGCCGACTCCGAGCAGTGCCGCGGCGACACCGAGTCCGATCGCGACTTTGCGGCGGCTGGCTGCCGGCATCGGCTCGCGGCCGTAGCGGGAGGCCGGTCTGGTCACGGCGGACCTCCCTCGGTCGGCTGGTGATCGGGACGGATGGGATCATTCTTTCTAGCAGTCGAGTGGTTCTATCAGCCGAGTAGCCAGAGGAATGAAGTGACCGAACTGCGCTTGATGGCGGTTCACGCCCACCCGGACGACGAAGCGAGCAAAGGTGCGGCTACCTGCGCTCGCTACGTCGACGAAGGCCACCGGGTGATGGTGGTGACGCTGACCGGCGGCGAGCGCGGCGACATCCTCAATCCGGCGATGGATCTGCCGGACGTGCACGGCCGCATCGCCGAGATCCGCCGCGACGAGATGGCGCGCGCGGTGGAGATCCTCGGCGTCGAGCACCACTGGCTCGGATTCGTCGACTCGGGGCTGCCGCAGGGCGACCCGCCGCCGCCGCTGCCCGAGGGCTGCTTCGCTGCGATCCCGCTCGACGAGCCGGTGGCCCGGCTGGTGAAGGTCATCCGCGAGTTCCGTCCCCACGTGATGACCACCTACGACGAGAACGGCGGCTATCCGCATCCCGACCACATCCGCTGCCATCAGGTGTCGGTGGCCGCGTTCGAGGAGGCGGCCGATCCGACGCTGCATCCGCAGGCCGGCCCGGCCTGGTCGGTGAGCAAGCTCTATTACAACCACGGTTTCCTGCGCAAGCGCATGCAGATGATCCAGGACGAGTTCGCCAAGCACGGCCAGGAGGGACCCTTCGCTGAGTGGCTGAAGGGCTGGGACCCCGAGGACGACCCGCACGTCAACCGCGTGACCACCCGCGTGCACTGCGCCGCCTACTTCGACCGGCGCGACGAGGCGTTGCGCGCGCACGCCACCCAGATCGACCCCGACGGCTTCTTCTTCGCCACCCCGAGGGAATGGCAGCAGCGGTTGTGGCCGACCGAGGAGTATGAACTCGCGCGCTCCCGGGTACCTGCCACACTGCCGGAGGACGATCTGTTCGCCGGAATCGAGGTCTTCGAATGAACTACCTGACGCTGGCGCTGCTGCTGGCCGAAGAACCCAACCGCGGTCCCGACTACGGCAAGGCCAGCCCGGTCGGCCTGCTGGTGGTGCTGCTGTTACTGATCGGTGTCTTCTTCCTCGCGCGGTCGATGAACCGCCATCTCAAGAAGGTCCCGGAGAGTTTCGACCCGCCGCAGCAGGCGCCCGACAGTGAGGTGCCCCGAGGTGAGTCCAGCGGCTAACACACTCGGCGAGTCCACCAGTCCGTATCTACGTCAGCACGCTGACAATCCGGTGCACTGGCAGCAGTGGGGCCCGGAGGCTCTGGAGGAGGCACGCCGCCGGGACGTGCCGATCCTGCTGTCGGTCGGCTACGCCGCCTGCCACTGGTGTCACGTGATGGCACACGAGTCCTTTGAAGACGCCGACGTGGCCGCCGCGACGAACGAGTTCGTCTGCATCAAGGTCGACCGCGAGGAACGTCCCGATCTCGATGCCATCTACATGAACGCCACAGTCGCGATGACCGGTCAGGGCGGTTGGCCGATGACCTGCTTCCTGACCCCGGACGGACGGCCCTTCTTCTGCGGCACCTACTACCCCAAACAACAGTTTCTGCAACTGCTCTCGGCGGTTGGGCAGACCTGGAGCGAGCGTCGCGACGAGGTCGAGCAGGCCTCCGGCCAGATCGCCGCGCAGTTGGAGCGGATGGCCGACGGCATCCCGGGTGGCGGCCCGGAGATCACCGCGGCGCTCTGCGATGAGGCGGTGGCGGCGATGCTGCGCGACGAGGACAGCGCGCGCGGCGGCTTCGGCGGTGCGCCCAAGTTCCCGCCGTCGGCGCTGCTGGAGGCTCTGCTGCGCGCACACGAGCGCACGGGATCTGCGGTGCCGCTCGCGGCTGTACGGCGCACCTGCGACGCGATGGCGCGCGGCGGCATCTACGACCAGCTGGCCGGCGGCTTCGCCCGCTACAGCGTCGACGCCGACTGGGTGGTGCCGCACTTCGAGAAGATGCTCTACGACAACGCCCTGCTGTTGCGCGTGTACGCGCACTGGGCCCGGCGCACCGGCGACCCCCTGGCGTGTCGCATCGCCGCCGAGACGGCGGCCTTCATCATCGGCGACCTCGGCGACGGCGGCATGTTCACCTCCTCGCTGGACGCCGACGCCGCCGGCTCCGAGGGATCCACCTACGTGTGGACACCGGCCCAGCTGCGCGAGGTGCTCGGCGGCGACGACGGCGCATGGGCGGCCGCCCTGTTCGGTGTCACCGACACCGGCACCTTCGAGTACGGCGCCTCGGTGCTGCAGTTGCGCACCGACCCGGGCGACGTCGAGCGCTTCGCACGGGTGCGCGCCGCCCTGCTCTCCGCCCGCGCCGCAAGGCCGCAACCGCCGCGTGACGACAAGATCGTCACCGTGTGGAACGGCATGGCCGTCACCGCGCTGGCCGAGGCCGCCGTAGCACTTGAGGACCCGCGGCTGCTGGCCGCCGCACAGCGCTGCGCCACCGGGCTTCTCGACGCGCATCTTCTCGACGGCCGGCTGCGCCGGGCCAGCCTGGGCGGTCGGGTGGGTCAGAGCGCGGCCATGCTCGAGGACTACGCGGCGCTGGCCACCGGCCTGCTGTCGCTCTATCAGCTCACCGGTGAGGCCTTCTGGCTCACCGCGGCCACCGGTCTGATCGACACCGCGCTGCGGCATTTCGCCGATCCGGACCGCCCGGGCCGCTGGTTCGACGCCGCCGACGACGCCGAGCGGCTCGTCGTGCGGCCGTCGGATCCGATGGACGGCGCCACCCCGGCCGGGGCGTCGCTGATCGCCGAGGCGCTGCTGACCGCCGCTCACCTGGTCGACGCCGACCGCGCCACCCGCTACGGGCAGGCCGCCGCCGAGACCCTGCTGGCGCACTCACAGCTGCTGGCGCGTGCGCCGCGTTCGGCCGGGCACTGGCTCACCGTGGCCGAGGCGGCGGTGCGTGGCCCGCTGCAGGTGGCCGTCGCATGCGACGACCCGCAGTCGCCCCTGCTGGCGGCGGCGCGGCGGATCTCACCCGGCGGCACCGTCGTCGTCGGCGGAGCGCTGGATTCGATGCCACTGCTGGCCGGACGCGACCGGGTGCGCGGCGCCGACGCCGCCTACGTCTGCCGTGGCCGCGTCTGCGATCTGCCCGTGACCGGCGCGGACGAACTCGCCGCCGCCCTGGGCGTGCCGGTGTAGCGTGGCGCCATGGTCAGCGCCGAGAAGATTGAATCCGTCGTCCACCGCTATCTCGAACTTGTCGCCGGTGGCTCCGCCGATGACATCGCGGATCTGTTCGCCGACGATGCCACCGTGGAGGATCCGGTCGGCGGCGGCGAGGTGCACATCGGCCGCTCGGCGATCCACGGCTTCTTCAAGAACGTCGAAAGCGCCAAGCGCACAACCGAACTGAAGGCCCTGCGGGTCGCCGGCCACGAGGCTGCGTTCATGTTCGTCATCACCGTCGACGCCGGCGGCCACAAGGTCGCCATCGAGCCGATCGACGTGATGGTGTTCAACGGCGAGGGCAAGATCACCTCGATGAAGGCCTACTGGTCCTTCGCCGACGCCAAGCAGCTGTAGGTCACACTCACCAGGCGCCGTTTTCCTACCAGAAAACTGCGAACCACATTGCGATGTAGTGGCACAGCGCCGCCACGGCGGTGCAGGCGTGGAAGAACTCGTGATGGCCGAACGTCCGGGGCCAGGGGTTGGGCCACTTGAGTGCGTAGAGCACCCCGCCCACGCTGTAGAGCACGCCGCCGACGATGAGCAGCACCACCGCCGCCATCCCGGCTCCGCTGGAGATCGGGCCGATGAACCACACCGCGACCCAGCCCAGCAGCAGGTACAGCGGCACCCCCACCCAGCGCGGCGCCGAGGGCCAGAACATCTTGAGCAGCACACCGGCCAGCGCGCCGCCCCATACGATCCACAGCAGCGTCCAGCCGTCGCTCTCCGGTAGTGCCAGGAGCGCGAAGGGCGTGTAACTGCCGGCGATGAATACGAAGATCATGGAGTGGTCGAGTCGCTTCATCCACTTGTGAACCGTCGGTGAGGTCCAGTTCACCCGGTGGTAGAAGCCGCTGACGGCGAACATCGCGACGATCGTCAGCGTGTAGACCAGGGTCGCCAGCCCGGCCCGGGCGCCTTGCAGCGACCAGGACACCGACACCAGCGCGGTGCCGGCGATCGCCGCCACCGCCGCCGAGTAGACATGGATCCAACCGCGGGCGCGGGGCTTGCCGAGGTATCTGGAGACCTCGTCGACGACGGCTTCGGGGAAGTCCTCGGCGGTGTCGACCGACATACTTCGCACAGTAGTCTCAATAGCCGTGGAGATCATTCCGCAACGCCTCAAAGAGCCGGCCTACCGGCTCTACGAGATGCGGTTGCGCCACGAGCTCGCGGCATCCAAAGCCGCACTTCCGCGTCATATCGCCGTGTTGTGCGATGGCAACCGCCGGTGGGCTCGTGACGCTGGTCACCATGACGTCAGCTACGGCTACCGGGTGGGCGCCGACAAGATCGCCGAGATGCTGCGCTGGTGCGCGGACGCCGGCATCGAGATGGCCACGGTGTATCTGCTCTCGACGGAGAATCTTCGGCGCGACGCCGGTGAACTGGGCTGCCTCATCGACATCATCACCGAGGTGGTCGAGGAGATCTGCGCGCCGGTCAACCGCTGGAGCGTGCGCACCGTCGGCGATCTGGAACTGCTCGGCGACGAGACCGCCCGGCGCCTGCGCCAGGCCGTCGACTCGACGTCGGAGAGCACCGCGGCGTTCCACGTCAACGTCGCCGTCGCCTACGGCGGCCGGCAGGAGATCGTCGACGCGGTGCGCACCCTGCTCGGCAAGGAGCTGGCCGACGGTGCCACGCCGGAGCAGATGATCGAGGCCGTCACCATCGAGGGCATCTCGGAGAACCTCTACACCTCCGGTCAGCCCGACCCCGATCTGGTGATCCGCACCTCCGGTGAGCAACGCTTGAGTGGATTCCTGCTGTGGCAGAGCGCCTACTCGGAGATGTGGTTCACCGAGGCGCACTGGCCGGCCTTCCGCCGGGTGGACTTCCTGCGTGCGCTACGCGACTACACCCGCCGGCATCGCCGCTACGGGGCGTGAGCGGCTGACCGGCTGACCGGCTGATGCAGTCGGACTACAGCTTGCGCAGCCGCAACCGGTTGATGGAGTGGTCGGCGTCCTTGCGCAGCACCAGGGTGGCCCGCGGCCGGGTCGGCAGGATGTTCTCGATCAGGTTGGGCCGGTTGATCGAATGCCAGATGTCGCGTGCCGCGGTGGCCGCCTGCTCGTCGGTCAGGCTGGAGTAGTGGTGGAAGTGCGATGCCGGGTCGGCGAACGCGCCGGCCCGCATCGCCAGGAACCGCTCGATGTACCACTCCTCGATGTCCTCGATGCGTGCGTCGACATAGACCGAGAAGTCGAACAGGTCCGACACCATCAGCCGCGGGCCGGTCTGCAGTACGTTGAGACCCTCGAGGATCAGGATGTCCGGGTGGGTGACGACGTGCTTGTCGCCGGGGACGATGTCGTAGATCAGGTGTGAGTACACCGGTGCGCACACCGTGTCTGCGCCGGACTTGACCGCCGTCACAAAACGCATCAGCGCGCGCCGGTCATAGCTCTCCGGAAAACCTTTGCGGTGCATCAGGTTCCGGCGCGCCAGCTCCGAGTTGGAATAGAGGAACCCGTCGGTGGTCACCAGGTCGACTTTGGAGTGGTCACCCCAGCGGGACAGCAGCGCCTGCAGCACGCGCGCCGTCGTCGACTTCCCGACCGCCACACTGCCCGCGACGCCGATGATGAACGGCACCGGCCGGTCGGGGTTCTGCACCGGTTCACCGAGGAACTCCTCGGTGGCGGCGAACAAGGCCTGGCGCGCGGCCACCTGCAGATGGATCAACCGGGCCAGCGGCAGATAGACCTCCTCGACCTCCAGCAGGTCGATCTGCTCGCCCATGCCGCGCAGTCCGGTCAGCTCGTCCTCGGTCAGCTTCAGCGGCGTGGACATCCGCAGCCCACGCCACTCGGCTCGGTCGAACTCCACGTAGGGGCTCGATTCGCTCAGCCGCGCCATGTGTCCAGTCTTGCAGTTAGCGTGGGGGATATGGACCCCGACCGGCTGATCCGCGAGTACCTGATGCTGGGGCTGCGCTTCGACCGCATCGAAGAGGGCTACGTCGACTCCTTCACCGGTGATCCTGCGCTGCGCCGTCAGGTGGCGGGCGAACCGGCGCCCGACCCGGCGGAACTGGCCGCGTCGGCACGTCGGCTGCTGGCCGCACTCGCCGACGTGGAGCGCACGGCCGCCTTCACCGAGCAGCGGGCCGAGTTCATCGCCGCCCACCTGCGCGCGCTGGACTGCGCGGGCCGCAAGTTCGCCGCCGAGGACGTCGGCTTCGTCGACGAGGTGCACGCCTACTTCGACGTCACCATCGGCCGCGGCGAGCAGGACCGCTACCGCGCTGCGCACGCCCGTATCGACGAGGCACTGGGCGGCACCGGCCCGATCGCCGAACGGATGGCCGCCGAACGCCGCGCCGACGAGCTGCCGCCGGATCGGCTCGAGGACGCCATCGCTGCGTTCTCCAGCGCCCTGCGCGACATCGTGCGCACCACCTATCCGCTGCCCGATCGGGAGACCGTCGTCTACGAGGTGGTCACCGACAAGCCGTGGTCGGGGTTCAACTACTACGAGGGCGGCTACCGCTCCCGGGTCGCGGTGAACGCCGATGTCAAACAACAGATGTCGAACCTGCCGAGCCTGATCGCCCACGAGTCCTATCCCGGTCATCACACCGAGCACTGCCGCAAGGAGGAGCGTCTGGTGGCCGGCCTGGGACAGGGCGAGCAGACCATCTTTCTGGTGAACACCCCGCAGTGCCTGATGGCCGAGGGGCTCGCGGATCTGGCGCTGCACGCCGCCGTCGGTCCGGGCTGGGGCCGCTGGGCCCAGGACATCTACGCCGATCTTCATCTGCGCTTCGACGGCGAGCGGGCCGAGGCGCTGGCGGCGGCCCGGGCCGAGCTGGCCGGGGTGCGCCAGGACGCCGCGCTCATGCTGCACGACGAAGGCCGCGCGGGCGACGACGTCGTCGCCTTCCTGCAGCGCTGGCTGCTGATCGACGACGTCCGCGCCCGACAGTCGCTGCGGTTCCTGTCCTCACCGCTGTGGCGGGCCTACACCTCCACCTACGTCGAGGGCTACCGGCTGTTGCGCGGGTGGCTGGACGCCCGGCCCGCTCGCGTGGGGCTGACCGAGCGGTTCGGGCGGCTACTCGACGAGCCGCTCATCCCGTCCTCGCTGCGGGCCGACTACGCTCTGGAGGCATGAGCACCGAAGCGATCCTCCCGGCCGCGACCGCGCCCGGCGCTGACTACGCCGCCACCGCCAGTGAGGCCTACCGTGCTGCCCTGAGCATCATCGAAACGGTGGAACCGCGCATCGCCGCGGCCACCGCCAAGGAGCTCGCCGACCAACGCGACTCGCTCAAGCTCATCGCCAGCGAGAACTACGCCTCGCCGGCCGTGCTGCTGACCATGGGCACCTGGCTGTCGGACAAGTACGCCGAGGGCACCGTCGGTCACCGGTTCTACGCCGGATGCCAGAACGTCGACAACATCGAATCCATCGCCGCCGAGCATGCCCGCGAACTCTTCGGCGCCCCGTACGCCTACGTTCAACCGCACTCCGGCATCGACGCGAACCTGGTCGCGTTCTGGGCGATCCTTGCGACCCGAGTAGAAGCGCCCGCGCTCGGCGAAGTCGGCGTCAAGAACGTCAACGACCTCTCCGAGGCGGAGTGGGAGCGCCTGCGCGCCAAGCTCGGCAGCCAGCGACTGATGGGCATGTCACTGGACGCCGGCGGCCACCTGACGCACGGATTCCGGCCCAACATCTCGGGCAAGATGTTCCATCAGCGCAGCTATGGCACCGACCCCAAGACCGGCCTGCTCGATTACGACGCCGTCGCCGCCGCCGCGCGCGAGTTCAAGCCACTGATCCTGGTCGCCGGGTACTCGGCGTATCCGCGCCGGGTCAACTTCGCCACGATGCGCGAGATCGCCGATGAGGTCGGCGCGACATTCATGGTCGACATGGCGCACTTCTCCGGACTGGTCGCCGGCAAGGTGCTCACCGGTGACGAGGATCCGGTGCCGCACGCGCACGTCGTCACCACCACCACGCACAAGTCGCTGCGCGGTCCGCGCGGCGGTCTGGTGCTGGCCACCGAGGAGTACTCCGACGCCGTCGACAAGGGTTGCCCGATGGTGCTCGGCGGACCGCTTTCGCATGTGATGGCCGCCAAGGCCGTCGCGTTCGCCGAGGCGCGCCAGCCGTCGTTCCGCGCCTACGCCCAACGGGTGGCCGACAACGCCCAGGCGTTCGCCGACGGTCTGATGCGCCGCGGCGCGAAACTCGTCACCGGCGGCACCGACAACCATCTGGTGCTGCTCGACGTGCAGAGCTTCGGACTGACCGGCCGCCAGGCCGAGTCGGCACTGCTGGACGCCGGCATCGTCACCAACCGAAACTCGATTCCGGCCGACCCCAACGGCGCCTGGTACACCAGCGGCATCCGGTTCGGCACCCCGGCGCTGACCACCCGCGGCTTCGGGCCGGCCGAGTTCGACCGGGTGGCCGAACTCGTCGTCGAGACCCTGTCCAACACAACCGCTGCAACTGCCCCGGGGGGCACCTCCAAGGCCAAGTACACCCTCGTCGACCAGACCGCGGACTGGGTGCGCTCGGCGGGCCGGGAACTGCTCGACGCCAACCCGCTCTACCCCGGCCTGACACTGTAAAGGGAAGCGGCAGGGGTGTTTCCGGACAGCCGTTAACATCGGTTACAGTTACTTCATGGTACAGAAACCTGTTGCGAACGCGCTGACGCTCGAACTCGAGCCGGTTGTCGCCGACGCACTGGCCGTCTATCTCGAACACGCCGACGAGTGGTACGCCCACGACTACGTGCCCTTCGACCAGGGCCGCAACTTCGCGTTCCTCGGCGGCGACGATTGGGATCCCTCCCAGGTGACGCTGCCCGAGGTGATCGTCGACGCCGTCGAGATCGTGTTGATCACCAAGGACAACCTGGCCGGCTATCACCGCGAACTCGTCGAGCACTTCATCCTCGAGGACAAGTGGGGTCGTTGGCTGGGCCGGTGGACCGCCGAGGAGAACCTGCACGCGATCGCGCTGCGCGAGTACCTGATGGTGACCCGCAACGTCGATCCGGTGGCCGACGAGGCGGTGCGCGTCGCCCATGTGATGCGCGGCTACCGCGCCGACCAGTACACCCAGATCGAGACGCTGGTCTTCATGGCGCTCTATGAGCGTTCGCACGCGGTGTATCTGCGTAACCTCGAGGCCAAGATCGACGAGCCGGTGCTGGCGGGTCTCGTCGGCCGCGTCGCACGTGACGAGGAACGGCACTATGAGTTCTTCCACAAACTCGTCGCGCACTGCCTGAAGAACCACGAGGACCAGACCGTGGGCGCCATCGCGCGACGCGCATTCGGCCTCGGTGTCGTGGGCGGCGACATCCTGGAATACCGCGACACCAAGTTGCGCACCGTCGCCGACGCCGGGATCTTCGACAAGGCAGCCTCCGACAAGGTGGTCTCGGATTGCATCACCGCATGGGGTCTGGCGGACAACGTGCTGCTCAAGCGTTACGTAGTCGGCTGATCGGCGCGCCTCACCGGCGCCCCGCTACTCGGGAGTAGCGTCGGCCTCGCACGGCTGACAAGCCCCGAGGAGCGCCTGTGACCCAACCGCACACGCCCATCCGGACGTATGTGCTCGACACCTCAGTCCTGTTGTCCGACCCGTGGGCGTGTACGCGCTTCGCCGAGCATCAGGTGGTCGTGCCGCTGGTGGTGATCAGCGAACTGGAAGCCAAACGCCACCATCACGAACTCGGCTGGTTCGCCCGCCAGGCTCTGCGGCTCTTCGACGACCTTCGCCTCGAACACGGCCGCCTCGATCAGCCGATCCCGGTGGGGACCCAGGGCGGCACGTTGCACGTCGAGCTCAACCACAGCGACCCGATGGTGCTGCCGGTGGGCTTTCGCACCGACACCAACGACGCTCGCATCCTGACGTGCGCGGCCAACCTCGCCGCCGAGGGACGCGCGGTGACGCTGGTGAGCAAGGACATTCCACTGCGGGTGAAGGCCGGCGCGGTGGGTCTGGCCGCCGACGAGTACCACGCTCAGGACGTCATCACCTCCGGCTGGACCGGGATGGCCGAACTCGAGGTGTCCTCTGACGAGATCGACACCCTGTTCGCCGAGGGGGAGATCGACCTCACCGACGCGCGCAACCTGCCGTGCCACACCGGTGTCCGTCTGCTCGGCGGCACCTCGCACGCGCTCGGGCGGGTGAGCGCCGAGAAGCGTGTGCAGCTGGTGCGCGGCGATCGCGAGGTGTTCGGCCTGCGCGGGCGCTCGGCCGAACAGCGCGTCGCGCTCGACCTGCTGCTCGACGAGTCGGTGGGCATCGTCTCCCTCGGCGGCAAGGCCGGCACCGGTAAGTCCGCGCTCGCGCTGTGCGCGGGTCTGGAGGCTGTTCTGGAACGGCGAAGCCAGCGAAAGGTGGTCGTGTTCCGTCCGCTCTACGCCGTCGGCGGGCAGGAACTCGGTTACCTGCCCGGAAGTGAGAGCGACAAGATGGGCCCGTGGGCCCAGGCCGTCTTCGACACCCTCGAAGGGCTCGCCTCACCGGCGGTGCTGGAAGAGGTGCTCTCGCGCGGCATGCTCGAGGTGCTTCCGCTGACCCACATCCGCGGTCGCTCGCTGCACGATTCCTTCGTCATCGTCGACGAGGCGCAGTCGCTGGAGCGCAACGTGCTGCTGACCGTGCTGTCGCGACTGGGCGCCGGCTCGCGGGTGGTGCTCACCCACGACGTCGCGCAGCGAGATAACCTTCGCGTCGGCCGGCACGACGGCGTGGCCGCGGTGATCGAGAAGCTCAAGGGCCATCCGCTCTTCGCCCACATCACCCTGATGCGCAGCGAACGGTCGCCGATCGCCGCACTGGTCACCGAGATGCTCGAGGAGATCAGCCCCGGCGCCCTGCCCTGACGTCCCCGCCGAGGAGATCAACGCATGACCACCACCGAGGAGGCCGGAGCCTCTCCGCTGCTTGCCGAGCACGAGTCCCTGGGGGCGTCGTTCACCGACTTCGCCGGATGGCGGATGCCGCTGAAGTACTCCAGCGAACTCGCCGAGCATCACGCGGTGCGCAACTCCGTCGGCCTGTTCGACCTCTCCCATATGGGTGAGATCGACATCAGTGGACCGGACGCGGCGGCACTGCTGGATTACGCGCTCGTGGGTGAGCTGTCCACGGTGGGTGTCGGCAAGGCGAAGTATTCGCTGATCTGCAACCCCGACGGCGGTGTGATCGACGACCTTGTGGTCTACCGGCTGGCCGACGACCATTACCTGATCGTCGCGAACGCAGCCAACTACCGGGCTGTCCACCAGGAGATCAGCGGTCGCGCAGCGGGATTCGACGTCACCGTCGCCGATGAGTCCGCCCACACCGCGCTGATCGCCGTTCAGGGACCACTGTCGGCCGATGTGGTCAGCGCACTCGTACCGTCCGGACAACGCCACGTGGTGGCTGACCTGAAGTACTACGCCGGCACTCCCGCGGTGGTGGCCGGGATCGACGTGCTGCTGGCGCGGACGGGCTACACCGGCGAGGACGGCTTCGAGGTGTACGTGCCGAATGAACACGCCGTCGCACTGTGGCGCGCTCTGCTCGCCGAGACCACCGCCCGCGGCGGTGTCCCGGCCGGCCTGGCCTGCCGCGACACCCTTCGCCTGGAAGCCGGCATGGCGCTCTACGGACATGAGCTCACCCTCGACACCAATCCCTACGAGGCGGGCCTGGGCAAGGTGGTCCGGCTGAATAAGGACCTGAATAAGGACCTGAATAAGGACTTCGTCGGCCGCGCTGCCCTGCAGTCCCTGTCCGAGGCGTCGGTGAATCGCAAACTCGTGGGTCTGCGCGGGACAGGCAAGCGAGCCGCGCGCGCCGGGTATGAGGTGTTCGACGGCGACGCGGTGGTGGGAGTCGTCACCTCCGGGGCACTCTCACCCACCCTGGGCTACCCGATCGCACTCGCCTACATCGACACCGCACTGGCCGGGCCGGGCACCGAACTGACCGTGGACATCCGCGGTCGCAAAGAGTCCTTCGTCGTCACCGAGTCCCAGTTCTACCGGCGCGGATAACGCGCCCGGTAAACTTCAGCCGTGCCAGGCAGGAGTGTCCTCAGCGTTGCCGCGGCGGTCGCACTGGTACTCGCCGGCTGCTCCGCGGGGCAACCGCAGGCAAAGGAACTCGACTGCGCGGTCGACAAGTGCGTCGCCTTCACCTTCGACGATGGGCCCACACCCTTCACCGATCGCCTTCTGCAGGTCCTCGACGACGCCGGCGCGAAGGCGACCTTCTTCCTGATCGGCAACAAGGTGACGGCCAACCCGCAGGGCGCCAAACGCATCGCCGACGCCGGGATGCAGATCGGAAACCACACCTGGGAACACCCCGACATGACCGCCATCCCCGCCGCCGACGTGCCGCCGCAGTTCACCAAGGCCCAGGACGCCATCGCCGCGGCCACCGGCGCCGCACCGACCATCTGGCGTCCGCCCGGCGGGCTGACCGACGACGCGGTCAACGCCGTCGCCGCGCGCTTCGGTCTGGCCGGGATCAACTGGGACGTGATCGGGTTCGACTGGATCAACGACTCCAACACCGCCGCCACCCGCTACATGCTGATGAGTCAGATCAAACCCGGCGCGGTGGTGCTCTTCCACGACAGCTACTCCTCGACGGTGGACCTGGTGTACCAGTTCCTGCCGGTGCTCAAGGCCAACGGCTACCACCTCGTGACCGTGAGTGAGCTTCTCGGGCCGCGCACACCGGGAAGCCTTTACGGCAGCCGCGAGAACGGCCCACCGGTCAACCTGCTGCACGACATCCCGGCGGCGGATGTCCCGACGCTGCCGCCCACCCCGTCGCCGGCCCCGATGCCGAACTTCCCGATCACCGACATCCCGGGCGCCAACAGCGGCGGCCCGAACAACGGCGCCTAGCCGAGGTCGCCGGTGCCCAATCACGTGACGGCGCTCGTCCTGTCCGTCCTCGTCCTCGGTTACGCGGTGGTCTCCGAACGGGTCAGCCGCAGCTTCGTCGCCCCCGCCCTGATCTTCCTGATACTCGGAATGGCGCTGGGCCCCTTCGGGTTACACCTGCTCGACGCCGGTCCCGCCACCGAGGGCTACACGGTGCTGGCGCAGCTGGCACTGACGCTGATCCTGTTCAACCAGGCCGCTAAACTGCGATTCAACCGCATCCGCGAACACGGCGCGGTGACGCTGCGACTGCTGGCCGTGGGGATCCCGCTGACCGTTGGCCTGGGAGCACTCACCGCCGCCGCGCTGCTGCCGGTGCTGCCGTGGTGGGAGGCGGTGTGCCTGGCCGCGATCGTCGCGCCCACCGAGGTCGCGCTCATCGAATCGCTCATCGAGGACCACCGCATCCCCGAGCGGGTGCGCCACGCGCTGTCGGTGGAGAGCGGCTTCTACGACGGCTTCGCGCTGGCGATCCTGCTGGCCGCGCTCGGTCTGGCCTCCGAGCGCAGCGGGCGCTCCGACATCCACTGGATCCGCTTCGTCGTCACCACCGAGCTGTACTCGCTGATCGTGGGCGCGGTCATCGGAGCAATCGGCGGCGTGGTGGTCGCCTGGTCGCGCCGGCGGGAATGGATGAGTGACACCTGGGCGCAGCTGGCCACGTTGGCGTTGGCGTTCGTCTGCTTCCAGATCGGTGAAGAGATCCACGCCAGCGGTTTCGTCGCGGCCTTCACCGGTGGGCTGGCGTTCTCGTTCATCACCCGGCGCGGCGAGGATGCCGCAGACGGGGACGGCGCGGTGTCCACCCAGGTCTCCGATGCCGCCGCGCAGTTGCTGGAGCTCATGGTGTTCGCCATGTTCGGTGCATTCGCGGTGATCGATGGCTGGCGCAACGCCGACTGGCGCATCGTGGTCTTCGCGCTGGTGGCCGTCTTCGCTGTTCGCATCGTCGCGGTGCTGGTGTCGCTGCTGGGCACCGGCCTGCCGATGTCGCCACGGCTGTTCATCGGCTGGTTCGGTCCGCGCGGAATCGGCACCGTGGTGCTCGGTCTGCTGGTCATCGACCGCGGCGAGATCCAGCACGCGGACGTGATCGCAGTGGGTGTGGTGGTGGTGGTGACGCTCAGCCTGGTGCTGCACAGCCTGACGGTCGCGCCCGGCATCCGGTGGATCGGCGCCAAGTCGACTACTGCCCAGGCTTGACCTTGGCCATCGCCAGAACGTCGAGTCGCTTGTCGAGTTCGGCCTCCGACAGCTTGTCGCCGACCAGCCCGCGGTCGATCACCGTCTGCCGGATGGTCTTGTGCCCCTTGAGCGCCTCCTTGGCCACCGCCGCGGCTTCCTCGTAACCGATGGCCGAGTTCAGCGGCGTCACGATCGACGGCGAGGACTCGGCAAGCCGGCGCAGCCGTTCCTCGTCGGCCTCCAGACCGTCGATGCAGCGCTGCGCGAACAGCCGGGACACGTTGGCCAGCAGGGTGAAGGATTCCAGCAGGTTGCGCGCCATCATCGGGATGTACACGTTGAGCTCGAAGGCACCCGACAGGCCGCCGACGGTGATCGCGGCGTCGTTGCCGATCACCTGCGCGGCCACCTGGGTGACCGCCTCGGGGATCACCGGGTTCACCTTGCCCGGCATGATCGAGGAGCCCGGCTGCAGATCCGGCAGGTGCAGTTCGCCCAACCCGGTCAGCGGCCCCGATCCCATCCAGCGGATGTCGTTGGCGATCTTGGTCAGCGACACCGCGATGGTCTTCAGCGCACCGGACGCCTCGACCAGTCCGTCGCGGGCCGCCTGGGCCTCGAACGAGTTGGTGGCCGTTCGCAATTCGGCGATGCCGGTCTGCGCGACGAGCACGTCGACCACCTCGGCTCCGAACCCGTCGGGGGCGTTGAGCCCGGTGCCGACGGCGGTGCCGCCGATGGCCAGCTCACCCAGACGCGGCAGCGTGGCCTTGACCCGTTCGATGCCGGCCTGCACCTGACGGGCGTACCCGCCGAACTCCTGGCCGAGCGTCACCGGCACCGCATCCATCAGGTGGGTGCGGCCGGACTTGACGACGGTGCGCCACTGACGGGCTTTGGCCTCCAGTGAGGCGTGCAACACCTCGAGGGCCGGAATCAGCTGACGCACAGCGGCTTCGGTGGCCGCGATGTGAGTGGAGGTGGGGAAGGTGTCGTTTGACGATTGCGACATGTTCACATCGTCGTTGGGGTGCACCGTCACACCCTCGCGGGCGCAGATCGAGGCGATCACCTCGTTGGTGTTCATGTTGGAACTCGTACCCGAGCCGGTCTGGAACACATCGATGGGGAACTGGTCGTCATGCTTGCCGTCGGCGATCTCTCCTGCCGCCGCGATGATGGCGTCGGCCTTCTCGGCGGCCAGCAGACCCAGGTCCTTGTTCACCTGCGCGCAGGCCGCCTTGAGCAGTGCCATCGCGCGGATCTGATTGCGGTCCAGCCCCCGGAACGAGATCGGGAAGTTCTCCACCGCGCGCTGGGTCTGCGCCCGCCACAGAGCGTTGATCGGCACCCGGACCTCGCCCATGGTGTCGTGCTCGATGCGGTACTCCGCCTCATTAGACATGTGAGCGTCGGACATGAACAACCTCTCTAGGGCAGGGGATAGGCGGCGTCGGTGTCCCCGGTGAAGTCCACCGCGGAGTACTCGTTGAGTTTGGAGAGTCGGTGGTAGGCCTCGATGATGCGGACAGTGCCGGACTTCGCGCGCATCACGATCGACTGCGTGGTGCAGCCGCCGCCGAAGTAACGCACACCGGTGAGCAGGTCGCCGTCGGTGACACCGGTCGCGGAGAAGAAGACGTTATCCCCGGAGACCAGATCCTCGGTGGACAGCACCTGGCTCAGGTCGTGTCCGCGGTCGATCGCCTTCTGGCGTTCCTCGTCGTCCTTGGGCGCCAGCTGCGCCTGGATGGCGCCGCCCATGCAGCGGATCGCGGCGGCGGTGATGATGCCCTCCGGCGTGCCGCCGATGCCGGCCAGCATGTCGGTGCCGGATTCCGGCCGGCACGCCGCGATGGCACCGGCCACGTCGCCGTCGGTGATCAGCCGGATCCGCGCTCCGGCGGCCCGCACGTCGGCGATCAGCTGGTGGTGGCGCGGCCGGTCCAGGATGCACACCGTCAGGTCGGCCACCGAGGATTTCTTCGCCTTGGCGACGCGGCGGATGTTCTCCCCGATCGGCGCGGTGATGTCGATGGCGTCCACGGCGTCGGGGCCGACGGCGATCTTGTTCATGTAGAACACCGCCGACGGGTCGAACATCGCGCCGCGTTCGGCGACCGCGAGCACCGAGATGGCGTTGGGCATGCCCTTGGCCATCAGGGTGGTGCCGTCGATCGGGTCGACGGCGAAGTCGCAGTCCGGCCCGTCGCCGTTGCCCACCTCCTCGCCGTTGTAGAGCATCGGCGCGTTGTCCTTCTCGCCCTCGCCGATCACGACGACGCCGCGCATGGACACCGAGTTCACCAGCTGGCGCATGGCGTCGACGGCGGCGCCGTCACCGCCCTCCTTGTCGCCGCGGCCCACCCACCGCCCGGCCGCCATCGCGCCTGCCTCGGTGACGCGCACCAGCTCCAGGGCGAGGTTGCGGTCGGGGGCTTCGCGGCGGCGGGCTTCCGCTCGACGACGATGCGGTTCGGACATGCCGGTGATTGTTCCAGACCTGCGATACTGGCGGCCGTGAGTGCCCCAGGACCGTCCCCGCGACCGCCCAAGCCGCGAATCTTGACCGACGGCCGCGACATGTTCTGGTCGCTGGCGCCGTTGGTGGCCGCCTGCGTGGTGCTGGCGGGGCTGGTGGGGATGTGTTCGTTCCGCCCGGCCGGACCCTCGGACGGCGCGGCGCCGGTCTATGACGCCACCGCCGCTCTGCGGGTCGACGCCGCCGATCTCGGATTCCCGATCCGCGATCCGAAGCTGCCCGAGGGCTGGTCCGCCAACTCCGGTGCGCGCGGCAGCATCGAGGAGGGCCGCGCCGGCGCCGACGGGCAGCGGCAGCGGGCGATCACCACCCGCGTCGGCTACATCGCACCGTCGAAGATGTATGTGAGCCTGACGCAGAGCAACGCCGACGAGAGCGCCCTGGTCGGTTCGATCCATACCGACGTCTACCCGGCCGGCGCACAGGACATCGACGGTGTGAAGTGGATCGTCTACCGGGGCGGGGAGGGCACCGAAGCAGTGTGGACCACCCGCCTGAACAGTCCGGCGGGCCCCGCGCAGGTGGCCATCACCGGTGCGGGCAGCGAGGACGACTTCCAGGCGCTGGCCCGGGCGACTCAGACCCAGCCGCCGCTGCCCCGGGGGTAGACCCGCGGGGTTAGATGTGTCCCATGACCCAGACCGCACCGGAAGCAGACCTCACCGGGTGGACGCGCGAGGCGTTCACCGCGGCCGGCTACACCCACGACGTCTACTACAGGGGCTCAGGGCCCGGCGTGGTGCTGATCCCGGAGATGCCCGGCGTGCACACCGGCGTGCTGGCGCTGGGCAATCATCTGGTGGACAACGGCTTCACCGTGGCCATCCCGTCGCTGTACGGCACGCCGGGCATGTCACCGGTGAGCCCCGCAATCGTGCCGACCCTGCTGCGCGGCTGCGTGGCCGCGGAATTCTCCGCGTTCGCCACCAATAAGGAGCGTCCCGTCGCCGATTATCTGCGCGCGCTCGCGCGTGACCTCAACGCCAAGACCCCCGGTAAGGGCGTCGGCGTGATCGGGCAGTGCTTCTCCGGCGGTTTCGCGCTCGCGGCTGCGGTCGACGACAGTGTGCTGGCCCCGGTGATGAGCCAGCCGTCGGTGCCGCTGCCGCTGTCGGCGGCGATGCGACGCGATCCCGGTGTCTCGGAGAGGGAGATGAGGGTCATCGAGAAGCGCGCCGCCGACGAGGGGTTGTGTGCGCTGGGGTTGCGGTTCTCCGCCGATCCGATGGCACCCGCGGAGCGGTTCGCGACGCTCAAGAGGCGCCTCGGCGACAACTTCGAGGTCATCGAGATCGACTCCTCGCGGGGTAACCCCGGCGGGTTCGGCCGTGCCGCCCATTCGGTGCTCACCCGCGAGGTGCGGGAGGTCGACGGCCAGGCCGCCTACGAGGCGCGCAAGCGGGTGGTGGAGTTCCTCAGGGAGCGCTTGAGCTAGCGGGCGGGGCGGGGGTGTCCGCCGCCGGCACCTTCTTGCGTTTGAAGAGCCGCTTGCGCTCGTCGGGTGCGGCTTCCCCGGTGTCCATCTCGACGCCCTTGTAGACGGCGAGGTACACCGAGATCGTCGTGACGATCACGATCATCAGCACCGGGCCGAGCACAATGCCGAAGAAGCCGAACATCGCGATGCCGGAGAACACGCTCAGCAGCATCAGCGCCGGATCCAGTCGCGCCTCCTTGGGGACCAGGATCGGCCGCAGGAAGTTGTCGACGTTGGTGATGCCGATGAGGTGAAACAGCACCACGAACGCACCCCCGGCGATATTGCCGAACAACATCATCCCGATGCCGAACGGGATCGTCACGATGCCGCTGCCCAGCGGTATGACCGACAGCGCGGTCAGGAAGATCGCCATCACGAAGAACGCGTCGTGAAAGCCGGCGATGTAGATCGACACCGCACCCAACGTGCCCTGAATCAGCGCAATGATGAACTGGCCCTTGACGGTTCCCTTCACCATCGCGCCCATCTTGGCGAAATACAGGTCGGTGACCTCGTCGCCGAGCGGGTTGAGCCGGCGGATCAGGGTGGCCACCTCGGCCTTGTTGGTCAGCAGCGAGATCAGCACGTAGAGGAAGATGATCGCCGAGGTGATCAAGCCGATGGCGCCGCCCGCCGCGCCGCTGAGCGTGCGCAGCAGCCACTCACCGATGGTCTGAGCGACCTTGCCGAGATTGGTGCGCAACGCGTCGAGGCTGATCTGCGGCGTCTGGAACGGAAGTTTGCCCAGGAGTCCGTTGACGGTGGTGATCGCGCGGTCACCCAGGGCGTTGAGGTCTGCCGTCTTGGCCCAGTCGGCGACGCCGATGAGCATGTGCGAGACCTGGACGGTGGCCAGCGAGATGATCCCGATCAGCGGGATGACGACGATACCGAGCGCGGCCAGCACGGTCAGCGTGGTCGCCAGCCCGCTGTTGAGCTTGGTGCGCAGCCGATTGTGCAGCGGGGTGAACAGGTAGGCGATGATCGCAGCGATCACGATCAGCATGAAGTAGCGGCGCAGGAAGTAGGCGCCGAAGAGCAGTGCGATGATCGTGACGACGGCCAGGGCCCGCTTCTGGTTGACCGTGAACTCCGTCTTCACGGATCTACTGTCCCATGAGCTTGGCCAGATGCTGGTGAATGTTGGGGTAGCGCTTGAGGTGTGCGCCACCGTTGAGGTCGAGGACCTCGCCGGTGAGCCAGGACGACTGCGGCGAGCACAGGAATGCGACTGCGGCTGCGACGTCCTCGGGGGTGCCGGCCCGTCCCAGTGCGGTGTTCTCGACGTATTCGTCGAGCACGCCCGGAATCGCCGTGGCGCCCTCGGTGAGGGGGGTGTGCACGAAGCCGGGTGCGACGGCGTTCACCCGGACGCCGTGCGGTCCGAGTTCGAGCGCCGCCACCTGCGTCAGCATCGACAGTCCGGCCTTGGCCGCGCAGTAGGCGCTCATCCCGATGGCCGGCTGGCGGGCGTTCAGCGAAGTGAGCGAGACCAGTGTGCCGCCGTGACCGAGGTGGCGTCCGGCGTGTTTGATCACCAGGAAGCCGCCGGTGAGGCAGACGTCGATCACCGACCGGAACGCCTCGGCGTCGAGTTCGGTGATCAGACCGAAGCCGCTGAAGCCGGCGCAGTTGACCACGACGTGCAGTCCGCCCTCGCGGTCGGCGACCCCGTCGAACAGGTCGGCCACGCTGGCTTCGTCGGTGACCTCCACCGGTGCCCAGGTGTGCGGGTCGCCGAGTTCGTCGGCACGCTGGGCGGCCAGTTCGGTGTTGCGGTCGGCGATGGTGACCCGGCAGCCCTCGGCGGCGAGGGTTTGCGCCGTCGCCCAGCCGATGCCGGACGCGCCGCCGACGATCACCGCGATCCGGTCGTTCATCCGACCCATCCTGCCGGACCGCGATTTCTTGTCGGAGGTCCGACGTATGTTTCGAACATGAGTTCGATCACTGAGCCGTTGACGGTGCTTGATGCGGCCATGGAGGCGCTCGGCGGTGTCGATTGGGACGCCCTGTCGGTGCGGGATCGGCTCGAGACCATGGAGCGGCTGGAGACCGTCCGGCGCAGGGCCGCCGCATGCACCGCCGA
>JBAXCK010000035.1:0-24486 GCA_037141465.1 Mycobacteriaceae bacterium | reverse complement strand
ACCCGTCGTCCGATCGCGGCCAGCTCCACCGATCGGGTCTGTCCGGAGAGGTGGCGCTGCGCCTGGTAGCGGCAGATGATGCCCCATTTCAGCGTCCCCAGCACCAGCCACCAGCGCAGCGCATTGCGGTCGACGGCTGCACCGCCGGCCTGTTCGTAGGCCGAGACGAACTCCTCGACCGTTCCTAGACCGCCGGCGGCCATGGCGGCCGGTGCGCCGAATCGCCAGGCCCGCACACAGAACCAGGCGAGATCCTCGTGGATGTCGCCGATGTGCACCGCTTCCCAATCCAGCACGGCGGCCAGTCGACCCTGTGCGGCGGAGCCGTCGACGATCAGATTGCCCATCCGGAAGTCGCCGTGCACCAGCGTTCGCGGCCCCGGATCGGGCCGGTGGGCCGCCAGCCAGCGAAACGCCCACTCGAAGGTGGCCGTGGTGTCCTCGAGATCGTCGAGGCGCTGACGCCACTCGGTGAGTTCGTCGCGCTCGAGCAGTTCGGGTGCGTCGGTGCGGGCGCGGTGGATCGCGGCGATCGCCTCGGCGCACTGTGTCAGCAGCTGCGCGCGACCTTCGTCGTCGAGCGCGCGCTGGATGCGGCGCACGATGGTCTCTCCGGCGATCTCATCGCAGATCAGAAACGGCGTGCCCAGCGCCGCAGCGGAATTCGACGCCACCAGGATGTGCGGCACCGGGGCACCGGCGTCGGCGGCGGCGGCCTGTACGGCGGCCTCGAGTTCCATGCTCGCGAACTGGCCGTCGGCGGTGGGCGCGGCGCGCAGGATCAGCGGCCGCCGGCCCGTGGCGGTGACCGCGTCGAAGGCCGAGGTGATGCGGCTGGCGCCGCCGGTGAGCGTGCGCAGGTTCTCCACGATGACGTCGTCGCCGAGCACCGGGCGCAGGACGTCAGCCAGCCTGTCTTTCATTTACGCCCGAACTTGAACATCCGCTGCGCCACCCGGCGCATCTGGATCTCCTCGGCGCCCTCGGTGATGCGATAGCGGCGGTGGTGGCGGTAGATGTGCTCGAACGGTTCGTGCCGGCTGTAGCCGATGCCGCCGTGGATCTGCATGGCCCGGTCGGCGGCCTCGCACACCAGCCGGTTGGCCCGGTAGTTGGCCATCGACACCTTGTCGGAGACCTCCATGTGATGGTTGCGGTCCAACTCGGCAGCCGCGTAGCGCACCAGCAGTCGCACCATCTGCGCCTCGGTCTGCAGTTCCACCAGCGGCCACTGCACCGCCTGGTTGACGGCGAGCGGCTTGCCGAAGGTCTTGCGGGTGGAGGCGTACTCGACGGCGCGGTCGATGCAGTACTGCGCCGCGCCCAGGCTGCTGGCGGCCTGGCGGATGCGGTTCTCGTGCAGGAAGGTCTGGGCGACCTCCAGGCCGCGGTCCACCTCGCCGAGCACGGCGTCGGCGGGGATGCGGACGTCGGTCAGCGTCACCTCGCCGTGGTCGCTGGGCATGTTGAACGTCCACCAGTAGAAGGGCACCTCGAAACCCGGTGCGTCGCAGGGCACCAGGAATGCGGTGATGCCGAGTGCCTGGCCGGGCTCGCCGGATGTCCGCGCGAACACCAGGTCGTGCGTGGCGCGGTGCACACCGGTGTTCCACCGCTTGGAGCCGTTGATCACCCAGCCGTCGCCGTCGCGCACCGCGGTGGTCTCCAGCCAGGTGGCATCGCTGCCGTGGTCGGGTTCGGTGAGGCCGAAGGCCATCGAGCGCTTGCCGGTGAACATGGCTTCGATCCACTCGGCCTTCTGCTCCTCGGTGCCGAAGCGGTCCATCATGATGACCTGGGGGAAGTTGCCGACGATCGAGGACTCGTCCTGCAGGTCGTTGTGCAGGCCGAGTCCCCTGTGCGCGAGGTGTTCCCGGATGACGGCCATGTCGAGGTTGGTGCCGTCGCGGCCGCCGAACTTCGACGGCAGGCCGTAGCGCAGCCAGCCGGCTTTGTCGGCGCGGCGGCGCATCTCGTCGAGCAGGTCCTCCCACTCGCGCCGCGGGACCCCGCCGTTGTCCAGGTCGGTGCGGGCGAACTCGCGCCGGCGGTCGAAGTACTGCATGTGTTCGGCTTCCAGCGGTTTGATCTCCGCCTCGATGAACGCGTCCATCTCGGCGAGTAATAGCGGCAGATGCTCCGGCAGGTCGAAATTCACCTATTTCTCCTTGGGTTCGTTTCCGTAGACGCATCGGCGCCAGATGGTGGACAGAGTGGTGACGGCCGCCTCGTCGGAGAGACCCTGGGAGAGGCTGACGCTGGTGAACCGTTCGAACAGCAGCGCGATGGCCAGCGCGGTGTGATCCGGGTTCAGCTCGGCCGCGTATCCCTGCTGCTGCGCGCGGCGCACCGAGGCGGCGACGATGTCCATCCCGAACCGACGGAACCTGTTCTGCAGCAGCGCGAACCGGGTCTCGGTGGCGGCTAGCTGGTCGACGGCCAGCATGATGCCGATGTTGGGCCGGAACATATGCCAGTAGACGCTCGTCGAGGAGGAGAAGAAATCATCTCCGGTACCGATGCCGGGAAGGTCGGCCAGCTCGCGCAGGAAGTCCTCGGCCAGTGCGGTCAGCAGGTCCTCCTTGTCGGCGAAGTAGCGGTAGAACGACGCCGTCGACTTACCGGCCGCCGCGGTGATGTCGGCGAGGGTGGTGCCGTGGAATCCGCGCTCGGCGAACAGGTTCCGGGCGGCGTCCTCCAGCGCCTGGCGGGTGGCCCGGCCCTTGGTGCTCAGCACTTTGGCTGTAGTCATAGCCGTCGGTCACCGGCCCGCAGCAGAGCGCTCGGCAGATCGTGGCCGATGAGGCTGCGCGCAACCCGGGCCGCGTCGATGGCGGCGTCGAGGTCGACGTCGACGGCGACACCGCTGTCGCGCAACAGGTACACCAGGTCCTCGGTGGCGATGTTGCCGCTGGCGCCGGGGGCGAACGGGCAGCCGCCCAGTCCGCCGACAGAGGAGTCCAGCCGTGTCACGCCGGCGGTGACGGCCGCCCACGCGCTGGCCAGTCCTGTGCCGCGGGTGTTGTGGAAGTGCGCACCCAGGGGGCGCTCGCCGATGCGCGGGCGCACCAGTTCGATCAGTTCGGTGACGCGGCCGGGGGTCGCGGTGCCGATGGTGTCGGCGATGGCGATCCGGTCCGCACCGTGTTCGCAGGCGGAATCGACGACCTGCAGCACACGCTGCGGGGGAGTCGGGCCGTCGAACGGGCAGTCCCACGAGGTGGAGATGATGACCTCCACCCGGGCGCCGGCGTGGTGGGCGATGGCGGCGATGTCGGCGATCTGCGCGCTGGCCTCGGCGCTGCTGCGGCCCACGTTGGCGCGGCTGTGGCCGTCGGCCGCGGACACGACGTATTCCACCGACCGGAAGCCGGCGGCGATGGCGCGGTGCACGCCGTTGGGACTGGCGACCAGTGCGGAGAACTCGATGTCGGGGTAGTCGGCGAGCGCGGCGGCGAGCTCGGCCGCGTCGGCTAGTGCGGGCACTTTCGACGGGGAGACGAATGCGGTGGCCTCCACCTCCCGGACGCCGGTGGCGGCGATGGCGGCGAGCAGTTCGAGCTTGGCCGGCAGCGGGATCGGTTCCTCGATCTGCAGTCCGTCGCGCAGTGCGACCTCGCGGATGGTGACGTGCATGGTTACAACACCCCCCGTTCGGTGAGTTCGTCGATCTCGGCGGTGCTCAGTCCCAACAGGTCACCGAAGATCTCGGCGTTGTGCTGACCGGGCCGCGCCGAACCGGCGTTGCGGACACCGCCCGGCGTCTGTGACAGCACCGGGACGACGCCGGGGCCGAGCACCCTGCGACCGGCGCCCTCGTCGTAGTGCTCGACGAGCATGCCGCGAGCGCGGAACTGCGGATCGTTGACCACCTCGGCGACGGTGTTGATCGGGCCGGCGATCACGCCGGCGTCATTGAGGGTGTCGATGATGTCGTGCGGCTCACGCGATGCCGCCCACTGGCCGATGATCGCGTCGAGGGTGTCCTGATTGCGTCCGCGTGCGCCGTGGTTGGCGAAGCGCTCGTCGTCGGCGAGCTCCGGGGTGCCCATGGCGGCACACAGCCGGCGGAACACGGTGTCCTGGTTGGCGGCGATGACGACCCAGCTGCCGTCGGCGCTGCGGTAGATGTTCGACGGCGCGATGCCCTCCAGCCGGGTGCCGGACGGGCCGCGCACCACGCCGCCGGCGTCGTAGTCGGGGATGGTGGACTCCTGCACGGCCAGGCACGCCTCGGTGAGTGCGACGTCGACGACTTGACCTTCGCCGGTGACGGTGCGCCTGTACAGCGCGGCCAGTGCGCCCTGGGTGGCGAACATCCCGGCCAGGGTGTCACCGAGTGAGAGCGCCAGCCGCGGCGGCGGACCGCCGGGGAATCCGTTCATGTGCCGCAGGCCGCTGACCGCTTCGGCGACTGAGGCGTACCCGGCCTTGCCGGCGTCGGGGCCGGTCTGCCCGTAGCCGGACACCCGCACCAGGATGACGCCCGGGTTGCGTTGCCGCAGAACCTCATAGCCCAGGTTCCACTTCTCCAGCGTCCCGGGCCGGAAGTTCTCCACGATGATGTCGGAGCGCTCCACGAGATCCAGGAACAGCTCGCGTCCGCGTGGCTCGCGCAGGTTCAGGGTGACGGCCTTCTTGTTGCGGGCGTGCACGGTCCAGAAGAAGTGCCTGCCGTCGACCTCGGCCTGGCCCCAGGTGCGCAGCGGATCCGGTGAGCCGGGCGGTTCGATCTTGATCACGTCGGCGCCCATGTCGCCGAGCAGCCGACCGGCGAACGGCCCGGAGATCAGTGTGCCGACCTCCAGGACGCGGATGCCGTCAAGGGCGCCGGGTTCACTCATGGCGGGCCAGCCAATCCGACACGATTGCGACGGCCGCCGCCAACGTCTCGCGCTGGTCTGGTCCTGAGTAGTAGTGGTTGGCGCCCGGGATCTCGTGCATCTCCTTGTCGGAGCTGCCGATCGCCTCGAAGAGCCGTCGGGTGTGGCTGGGCGTGCCGGCGTCGTCGGCGAGGTTGCCGATCACCAGGGTGGGCACCGTGACGTCGCGCCCGCAGGCGATGCCGTCGGCGCGGGCGTCGTCGTAGCTCCACTGCGACAGCCAGCTGCGCAGCGAACAGAACCGCGCCGGGCCGATCGGGGAGTTGTTGACGATCCGCGGGTCGCCCAGATAGCAGGTTCCGGGTGTGCGTTCGTTGGGGTCGACCGTCGGGTCCAGCCAGCGCGGGTCGGCCATGGTGCCGTGCACCACGAAGCAGTACTCCTCGCCGCTGTCGTCGACGTCGGCGAGTTTCTCCTTGACCCACGCGGTGATCCGCCGGTTGCGGGCGATCTGCGCGGCGCGGTAGCGCTCGAGGAACTCCGCGCTGTAGGGCGGCTGGTTGGGGTTGTCGGGGTTGTAGAGATCGAGTTCCGGATCGCGTGCGGTGGGGTCGGACTCGTCGAGGATGGAGGCGTCCAGCCATTCGGTGAGCGTGCCGTGGCGGCTGATGTGCGCGGCCAGCAACATGATGCCGTCGGCCGGGATGTAGCCCAGGTCGCGGGCCTGCTGCTGGTAGTACAGCGACAGCGAGCCGCCGCCGCTCCAGCCGGCCAGAACCACCTTCGAGTAGCCGAGGCGCTGCGTGGCGTCGTTGATCACCTCACCGAGGTCGACCACCACCTTCTCCATGATCAGTGCGGAGTCGGTGCCCCGGAACCGGCTGTTCGCGTAGATCACGTGATGCCCGGCGCGGGCCAGCGCGTTGACCATCGGCAGGTAGGCGCCGCCGCCGATGGGATGCATGAACACCAGAACGGTGCCGCTGTCCAATGTCGCCGGCCCAGCGGCTCCGGCGGGCGCCTCCGGCTTGAGGTGGTAGCACTCCAGCACGACGATCTCGGCGAGGCCGCCGTAGACGTCGCGGACTCCCGAATTGTTCTGGAAGGCGACCAGATAGGGGACGCGCTCGTACTTCACGAATGCTGACCCAGGTCCGCCGCGATGACGTCCGGGCTGGGAGTGAGCCGGCGGCTGGTGTCGACGGCGACGACCTTCCAGTCGACGGTGTCGTACTCGTCGAATTTGCGGCGGGTGCGTTCGCGCACCTTCTCCGGTGCACCGTGGTGTACGCCCTGGGGCGCGTGACTGATCAGTCCGGGCGGCATCGGTGCGCCGTAGAGCGATCCGCCGTGGAAGAAGGCGATCTCGTCGAAGTCGACGTTGCGGTGATACCAGGGTGTGCGTTCGGTACCGGCGACCGTCTCGGCCGGCTTGGGCAGGAAGTTGCACACCACCACACCGGTCGCCTGCATGAACAGATGCACCGTCGGCGGCAGGTGCACGCTGTCGGAGGTGATCACGTTGTAGTCGTCGATGTTGAAGGTGAAGGCGAAGTTGTCGCCGCGCCAGCCCTCGACGTCAAGCGGGTGGTGTTCGTAGAACAAGGTCGTGGGGCCGCCCTCGTGGATGAGCCGCACCTCGTAGGCGTCGCGGCCGTCGTCGTCGAGTGCGGCCGGTTCGGGTACGACGGCCAGTCCCGGATCGAACGGCCAGTGCCGGCCGAGCGGACCGGCGGGCGGCGCGCGGAACTCGTCGGCCTGCACGATCAGCCAGGTGCCGTCGCCGTCCGGGATCTGCCGCCAGGTGCAGGCCTTGGGCAGATAGATCCAGTCACCCGGGCGGTAGGTCAGCGGGCCGAACTCCGTCTCGAGCCGGCCGCTGCCCTGATGGACGAAACAGAGCACATCGCCGTCGACATAACGCACGAAGAACGGCATCTCGGCGCTGCGGCGGCTGAGTGAGATGCGGCAGTCGGCGTTGGAGAACAGCAGCAGCGGCCCGCCGGCGGCGTCGGTGGCGTCGGTGGGCTTGAGCTGATCGGCCAGGACGTCGACCGGCCGCAGGGGCCCGGCGGCCCGGTAGGCCGTGGGATCGTGGCGGCGCAGAAAGTTCGCCGTGCGGCCGGTGAAGCCGTTTCGGCCCAGTTCGTCGTCTTTGAGGCCCTCGAGATCGGCGTGCATGCGCCGCGGGGTGGTGCCTTTACGCAAGTGGACGAAGGATTCCATGCCGCCTCCAGGGGTGGTTCGAGAGAGAAAACTAAAACTGACTTTAGTTTTCGGTCACAGCCCTGACAAGGGCTTTTGCCCAGGAGGATCACGACTCGGTAACGGGTCTGGTTTCGTTCGTTACCCCGCGCGTGTTTTACTCATCTCTACGTCTGACGTGCCCAGAAGGTAATAGAAATCGAAAGCTAGGTGGAATTGGTGAAGTCTGTGCTCAACAAAGTCCGTGGATGGTCGCGCCGGCTGACAGTGGTCGCTGTCACGGCCGCCGCACTGCCGGGGCTGATCAGCGTGGCCGGTGGTTCGGCCACCGCCAATGCGTTCTCGCGCCCGGGCCTGCCGGTCGAGTACCTCGACGTGCCGTCGGCCTCGATGAACCGCACCATCCGCATCCAGTTCCAAAGCGGCGGGGCGAACTCGCCGAACGTGTGGCTGCTCGACGGCCTACGCGCCCAGGACGACTACAACGGCTGGGACATCAACACCCCGGCGTTCGAGTGGTACCTCGACTCCGGTCTGTCGATCTCGATGCCCGTCGGCGGTCAGTCCAGCTTCTACGCGGACTGGTACCGACCGGCGTGCGGCAAGGCGGGTTGCTCCACCTACAAGTGGGAGACCTTCCTGACCCAGGAGGCACCGGCCTGGCTGCAGGCAAACCACAACGTCCGCCCGACCAACAATGCGGCCGTCGGTCTGTCGATGGCGGGCTCGGCGTCGATGTCGCTGGCCGCGTGGCACCCGGATCAGTTCGTCTACGCAGGTTCGATGTCGGGCTTCCTCAACCCGTCCGAGGGTTGGTGGCCCGGTCTGATCAACCTGTCGATGGGTGACGCCGGCGGCTACAAGTCCAACGACATGTGGGGCCCGTCGAGCGATCCGGCGTGGCAGCGCAACGACCCGATGGTCCAGATTCCGCGGCTGGTCGCCAACAACACCCGCCTCTGGGTGTACTGCGGCAACGGCCAGCCCAACGAGCTGGGCGGCGGAGATCTGCCGGCCACCTTCCTGGAGGGTCTGACCATCCGCACCAACCGCACCTTCCGCGATAACTACCTCGCGGCCGGCGGCAAGAACGGTGTGTTCAACTTCCCGGACAACGGTACGCACAACTGGGCCTACTGGGGCCGCGAGCTGCAGGCGATGAAGCCTGATCTGCAGCGCGTCCTGCTGGGTTAGTCACAGACGAACAGCGGGCCTCCGGTTCACGCCGGGGGCCCGCTTTCGTTTACTTGAGTTCCGCTGAACCGAGCCCGAGCAGGCGTCGCGCGACGACGAGCAACTGGATCTGCTGGGTGCCCTCGAAGATGTCGAGGATCTTGGAGTCCCGCGCCCACTTCTCCAGCAGGGTCTGCTCGGAATAGCCTGTGGTGCCGGCCATCTCGACGGCCTTGAGGGTGATGTCGGAGGCCACCCGGGCGGCTTTGGCCTTGCCCATCGAGGCCTCCTTGGAGTTCGGGATGGCGTTGTCGGCCTGCCACGCCGAGCGCAGCGTCAGCAGATAACCGGCTTCCCAGTCGGCCTCCATCCGCAGGAACTCCGCGGCCGCCGCGTTCTGGGCGTGCGCAGGTTTGTCGTAGGAGATCTCGATGCCGGCCTCGGTCAGGATGCGGCGCAACTCCTCCAGGGCGGCCCGTGCCACACCGACGGCCATCGCGGCGACGATCGGGCGGGTGTTGTCGAAGGTCTCCATCACTCCGGCGAAGCCCTTCTCGACCTCGATGTCGGGACTGCCGAGCAGGTTCTCCTTCGGGATGCGCGCGTTGTCGAACCGGATCACGGCGGTGTCGGAGGCTTTGATGCCGAGTTTGTGTTCGAGGCGCTCCACGGTGACGCCGGGATGCTCACGCGGGACGATGAACGACTTGATCGCCGCACGGCCCTTGGACTTATCCAGGGTGGCCCACACCACGATGTGCGTGGCACGCGAACCGGCGGTGACGTAGATCTTCTCGCCGTTGATGACGTAGTCGTCGCCGTCGAGCACCGCCGTCGTCGACACCGCCGCGGAGTCCGACCCGAATGACGGTTCGGTGATCGCCATCGCCGCCCAGATGCCCTTGCCGAGCCGCTCGAGTTGCTCGTCGGTGGCCACCCCGGACACCGCGGCGTTGCCCAGTCCCTGTCGCGGCACCGAGAGCAGCAGCGCGATGTCGCCCCACGCGATCTCCAGTGCGTTGACCAACGCGGACATGTTCGCGCCGTTGATGTTGCCCTTGGGTCCGTCCTCGCTGTCGCGGAACGCGTCGGTGCCGGCGAAGGAGATGGTCTTGGCGGCGGTGATGCCTTCGAAGAGAGTCGCGACGGTGTCGAGTTCGACGGGGTAGGCGTGCTCGTCGAGGTCGTACTTGCGCGAGATGGGCCGCAGGATCTCCGCGGCGCCCTTGTGCGCCATGTCGATGACGGCCTCGAGCTTGGCCGGCAGTTCCAGATTGATCGTCATTTACAGAACCACCACTCCTTCAGCGACGCCGACGGCCCGCAGATCGCGGTACCAGCGTTCGACCGGATGCTCCTTGGTGTACCCGTGACCGCCGAGCAGCTGCACACCGTCCAGGCCGATCCGCATGCCCTTGTCGGCGGCCAGCTTGCGGGCCAGGGCCGCCTCCCGGGCGAACGGCAGACCCTGATCGGATCGCGACGCCCCGCGCCAGGTCACCAGGCGCAGCCCGTCCAACTCGATGGCGATGTCGGCGCACATGAACGCGACGGCTTGGCGTCGGGCGACCGGCTCGCCGAAGGCCTCGCGCTCCTTGACGTAGGGCACGACGTAGTCCAGCACCGCGTGGCAGGTGCCGACGGCCAGTGCCGCCCAGCCCAGCCGTGCCAGGGCGAGGATGTGCGAGTAGGACTCGTCGTCGCCCAGGCGTGCGGACTCCGGCACGCTCACGCGCTCGAAGCTGACCTGCCCGAGGGCAGCCGCCCGGATGCCCATGCTGGGATCGGGCTTGACGGTGATGCCGGGGGTGGACGCCTCGACGAGGAACAGCGCCGGGCGTCCGTTGAATTGTGCTGCCACGATGAACAATTCGGCGTCGGCGGCGGCGGGCACCAGGGACTTCACTCCGTCGATGCGGTATCCGCTCGGTGTGCGCACCGCGGCGGTCTTCAGCACGGTCGGATCGAAGAGCGGGTGGGGCTCGGTGATCGCGACGCACGCCTGCGGGACGTGCTCGCCGGCGAACTCGGCCAGATAGGTGGCCTGCTGGCCGGCGTCGCCGAAGTGGGTGATGGCCGAGGCGACACCGCCGGGCGCCAGCAGAGGCAGCGCCAGCCCCATGTCGCCGTAGGCCAGCGCCTCGGCCACCAGGGCGTTGGTGACCGTGGTGCGGTTCTCGGCGATGCCGTCGAAGCTTTCGGGCACCTTGATCGCGGTGATGCCGAGTTCGGCGGCCTTGGCCATCAGCTCCGCCGGGTGGGCGGCGGCTGCGTCGGCGTCGCGGGCGGCCGGTCGCAGGAATTCCTCGGCGAATTCGGTGACCGTGGCCACGATCATCTTCTGGTCGTCGTCGGGGGTGAGGTCGAAGTAGCCGACTGTGCTCGGCGCCAGTCGGGTGGCGGGCCTACCCAGCCCCTGCACCTTCTTGAACTGCCGGGTGGAGGCGCCGACGGCGGAGAACCCGTGTTGGACGCCGAACTTCAGCACCCGGTTGAACCGGTCACGCAGGCCGCGGCGGTCGAGGAGCTCGCTGCTGATCACCGGGGTGAGCAGACCCATGCCGATGTCGAGGAGGTTGCGTCTCGGCCGTCGCGCGCCGACTGCACTGTCTCGCGCCATGACACAATCTTACTCTTGAGTAAGGTGTGCGAGCACCGACGCGTGCAGGTGTCCGTTGGTCGCCACCGCGTCGCCACCGTGCGGCCCCGGCACGCCGGTGACGCTGGTGAACCGCCCGCCCGCCTCGCGTACGAGGATGTCGAGCGCGGCGAGGTCCCACAGCTTGACCTCGGGTTCGCAGGCGATGTCGACCGCGCCCTCGGCCACCAGGCAGTAGGAGAAGAAGTCGCCGTAGCCGCGCACCCGCCAGACGGCGTCGGTGAGGCCGATGAACCTCTCCCGCAGTCCGCGCTGCGCCCACCCCGACAGGCTGGAGAACGACAGGCTCGCCGAACCGAGATCGCCGACGCCGGAGACCGACAGCCGCCGCGGCGGGCGGGTGCCGGTGGCCTCATGGGCGCCGTGTCCGGTGGCGGCCCACCACCGCCGGTTCAGCGCCGGCGCGCTGACGACGCCGACGGTGGGGGTGCCGTCGTGCAGCAGCGCGATCAGCGTGGCCCACACCGGGACGCCGCGGACGAAGTTCTTGGTGCCGTCGATCGGGTCGATCACCCACTGGCGTCCGGCGGGCACCGCGGTGCCGCCGTGCTCCTCGCCGAGGATGTGGTCACCGGGACGCTCCCGGGCCAGGATCTCGCGCAGCGCGGACTCGACGGCCTCGTCGGCGTCGGTCACCGGGGTGAGGTCGGGTTTGGTGTCCACCCGCAGGTCCAGTGAGCCGAAGCGTTGGGAGGTGATGGCGTCGGCGCGCTGGGCGAGGTCCAGTGCCAGCCGCAGATCCTCCGCCGCACCGTCGCCGTTCACGTGTGCAGTCCTACCATGACCCCATGATGGAGTTCGCTGGGCTGCTGCTGATCCTCGGGGCGCTGGCCCTCATCCTCGGTCCGAGACTTATGGGCCGGCGCGGCCCGCGCGGCGAGATGGCGTCGGGCACGCTGCTGGTCACCGGTGTGAGCCCGCGGCCGGAGGTGCCGGGTGAGCAGTTCGTCACGATCAGCGGGGTGATCACCGGGCCGACCGTCGCCGAGCACGTGGTCTACCAGCGGATGGCGGTCGACACCGGCGACTGGCCGACGATGGGGCAGCTGATCCCGGTGGTGTACTCGCCGAAGAACCCGGACAAGTGGTTCTTCGCGCCGGCCGTTCCCCCGCCCGCGCCGCCGGCATAGACGCGTTTGCCCGCCTCTGAGCGACACGGAGTCCCCCCGCCAGGTTGTCGCTCAGAGGCGGGCACTTGCAGTGCCGGGCCTGAATCGCGGCGAGGCGCCTACTGGTGCCCGATGTGCAGCAGCCGTTCGAAGCTCGGGAGCTTGACGCGCGGACGGCCGTGCGGCTCGCCGGCTGAGCGTTCGTGGCTGTCGATGGCCTTCCAGTGCGCGTCGGTGATCACCCGGGGCTGACGCTGCGTGAGCCAGCCCTCGAGTTCCTCGGCGTAGCGGTCGCCCTCGGCGCGCGGCTCGCTGCCGGACAACTCCGCGACGAGGGTGTCGACGGTGTCCTGCGAGTCGCTCTTGTTGGTGCCGATCACACCCGAGGGGCCGCGCTTGATCCAGCCGGTGACGTAGTCGCGCTCGCGGCCGGTGATGCGACCGGCGGTGTGCGGGATGGTCGCGGCGCCTTCGTCGAAGGGCAGCCCGGGAATGGCGACGCCGCGGTAGCCGACCGCACGCACCACCAGCTGGGCGGGCAGCGTCTCGCGATCGCCGGTGTCGCGGGCCACCCTGCGGCCGCTCTCCTCGACGAGTTCGTTGCGGCCCAGCACGATCTCCTCCACCCGGCCCGAGCCGCGCAGCTCGATCGGTGAGGTGAAGAACCGGAACACGATGCGGCGGTTGCCCTCGGTGGGCGTTCGCTGCGCGTAGTCGCGCAGCACCTTGATGTTGCCGGCGGTGGTCTTGCCGGCTGCCTCGGCGTCGGCGTCGCTGATGGCGGCGAGGTCGGCCGGATCGACGATGACGTCCACGCCGTCGAGCTCTCCGAGCTCGCGCACCTCCAGTGTGGTGAAGGCGCCCTCCAGCGGCCCACGCCGGCCGGCGATCACCACCTCGGCCACGCCGCGGTCGTGCAGCAGATCCAGCGCGTGGTCGGCGATGTCGGTCTTGGCGAGTACGTCGGGGTCGGTGACCAGGATGCGGGCGACGTCGATGGCGACGTTGCCGTTGCCCACCACGACGGCACGGCCGGTGGAGATGTCCGGCGTCATCTCGACGAAGTGCGGGTGGGCGTTGTACCAGCCGACGAAGTCGACCGCGGCGACGCTGCCGGGCAGCTCCTCACCGGGGATGCCCATCGGCCGGTCGGCCTGCGCGCCCACCGCGTACACCACCGCGTCGTAGCGCTGTGCGAGCTCGTCGACCGAGACGTGCTGTCCGACAGTGATATTGCCGAAGAAGCGGAACCGCGGATCCTCGGCGGTCTTCTCAAAGGTGCGGCTGATGGACTTGATCTTCGGGTGGTCGGGGGCCACCCCGGAACGGACCAAACCCCATGGGGTCGGCAGCATTTCGAGCATGTCGATCCGGACGTCCGGGCCGCCGTCGCCGACGGAGGAGTCTGCGAAGCGCAGCAGCGACGCTGCGGCGAAGAAGCCCGACGGCCCCGCACCCACGACGGCGACATGGTAAGGACGCATGTTCGGATATTAGTCCGCGCCGGTAACGTGGCACTCCGTGGACCTCGACCGTCAGACGGAGATCGCAGCCCTGGACACCACCCTCACCACGGTGGAGCGGGTGCTCGACACCGACGGCCTGCGCACCAAGATCGAGAAGCTGGAGCAGAAGGCGTCCGGCCCGAACCTGTGGGACGACCAGGCCAACGCCCAGAAGGTCACCAGTGAGCTGTCGCACGCCCAGGGTGAATTGCGGCGGGTGGAGGCGTTGCGCAGCCGGCTCGACGACCTGCCGGTGCTCTATGAACTGGCCTCCGAAGAGGGGGGAGCCGAGGGCGAGCGCGCCCTGGCCGAAGCCGACGCGGAACTGAAGTCGCTGCAGGCCGACATCGAGGCGATGGAGGTCCGCACCCTGCTCTCCGGCGAGTACGACGAACGAGAGGCGCTGGTCACCATCCGTTCCGGCGCCGGCGGGGTGGACGCCGCCGACTGGGCCGAGATGCTGATGCGGATGTACATCAGGTGGGCTGAGCAACACGGCTACGGCATTGAGGTGTTCGACACGTCCTACGCCGAGGAGGCCGGTATCAAGAGCGCGACCTTCGCCGTGCACGCACCGTTCGCCTACGGCACGCTCTCGGTGGAGCAGGGCACCCACCGGCTGGTGCGGATCAGCCCGTTCGACAACCAAAGCCGCAGGCAGACCTCGTTCGCCGAAGTCGAGGTGCTGCCTGTGGTGGAGACCACAGACCACATCGAGATCCCCGAGGCCGACGTGCGGGTGGACGTCTACCGGTCCAGCGGTCCCGGGGGGCAGTCGGTGAACACCACCGACTCGGCGGTTCGCCTGACGCACATCCCGACCGGTATCGTGGTGACCTGCCAGAACGAAAAATCGCAGCTGCAGAACAAGGTGTCTGCCATGCGGGTGCTCCAGGCCAAACTGCTCGAACGCAAACGGTCGGAGGAGCGCGCCGAGCTCGACGCGCTCAAAGGCGAGGGCGGCGCATCCTGGGGCAACCAGATGCGGTCCTACGTTCTGCACCCCTACCAAATGGTCAAGGATCTGCGGACCGAATACGAGGTCGGCAATCCCGCGGCGGTACTGGACGGGGACATCGACGGATTCCTGGAAGCGGGTATCCGGTGGCGCAATCGAAGAGATGACGACTGACTTGCAGGCACGCTGGCACGACTTCTGGCACAGCGAGGTAGGCGGCTGGATTCTGACCCGCGGCTTGCAGATCGCGCTGCTGCTGATCGGCGGACTGCTGGCCGCACGGTTCATCAGCTGGGCTGCGCAACGCGTCACCCGGCGTATCGACTCGCGTTTCCAGCGCAGTGACGATCTGGTGCGATCCGAGAGCGCAAAGCACCGCCAGGCCGTCGCATCGGTGGTCTCCTACGTGCTGATCGCATTGCTCGCCGTGATGGTGATCGTTGAGATCACCGACATCCTCGCTGTACCAGTCAGTTCGCTGGTCGCGCCGGCCGCCGTGATCGGCGCGGCGGTGGGCTTCGGCGCGCAGCGCGTGGTTCAGGACCTGCTGAGTGGATTCTTCATCATCACCGAGAAGCAGTACGGCTTCGGCGATCTGGTTGCGCTGACGCTCGGTTCCAACAACGATGCGATGGGCACCGTCGAGGACGTCACCCTGCGGGTGACGAAGCTGCGCACGCCGGAAGGGGAGATGTACACGATCCCCAACGGTCAGATCATGAAGACGCTCAACCTCTCCAAGGACTGGGCGCGAGCCGTGATCGACATCCCCGTTCCGATCACCGCGAACCTCAAGAGCGTCAACGGTGTGCTGCACCGGGTGTGCGACAGCGCCGTCGCCGATCCGGAACTGGAAGACCTGCTACTGGACAAGCCGAAACTGATGGGCGTGGAGAGCATCGGCCTGGACACCGTCAACCTTCGGATGGTGGCCCGCACGTTGCCCGGTAAGCAATTCGAGGTGGGCCGGCGACTGAGGATGCTGGTGATCGCCGCGCTCACCCAGGCGGGCATTGTCACGGCGGCGGAGACCGTCGCTATGGCCCAGGATCCGGTCAAGTGAATCCGCGCGAGGGTCGCACGTTTCCGGCCTACCTTTTCGGTGGGCGGCTGCGCACGTCCACGCTTGCACTGATCGTCGCGTTCGCCGCCATCTGGTGGCTCTACGAGGTCTACGAACCCTCCTTCGAGGAGGCGCCGTCCCAGGTTCCGGCCAGCGAGGTGGTCCCGCCGGGCTTCATCCCCGACCCGGCCTACACCTGGGCGCCGCGCACCGACTTCCAACGCCAGACGCCGACCACCACCACCACGACGCCGACGACCACCGAGGCGAGTACACCGGCGTCCTCTTCAGGTCCGGAGACCGCGCCGCCGAGCGTCCCCGGCGAGCCCACGAGCCCGGCCCCGTCATCCCCGGCCCCGTCATCCCCGGCCCCGATGTCATCGCCCCCGGTGACAACGCCGGTGCCGTCAGCACTGCCACCCGGGCCGGTGCCACCCGCGCCGCCACCGAGGACCTGAGCCGCCCGCCGCTAGACTCAGCAACCGTGATGATCACCCTTGACCACGTCAGCAAGCAGTACAAGGCCTCCACCAGGCCTGCGCTGGACAACGTCAGCGTCAAGATCGACAAGGGTGAGTTCGTCTTCCTGATCGGGCCCTCGGGGTCGGGTAAATCCACCTTCATGCGGCTGCTGCTGGCCGAGGACACCCCGACCTCCGGTGAGGTCCAGGTGTCGAAGTTCCACGTCAACAAACTCTCGGGGCGCAACATCCCCAAACTGCGCCAGGTGCTCGGCTGCGTGTTCCAGGACTTCCGGTTGCTGCAGCAGAAGACCGTGTTCGAGAACGTCGCCTTCGCCCTCGAAGTGATCGGAAAGTCATCGGACACCATCAAGGCTGTCGTGCCCGACGTGCTCGACATGGTGGGACTCTCCGGCAAGGCCAACCGGCTGCCGGCTGAGCTCTCCGGCGGCGAGCAGCAGCGCGTCGCGATCGCCCGGGCCTTCGTCAACCGGCCGCTCGTGCTGCTGGCCGACGAGCCCACCGGCAACCTCGATCCGGAGACCAGCCGCGACATCATGGACCTGCTGGACCGGATCAACCGCACCGGCACCACCGTGGTGATGGCCACCCACGATCACCACATCGTCGACTCCATGCGCCAGCGCGTGGTGGAACTCTCGCTGGGCCGCCTGGTCCGCGACGAGCAGCGCGGCATCTACGGAATGGACCGCTAAGTGCGCTTCGGCTTCCTCGTCAACGAGGTCTACACCGGCCTGCGTCGCAACGTCACGATGACGATTGCGATGATCCTGACGACTGCGATCTCGGTCGGACTGTTCGGCGGCGGCCTGCTGGTGGTGCGACTGGCGGATCAATCGCGCAACATCTACCTCGACCGCGTCGAGAGCCAGGTCTTCTTGACCCCGGACGTCTCGGCGAACGACGCCACCTGCGACGGTGACGCCTGCAAAGCCCTGCGCGCCAAGATCGAGGCGCGCGACGATGTCAAGAGCGTGCGTTTCCTCAACCGCGACGACGCCTACAACGACGCGGTCACCAAGTTCCCCGAGTACAAGGACGTCGCCAGCAAGGACTCCTTCCCGGCGTCGTTCATCGTCAAATTGAACAACCCCGAACAGCACACCGGCTTCGACACCGAGATGCAGGGCCAGCCCGGGGTGCTCAACGTCCTCAACCAGAAGGATCTCATCGACCGGCTTTTCGCGGTGCTCGACGGGCTGTCCAATGCGGCGTTCGCCATCGCGGTGGTGCAGGCCATCAGCGCGATCCTGCTGATCGCCAACATGGTTCAGGTGGCGGCCTACACCAGGCGCACCGAGATCGGGATCATGCGGATGGTGGGCGCGACCCGCTGGTACACCCAGTTGCCGTTCCTGCTCGAGGCGGTTTTCGCCGCAACGATCGGTGTGGTGCTGGCCATCATCGGCCTGATCATCGTGCGGTCGCTGTTCCTCGACAGGGCGCTGGATCAGTTCTATCAAGCGAACCTGATCGCACGGGTGGACTATGCCGACATCCTCTACGTCTCGCCGGTGATGCTGGCCGTCGGCGTCGTGATGGCCGCCGTCACCGCCTATGTGACCTTGCGGCTCTACGTCCGGAACTAGCCGTGGCCAAGAAGGGGGCCGCCAAGAAGCCGGACAACTCCGGCGGAAAAGGCGGCGGTAAGCGGGTGATCGCCACCAACCGCAAAGCGCGGCACAACTACTCGGTCGAAGAAGTCTTCGAATGCGGGGTGGTGCTCACCGGTACCGAAGTGAAGAGTCTGCGCGAAGGCGCGGCATCCATGGCGGACGCGTTCGCGACCGTCGACGACGGCGAGGTGTGGCTGCGCAATCTGCACATCGCGGAGTATCACCACGGAACCTGGACCAACCACGCCCCGCGGCGCAACCGCAAACTGCTGCTGCACCGCCGCCAGATCGACATGCTGATGGGCAAGATCCGCGACGGCAACCTGACGCTGGTTCCGCTGTCGATGTACTTCCTCGACGGCAAGGTGAAGGTGGAACTCGCTCTGGCCCGCGGCAAGCAGGCCTACGACAAGCGCGCGGACATCGCCCGCCGTGACGCCCAACGCGACGTGATCCGCGAGTTGGGCCGGCGCAGCAAGGGCAAGATCTGATCGGCGCCTGTGCTTAGCCGTCGCAAGAAGCGCCGACCGGCAGCGGGTTGACCGCCAGCACGCGCGTGACACCGTCGACGAGCCATAGCGCGCCCGGGTTATTCAGCGCTGCCTGATAGACGGTGCCCGCGTCGGCGCCGGTGAGTTCTCCGCAGGCGATCACCCGGCCGCCGTCCGCCGGTGCCAGAAACCCCGACGGTGGGGGACCGGGCCAGGCCGTCACGGCGGTCTCGGTGTTGCGGCCGGGCAGCGGTTCGCTGACCAGGATTCGCTCCGGCACGTAGTCGGCGGTGGGTGCCCCGGCGCCCAGGGCGCCGGCCTGTTCGATCAGTGCCCGTAGCCGGGAGCGCGCGTCGCGCTGGGCCGGGCTCAGCGCGTCGTCGAAGCGTGCGCTGAGGGCGTAGACGCGCGCCTCGGCGCGGCCGGAGGCGTCCTGGACCATCACCTCGGTGGTGCTCACGTCGGTCACCCGCGGGCTGCCGAAGTCCGTTGCACCGTTGAGCAGGCCACCGGATCGCACGTCGGCCACGAAGGCGCGCACCGCCTCAGCACCCACGTCGGCGACCGCATAGCGTGCCGGAAGGGGTTGCAGGGCAGAGTCTTTCTGTGACGTCAGCACCCGTCCGTCACCGAAGACGGCCAGCGACGGGGACTGCATGGCCGAGATGACGGCCGGAACCATCCCGCCGTACTGCCTCACCATGAAGACCATCTGCCCGGCCGGTAGCGCACCGGCGGTGGGCGTGGCGTCAGAGCCGCACCCGGACATGGCCGCCGCAGCCAGCAATGCCGTCACCGCGATGATCCGGTAGGGCCCCATGGATCGCAATGTATCGGTGTTCTCGGGGTTCGTTAGCATCTGGGTTGTGTCAGATGCCGAGAAGCCCCGCACCGTCCTTGACAAGAACGACGTCCTCGCCGCGCTGTTCGCGTCCTGGGACTCCATCGAATCGCTCCTCGACGGGTTGGGCGATGAACAGTGGCAGACCCCGACATCGCTGCCCGGCTGGACGGTGCAGGACGTCGTCTCTCACATCATCGGCACCGAGACGATGCTGTCGGGCGCGCCGACCCCCGACATCGACGTCGAGGGACGTGAGCACGTGCACAACGACATCGGCGCGCTCAACGAGCGCTGGGTGGAGCAGCTGCGAAGTGAGTCACCGGCGGCCATGATGGCGAAGTTCCGGGAGACCTCCACCCGCCGCAAAGCCGCGCTGTCCTCGATGCCGATCGAGGAGTGGAACACCGTCACGTTCACCCCCGCCGGCCCGGACAGCTACGGCCGGTTCATGCGGGTGCGGGTGTTCGACTGCTGGATCCACGAGCAGGATATCCGCCACGCGGTGGGCCGTCCGCCCGCCGACGCCGACCTTGCCGGGCCCGACGTGCGTCTCGCACTCGACGAAATGGCGACCAGCATGGCCTTCGTGGTCGGCAAGAAGGGGAAGGCACCCGACGGTTCGCGCGTGCTGATCCGGCTGACCGGGCCGGTGGCCCGCGACATCCGCGTCGCGGTCGACGGCCGGGCAGCCCTCGTCGATGACTTCGGCGGGCAGGATCCCACCGTGACGATCGGCGTCGACGGCCTGCAGTTCACCCGACTGGCTGGTGGCCGGCCGATGTTCGCCGATCGCTCGCAGGAGATCAGCTACGACGGCGACGCCGACGCCGGCCGTCGCATCGTCGAAAACCTCAACTACGTGATCTAAGGGGTCGTCGAGCGAGCCGTCACCGGACAGCGGTCTTCCTGCACAGTCGGGCGTGCCGCATCGACGGCCCGGTGCGCCCATACGGTGACGACGGCTCCGCGGTGTGGCTCGAGAATGACGTGGCGGACCCGTTGTCGTTCGCCGGGCGCGTTGGTGGTGTGAAGTTCGACCCGCCGAAGAACCTCGCGCAACACGACTTTCATTTCGGCGAGGGCGAACGTCGCTCCCAGGCATCGGCGGTTGCCGCCGCCGAAGGGCAACCAGGTGGTGGGGCTCAACGTCGCACCGAGCATCCGATCGGGATCGAAACGATCGGGGTCGTCATAGATCGTCGGATCGCGATGCACCAGGCCGATGCCCGGGGCCACCATCACCCCGGCCGGTAATAGGTATCCGCCGATCTGCACCGGCGCTGTGAGCTTTCGGCCGACGTCGAAGACCACCGGCCGGATCCGCAGCGTTTCCTTGGCCACGGCCTCGAGATACTCGTCACCGTTCGCGTCGCCGGCCGCCGAGGCTTCAGCGGCTGCCACGGCTTTGGCGAGAAACTCGGGGTGGCGGGTGAGACGCTCCAGAGCCCATGACAACGAGGTCGCGGTGGTGTCATGCCCGGCGGCCAGTAGCGTCATCAACTGATCGCGCAGTTCGCTGTCGCTCATGTGCCGCCCGTCCTCATCGGCGGCTCGGACCAACATGGCCAGCACGTCGGTGCGTTGAGCGAGATCGGGATCGTTCCTACGGTCGGCGATCTCGGCGTACAACAGCGCATCGGCCTCGGCGATGCGGCGGCGGACGTAACGCCACGGCCGTCGCTGCATCAGTTTCGGGTTGGCGACGGCCAAGGTGGCCCACGGTCCCATGCCCAGTGCTGCCGGCAGAACCCGCCGCAATTCGGCGAGTCTGGCCGGATCGGTGGCGCCGACGACGGTCCGCAGGATCACCTCAAGGGTGAGCTGCGACATCCGGGGAGCCACCGGGAACGCGACCCCCACCGGCCATCCTGCGATGTTCTCGGCGGCGATCTCGGCCATCACCGGGGCCTGCCGCGCGACGGCGTCGCGGTGGAACGGCGCCATCATCAACCGCCGCCGGTCACGGTGCAGATCGTCGTCGAGGACGAGTACAGAGGAGTCACCCACCATCCCGGCAAGGACCGAGTTGGCCTCACCGGCGTGGAAGACCGCCGGATCGCCGGCGAACACCGTCTTGATGTCGGCGGGATCGGTGAGGTAGACGACGGTGCCGATGCCGGCGGCGCGCAGCGTGAAGATCGTGCCGTAACGGCGGTGGGCCCAGGCGACGTAGCGCGGCCAACTGCGCAGGATCGCCGCTGTCTGCACCGGCTTGGGGAGCCGCGGCCCGGGCGGCAGGGAACCCATCTACCAACGATAGCCGCCGGAGCGTGGGGGAGCCGGAAAGCCCAGTTGGCAGGGATGACTGTGGGCGGCGGGAATCAGTGCCTCGGTTTGTCGGTTGTATCCCGTACCATTGGTTTATCGGCCGGAATCCATCGGCCGGTGGTGCGAGGGGCTGAAAGGTTTCGACTTCGCGCATCGAATCAAGGGAAGCGTGCCGGTGCAGGCAAGAGACCACCGTAAGCGTCGATGCAACCAATTAAGCGCCGATTCCAATCAGCGCGACTACGCCCTCGCTGCCTAAGCGACGGCTGGTCTGTCAGACCGGGAAGGCCCTCGGCCCGGACCCTGGCATCAGCTAGAGGGATCCACCGATGAGTCCGGTCGCGGGACTCAAAGGGACACTCACAGCGACTGGGATCGTCATCTCGGCTTGTTCGCGTGACCGGGAGATCCAAGTAGAGACATAGCGAACTGCGCACGGAGAAGTCTTGAGGGAATGCCGTAGGACCCGGGTTCGATTCCCGGCAGCTCCACCATATAACCGCAGTTCAGAGGCTCGACACGAACTGAAAAAAGGCAAAACCAGCAGCGCACCAGCAGAGAGAGATCTCGAGGGGGAGTAGCGGCCGGCGGCATCGCCAAAATGCTGGGTATGTCTAGGGCTAAGGACTAGGGATGCCTCAGCGACGACGCTGTCGCCTTACTAGATCTTTCAAGGTGGCTCGATTTGCCGGCAGCTCCAACACAACAGGCCAGGCCGAAAGGTCTGGCCTGTTGTGTTTCTCATCCGCATCTGTGTGATGGACCAGGCCTTTCGGTCTCGCTTGTCTTACGGTGAAGTATGACTTGCATTTCACAAGCGAGTCCCGTAGCTTGCAAACCACAAGTTATTAGCCGCGCGCGGGATGAGGAGTCAAGACATGACCGAACGGGTACTGCTGACCGGGATCACCGGATACATCGGTGAGCACTGCGCGGCGGAGCTGCTACGCGCGGGCTACGAGGTCGTCGGGGTAGTTCGCTCCCCGTCCAAGGCCGAATCGACCAGGTACGCCCTGGCAAAAGTCGCCCCCGCGGGCCGGCTCAGGTTTGTGCGGGCGGATCTCCTCGCCGATGACGGGTGGGCTGAGGCGATGTCGGGCGTGACGTACGTGATGCACGTCGCCTCGCCGTTCGTGTTGGCCGAACCCCGCGACGAGAACGAGCTGATCGCGCCGGCGGTAGAGGGGACCAGGCGGGTGGTGGCCGCCGCGCAGCGCTCCGGTGTTCGGCGCCTGGTTCTGACCTCATCGACGTTCGCGGTCATCGCGGGAAAGCCCAGCGGGCGCTACGGGCCCGACGCCTGGTCGGACACCACCGCGAATATCGGCGCCTACGCCCGGAGCAAGACGCTGGCAGAGCGCGCCGCGTGGGACGCTGTCGCTGCCGGCGGGATGGAATTGACGGTGATCAACCCGGGTGCGGTCTTCGGTCCGTCACTGGGGGCACACATGGATGGTCAGAGCGTGGCGATGATGACGAGCATGATCAGCGGCAAGATGCCGATGATCCCCGACCTGAGCATGGGCATGGTCGATGTTCGTGATGTCGCGCGGCTTCACGTTGCGGCGCTGACCGCCCAGAACGCCGCCGGAAAGCGGTTCATCGCCGCCGGAGCCGAACCGGTGTCGATGTCTACTTTGGCCGGCATCCTCCGCGACGCGGGCTACCGCAAAGCGCCCTCCCGGAAAGCGCCGACCACCGTGCTCAAGGTCATGGGCCTGTTCGACCGCGAGGTCAAGGGGATGTTGCCGATGGTGGGCCAGAAGGCGTCGTTCGACAACAGCGCCACGATCGATCTTCTCGGCTGGGACCCGACGCCGATCGAGACCTCGGTGCGGGACATGGCTGCGGCGATCTCACCGCCTGAGGCGATCGCGGTGTGAGCGGATGGATGATGAGGTCATGACATCTGACACCGGGCGCCCCGGGTGGCGCTCATGCTGCCCGATCAGTTCCGCGCTCGACGTGCTCGGCGACAAATGGTCTCTGCTGATCATCCGGGATCTGATCGTGAACAGAACGCGTACGTACTCACAGTTCCTCGACTCACCGGAACGCATCTCGACCAACATCCTGGCGTCGAGGCTGAAACTCCTCACCGAGCTCAAACTCATCGAACGAGCAGACCCGAACGCCTCCGCCCGCAACAACGCATTCACTCTCACCGACAGCGGTGCGGCGTTACGACCCATCATCGAAGCCCTCGCCGACTGGTCCTACATCCACCTCAATGAATTCCATAACGGAATCGCTCGAATCAACTGAAGGAGCAAACCTCGATGACTGACGACACCACACCCGCCTACGCGATGGTGCAGATCACGATCAATGATCCTGCCGAGTTCAACGAACGGTACGCGCAATACGTCTTCCCCATCCTGGACAAGTTCGGTGCGCAGATGATCGCGGGATCACCCGCTCCGCAAACCAAGGAAGGTGACTTCGACGGAAACTGGGCAGCCGTCCTCCGCTTTCCGAGCATGCAGGTCGCCGAGGAGTGGTATCACTCGGCGGAGTACTTGCCCTACAAAGATCTGCGCATCAACGAACTCACCAGCCGCAACAGCCTGGTTTTCGTCGGCGGCTTCGATCCCGCCGAACTTGGAGGGTCGTCGAGATGATGAGGCCCCTTCCATTTAACGCCTGCTGGTAGCGCCAGCAGATCTCGCGTTTCCCCAGGTACTTGAAATGTTGTTTCATGTCGTTCTGTGTATGGCACACAATTTGACCAATCTTCATTTACCCCACCTGAACTGCGGAAACGCCCCAAAATTGAGCGGATAGAAGCCTAATTCGATTCCCGGCAGCTCCACCGATATAGCAAAAGGCCAGGGCCACAAACCCTGGCCTTCTGCGTGTCTTGTCAACACTCTTGTCAACATCGCCACTGGCGCGCCGACTGCGAATGTGACACACGTGGCCGGTCCGGTTACATCTCTATTAGCCATTCGAGTGATACTGCGTCAAAAATCATTGTCCCGACAGGATCGTAGGAAACGTAGATCGGTTGGCGTGTGAAGGGAATGTAGCCGCTATTGAAGTGAGTTTCCCCCGAGAACCAGGGGGATGGCGGCGAGCATTCCGAGCAGGGTGGTGTCGGATAGGCCGGAACGGTGTAGTCCTCCAGCACCGTCGGGCCGGCCTGAATCATTATGTTCGAATTCGGGGGCAGGTAGCTCTTGCTGTCGTTGCTGTTTGGAGTCTTGGGAAGGCTGGGGGTGCCGGAGGTGAGAGTGGAGGGGATGAATCCGTACAGGCCACCGGAGTCGATCGTCGAGGGCAAGCTGTAG